>JBBRGI010000042.1:0-16696 GCA_038240855.1 Bacteroidales bacterium | reverse complement strand
GGAAATTTCATTCAGTTCTCCGCTCGAAAAGGAGATTTTTCCTCAAACATTGCTGCTGATAGAAGGAGATCAGGGGAGCATCAGGCTCGATGCCGATTTTCATATTGCAGTTACCCGCTCAGTTGGCACAATGTACGAAACTGTAGAGATGAAAAAATATCCGTGGCAGACTGATCGGCTCGTGCCGGAGCCACCTGCTATTGTGGCTTGCAACAACGATATTCTTCAGGATATTCTTTGTAATTCGACAGCAGAAAACACAGGCGCTGATAATTTTGAGACAGTACGGTTAGTCTGGGCAGCTTATAAATCGGCAGCTACAGGTAAACCGGTTGTAATGGCTGAATTTGGAATAACCATTTAAAAACTATTATGATATGACAAAAGTAACTTTAGTGGGAGCGGGTGGTAAAATGGGAATGCGTCTTACCTACAACCTGAAAGACTCAGCTTATGAGATGACTTATCTCGAAGTAAGCAGGATTGGCATTGAAAGACTGACCGGAATAGGTGTTTGTGTTTCAGCACCGGAAGAGACAATCCCGTTTGCGGATGTTGTCATCCTGGCAGTACCCGATGTTGCACTCGAAATGGTGTCGGCAATTACTATTCCAATGATGAAAAGTGGTGGTTTGGTGGTGACGCTTGATCCGGCCGCAGCCTTGGCGGGAAAGCTGTTCAACCGTGCTGATGTGGCTTATTTTATCACGCATCCTACACATCCATCAATTTTTAACTGGGAACCGAACGAGGCGGCGATGCACGATCATTTTGGTGGCGTGGCTGCGAAACAATCAATTGTTTGTTCGATTATGAAAGGCGGCAATGACGATTATGAAAAAGGGGAGGAGCTGGCGCGTACTTTTTACGGACCAGTATTGCGTTCCCATCGTATTACTGTTGACCAGATGGGTTTGCTCGAACCAGCCCTTGTCGAAACATTGGCTTCCACTTGTGTGTATGTAATCCGCCAGGGACTGGATGAGGTGATTAAAAGGGGCGTACCTGCCGAGGCTGCACGCGATTTTTTACTCGGGCATTTGCGCATCCAGATGGCTGTCCTCTTCGACGAATTGCCGGGAGCTGTCTTCTCCGATGCTGCAAACAAAGCGTTACAGCGCGGACTTAAAGAGTTTATTCGGGACGATTGGCGGAAAGTATTTGAACCTGAAAACGTAAAGGATCAAATTATTGCCATTACATAGAGTATTTTACCTTTAATGCGTCGAGGTAAGAGGTAAATTGTTGCGGTTTAATTACAACTGACCTTTGAATTTTAATACTTATATCTACTATGAGAAAGTCTCTGCGCGCCTGCCTGTTTTCCATTATTGTCGTTGTAGTCGTTGGTCATTCTGTAAGTTTAATTGCCCAGGAAAGTAACTGGACACATTTCAGGGGCAGCAACTTTGACGGGAGTTCATCAGACAGCCTGGTACCCACGGTATGGAATGACTCAGTGAATGTTATCTGGAAAACACCTATCAGGGGTAAAGGATGGTCCTCACCAGTCGTCTTCGGAAACCAGGTATGGGTAACAACGGCTACTCCGGATGGAAAAGAGATGTCGGGCATATGTGTTGATTTTACTTCAGGCAAGGTTCTTTTTGATATCCCGCTGTTTAAACAGGACAGCATCTACCCGAAACATTCAATTAACACCTACGCGACTCCGACACCTTGTATCGAGCAGGGATTTGTCTACTTGAATTTTGGTAGTACCGGAACCGCTTGTGTGAGCACCGATGACGGGCGGACGGTCTGGAAAAGAGATGATTTAAAATGTGAACATGTTCAGGGAACCGGGGCATCGCCGATACTGTACAAAGAGCTGTTGATTCTTCATTACGAAGGTACTGATCACCAGTTTATTATTGCCCTCAATAAGAAAAGCGGGGAGACCGTCTGGCAGACCTATCGGCCCGCGGAATGTTATGAGCCGCTGCTCCCGATCGGGAAAAAGGCTTATGTGACACCCATCATATTAAATGCAGGAGGCAGAGACCTGCTTATTTCCAACGGATCGGCAGTATGTATTGCTTATGATGTACAAACAGGTGCGGAAGTTTGGCGCGTTGTGCAGGGTGAGGACTCCACGATATCGATGCCAGTTACTGAAAATGGGGTGGTTTTCTTTTATACAAGCTTTGTCACACCTGCTGACGGTGAGAAATATGTTGAACTACTGGCGGTCGATCCCAATGGCTCTGGTGATATTACGCAAACCAACGTTCTTTGGCGATACAAAGGACCAATTTTGCAGTTGTTAACCCCATTGGTAAAAGCAGGTTTAATCTATACGGTCGACAGCAAAAACACCCTTGTGGTGATCGATGCAAAAACCGGGACTTCCATTTATTCCAGACGGCTGAAAAATAAATATCATGCTTCACCGGTATATGCAGGAGGCAGGGTTTATCTGTCCTCAATAAAAGGTGAAATTCTCGTGCTGAAGGTGGGTCGTGAACCTGAAGTCTTATCTGAAAATCTGTTACCGGGAGATTTATACGCTACTCCGGCAATTTCCCGAAATTCCATCCTGATCCGTACTGATTCGTCATTGTACCGCATAGGAGCTAAATAGCGACCGGGAGATGGAGCGAAGGGGAGAAGACGGGAAGGCGAGAAAATGTGAGGGGTGGGGGAGAAGGGGAGAAAATTGGCTAATTTGCCAATTTGTTAATTTGCCAATGCTTTCGAATGGGATTCACACCTAAGACCGCTAAGACAAACCCTTTCTCAATCCGTCAGCTCATAGCCCCAGGTAAGCGATTCCTACCCCTCGTTTGCAACTGCCTGACCCGATTTTTCAGCAAAAGAGAAAAAAATCGTTTCATAGGAATTAATTTAAGGTTTCAGCAAAAGAAACCTTTTGCGAGCCAATTTAAAATAATATTCTGATAAGCTTCATATTTGGGTGGATAAACTGCAAAAGCGGATATCAGTAGCATTTCACGGCAATTGCGCTTTCAGCCGCTCCAGTATCTCTTCCTTTTTACGCCGTGAAACGGGTATGGAAGTGTTATCTGTCATTTTGAGGTAGCCGCCATCATTTTTGTGAAACGACCGGACAAACATGAGGTTCACGAGGTGTGCTTTGTGGGTTCGGATAAAGCCATACCCATCGAGGATCTCTTCAAAATCGTTCAGTGTTTTTGAAACCAATAGGGTTGTAGCATCAGCGAAACAAAAGTTTGTGTAGTTCCCGTCACTCTGACATCGAATGATATGCCCGATTTTACAGAACTCAATTTTATCACCAGTTGCAAGAGCAATTTTTTTTTCGGGCAAAGGCGATTCGGCATTTTGCAAAAACTGACCCAACACGCGCTGGTCCTTCTTTTTCCGCTGACCGAACCGGTTGATCGCCGAGCGAAGTTCGAGGATATTGATGGGTTTCAGGATATAATCGAGCGCTGAAAACCGGATCGCCTGTATCGCATAATAGTCATAGGCTGTCACAAAAATGACGTCGAAAGCCGGGTCGATGAAGAATTCGAGCACTGTAAACCCGTTCCCGTCGGGCATTTCAATATCCAGAAAAACGAGGTCAGGAGCATGTTCCTGGAGGGCCCCGATGCCCGTCAAAGCTGAATCTGCTTCGGCAACCACCACAATTTCAGGGAAGTATTTCAGCAACGTGCTGCACAGGTTTTCGCGCCCGTTTTTTTCATCATCAATTACGATGGCTTTGATTCGATTCATTGAATGGCAGATTTATATCGTTTAAAATTAATGCAGCTAGCGACTGGCTGATCAGTACTTTCTTAAGTGACTCGTCCTGAAATTTGTTTACCGTTTTGTTGTTAATACTGTAATTACTTTTTTCAACATTTGTTATGCGGCGCATCCGTCGGTGGCCGGACAAGTACCGCAGCACAATTTCAATTTAACTTTCCAGATGCGCCTATATCTTTCTTCCATCTCATCCCCCCAGTTCCGTTTCACTTCACTGGGGGTTATTCAGATTTAGTCCCTCCAGGGCATGAATTAGTTTAACAGCAGCTCTTCCGCAGTCGTGCAGTCGTGCAGTCCTTCCCATCTTCAAATTATCAAATTCTCCCTGCAAGATGCCAGTCGCTTAAAGCCAGCAGCGATAACTACTCCTGCTCCACAAATCCAATTGAAACGCGTGTTCCCGTTGGTTGCAGATTTTCGTCGGTTAAATCTTCGATCTTTAATTGGTACTCAATACCGGTCTTCTCCGATAAGAGAGAAAGACGGTTATGGCACAATAAAATGCCCTGCCCGTTCCCTTTCTGGTCCGATTTACCGGCAGCATCACGCCCTACCCCATTGTCTTCGACTACAAGGGTGATTTTAGCCTGTTGCTTTAAGATCCGGATACTAAGCAGCCTGTTGCTTTTTTTCAACAGAAGTCCGTGTAAAAGGGCGTTCTCGACGAACGGTTGCAATAACATCGGGGGAACAAAAATATCATTCGTATCAATTCCTTGGGCAGTATTAATTTCATAATCAAAATCAAACCGCAACTGTTCCAGTTCGATGTATTCCTTCACCGAATCCAATTCTTTACTCAGCGGGATTTCATCTTTTTTGCTGTTGTTCAGCACCTGTCTTACAAGCGAAGCAAATTTTGAAAGATAGGTAAACGCCTCCTCATTTTGGTTTTTCTGCACAAGGTTTTGAATAGAATTCAGACAGTTGTACATAAAATGGGGATTCATCTGGGTCCTGATCACGGTCAGTTCAAGCTCCCGCATTTTACGGCTCAACTCAGCGCGTTTAAGCTTGCGCCTGGAAACCTGGCGGTAGACGATAAATGCAAGAGCTAAAATTACAAGTATACCTAAAAGACTGAATGCTATAATTTTCAGAATAAAATTCGATTCGCCATGAAATAAAATCGGATTTTTAAGATCTTCTATTGCTTTCATCCACTGGGTAGAATTAGGTTCGCGATTGTACAGGATTATCCCTTTTCTTCCCAAGATATAGGTGTCACTAAATAATAATGGGGATACTGAACTTCCCAAATAAATATCGTTTGCATTTAGAAATATGATTCGCACTTCAGAATTAAAACCTACAGCAGCTTTCAGACGCGATAACTGTTCATCCTTCCCAATGATCATCCATACAGTAGTAATGCTTTTGTGCGAGCTGTAAAAATTTCTACCATAATTCTGCCAGAGTACCATCTCTTTCGTAAGATCAGTGGAATTAACTATGTTGTGTACCTTAATGATAATCAACTTGTCTTTTTCCTTGCGAAAATTAAGGGAGTTGCCATATATATCGGTTAGCGTTTCAATAGGGAAAGTCGCTCCAGGCGCAAAACGGGCATTTTGCTGATATAGACTTTCAGTTATTGAAAAACGGTGATTTTTGCCATAGGCTAATTTGTGGCGTTCGTAAAGTAGCCGGGCATTCTCCCAAACGCCATAACGTAGTGCTTCCTCTACCACATTAGCCAGATATTCAGTCAATATTGGCTCAGGGAAGAGCACCTGTCCAAAACTATAAAACTTTTCATAGTATTCTATTGAAGGTCTGTAGTTGGTTGACGATTTCCAGAGTTTTTCCTCGAATGAACTGATATATTTCTTTAAAAAGATCATATACAATGAATTTCTTATTGCCAGGCTGTTACAGAACGGAATCTTCAGATTGTCGATAGAATCGGAAAAAGAATTCTTCTTCCATAAATATGGACTGTATATCAATGTATTTGCCACATCAAGGTATAGCTCCGGATTGATTAGTGCCTTAGAATTGTTCAGGAGCTTGAAGACACTATCCATACCAGCCGTAGTTGGCTGACTGAAATTCTGATTGTTACGCGCCATTCTGAATGGATTTGCCCTTAGGAACATCTGCATAAACCGGTTGTCTTCTGCCCCTATCCCTTTAAAATCAAGACGGTTGGCATCTGAGGCTTTATTGATTTGTAACTCAAGATTATCACCCGGACTTAAAATTATCCTTTCACCTTTAGCGTTAAATATTATGTCGGGACTAAAATTTAGGGAAAAGCCCGTAGGCTCATCCAGATGAGTTTGAAAATTAAAAAAGCCGTTTTTATCCTTTTCAAGTTGATAAGATTTGAATGGAAGTTTATCATTAAATGCCAGGTAAATAAATTTTGAGTATTCTGAAGAATCCTGAACAGAAATCCGGATGGCCGTATTCGGTTTTAAAATTTCAGATTTGATATATTCCGGATCACCTGCTCTTGTCCTGGTTTCAAATTTTTCTGAAAATACCGGAATTAGCTTCTGGTAACGGTTGATATTTCTTTTGCCCATAAAATTCCAAACAAATGAAAGGTTATCTTCCATGATTAAGCCCGTTGATTTATCAATCAGAATCTTTCTTCGGAATAGTTCTTTAGCACTTCCGGTTTCTCCTTTGGGCACCGCTTTTTCACTATTACCGACTTCAACCTCCAGCGATGTTTCATTTTCACTGATCACCCGGTATTTCGAACGGATATCCATTTCGTGGCTCCACAATGAATGAGTTTTTTCCGAATCAAAAAACAAAGCACTTATTTCGCTTTGGAGACTTTTTTGATCCCATTCTCCAAGACTGACCTGCAATCCTTCCGGCGTTTTTGTATTGTTATATTCACTAAAATCGAACGATGTAATTTTGCTGTTTTGTGTAAGCTTAAGATGGACAGGAATCTTAAACATATTCAGGTAAACAGTTGGATTTCTGTGGGTAGTCACATAGCCGGATTCATAAACTTCCTTTTCGGCCCACGCACCCGACTTGCTGATTTCCTGGCGAACATGCATATAATAACTGATAATCAGTTTTATATCATAGGTTCCGTCATCTATATTAAAACTTGACGGGACCAATTCATATAATTTTTTATCGTATTCCCTTCTCGGGTTGGTTTTTGAGGTATCCTCATGGAAAATCGTCTCAATGGTATACTTTTTCCCGATTTTGAGGTTTAGTTTGGGAAGATCGCCCGCTTTGAGGAAACCTGTTACAAAAAGGAAAAAGCAGAAGAAGGTTAGCTTATGCATAATTGAATTTTTTTGGTGATGAATTCACCAAAAATGACAATTACAATAATAAACAATATGGGTGAACTATTGATCGGTGGAGCTGAGTTATTCTGCGGTAGTATTTTAGAAATTTTTAATTAAAATTATTTAATCGGGATACAACCGGAGATTAAATCATACCCATTCATTTCATGCAGGAGTTACCACACGATTTATTGTATAAAGAATCTGTAATTCAAGATCATGGCTCATATAGCCAAGCCATCAGCTAAATTGAAATTTGATTATTAAATCCTGCCCCAGTTTACGACTTTGCATAAACTTCCGCAAATACCGGTGCATAGGCTTCAAACCTTGTTCTTCCCAAAACTACCGGGTGATGAGCAACGTATTCGGATATCATCTCACCGCTTCGTATAGCGGTTCCCATTTCGGTATAATTTTTAGCAATCTCTTCGGGTAAACCGGCTTGCAACAAACCAGCCAATGCATCTTCATCCTTGAAGTCGACCCATTTAAGATCAGGCTTTCCGATTGCACTTCCTAAAACGGCAGCCACTTCGTGCGTGGCTTTTTCGTCGCTGACGATGTAACGGATACTTTTACCGCTGAATGAGAGTGACATCAGCTCTTCGGCGGCAGCTTCCGCTATATCATCGGTAGAGACCAACGGTAGTTTTGTCCCTTCTCCATAGTTTCCGCCTATGATCCCCATATTTTTGATCATCCCAATGTTGCCCAGGAAATTGGAGTAGAAAAACCCGGGACGGAGATGTTTGACATTCACCCCATCAAGCGAATTCAATGCCTCTTCAGCATGATGTAACCCGCTAACCGGTCCGCAACCCTGGGGCATATGGGCACCGATACTACTAAGGTTTACGACATTTTTGACACCTGATGCTTTAATGGCCTCGGCATAATTTTCACCGATTCCGCCGAGGTATTTTTTAAAATCCGGGGCACCGAAATTTGGGGGTATCATCGTGTAAACAGCATCTGCACCTGTGAATGTACCAATCAGAAAATCTTTGTCTTCCACACTTCCGATGGCAGCTTTGGCTCCCATTGCTTCGATCCGGGCGGACTTTTCAGAATTACTGCTAATTACGGTTACTTTATGTCCCGCAGCAACTAACTTTTCAGCAAGAGGTTTGCTGATATTTCCCAAAGAACCTGTTACAACGTATTTCATAGCGTTTTAAAATGGTTATTATGAAACAGAACATCGAAGCCCCCTAAAAAGTTCATTGGGTGATGAGTATGATTTTAATATTTTAGGTTGCTCTAAGTTACCATGCATGGATAATCTTGATTTTAAATGAAAAAAATTCTCAATTTTTTGGAATATTCTGATATGAAGCATTAAATATTTGCCTATTTTTCGGAATATTAAATCTAAAGTTATGCGTTTAAAACTACTTTTTATTCTTTGTGTATGTATTGGCAACTTTTCAATTACCCGTTTGATGGCACAAGGGCCTTATAAAGCCACCTGGGAATCGCTCGACAGTCATAAAATGCCGCAGTGGTACCATGATGCCAAAATAGGATTGAGTATGCACTGGGGCGTTTATTCTGTTCCCGCATGGGCTCCGCGCGAGAAAGGGATTTCGTATGCCGAATGGTACGGAAAGAGGATGACTGAAAAGGCAAATCCTACCTTCACCTACCATAACGAGAATTATGGGGAAAATTTTACCTACGACGATTTTATTCCAAAATGGAAGGCTGAAGACTTCAATGCTTCGGAATGGGCCCGGTTTGCCAAAAATATGGGCGCGAATTATATTTTCATTACCTCGAAACATCATGACGGGTTTTGCTTGTGGCCTACAAAATATACCGATCGGAATGCGATGAAAATGGGTCCGAAGAAAGATCTGCTCGGACAGTTTTTCGCAGCGGGACGGAAAGAAAACTTAAAGGTCGGGTTGTATTATTCGCTTTATGAGTGGTTTAATCCACTCTACACGGGAAAAGAGATTCCTTACGCCGGATTGAAAAAAGTGAATAATTATGTCGACGATTTTATGATTCCGCAAATTAAGGAACTTATCGACTTGTATCACCCCGACTTTTTTTACTTCGACGGCGAGTGGGATCACCCTGAATCGTTCTGGAAAATGAAAGAGGTGGTGGCTTACTACTATAACGAAGCAGCCAAACGGAAGCAGGAGGTATTTGTCAATGACCGTTTTGGAAAAGAAGAGAGGGGCAAGCACGGCGATTTGTACAATGTGGAATACAGCTACGATAAAGGAAGCGAAGGAATGCTTACGCACAAATGGTCGTTCTGGCAGGGGATCGCCAAAACATTCGGTTATAATCAGGATACCGACATGGAAGATTGCCTGAGCCCGAAAGTATTTATTGATAAAGTAATTGACGGGGTAAGTCGCAACGGTAATTTTGACATTAATGTGGGTCCTACAGCGGCTGGTATCATTCCGGAATATGAGCAATACCCGTTACTCAAATTAGGTGATTGGCTGAAGGTAAACGGTGAGGCAATCTATGGAACAGGTGTTTGGAAAACCCAGGTTGAAGGTGATGCCCGGTTTACATCAAAAGGAGATTATGTTTATGCCACTTTCCTCAAATGGCAGGGCGATGAGTTTAAACTGAAATCAGTAAAACCTGTTGAGGGTTCGAAAATTACAATGCTGGGTGTTCCGGGCGATCTGACCTGGAAATGGGACGCAGCCAATGGTTTAACCATTAATTATCCAAAACAGAAAGCCAGACCTACCTTATGCAGTTATGCATGGTCATTCAAAATTAAGGTAAAATAAGCGTTTGATTTGAATTAAAAAAGATGCTCCATTCAGTGGCACCATTTTTTATGGATTTAGCCCTGACAGGGTTTGGAACCCTGTCAGGGCTTATGTACCCATCGAAACTTTAATATTTGACTGCAGGAATCTGTTTCAGTTTTTCAATTAATACAGGAGTGGTTTCAAAATTATATTTCTCATCAGCAACTTCCTGGAGCAGAACCTGCATCCTTGCAGTGTTATACACTCCTTTCAGTGCGGAGATCAGCTTTTTAAAATCGGTGACGAAGTATTTGGGAGTAAGTGAATACCATTCCTGATCATGAAGTACTATGTATCGCGGAAATTCAGACAATACCTGGTCTATTCCAACCATAACAAGCTGTTTTTCAATAAAATAGAATAAGGGCAAATTACCGGTTGAGATGCGGTGAATAAAGCTGCTTTTCGACTTCTTTGAAGTTAAAAGCACCAGTTTGAGATCTTTCCGGCTCTCAAAATACATAGAGTCATTATCGTATATAAGGCAGAATCCTTTCGAATTGGCGGGTAGAAGCGAACGTTCCTTTTTTGTGGAATCGAGGAAATGAATGCCGTTCTGTAGGTTAAACAGCGGTTCAGATCGTATAAAAACATCAATCGTATCATTATTGAGCAGAAATATCTTTCCCCGTGAATACCTGTTATCCTTTGCGCTGACTTCCGAAAACAGCCAGAAAGGAATGAACGAGAGCATTATAATCAAAGCTTTGGTCTTCATCTGAATACGGATTAATTGCATTTGAAAAACATCATAAAATTTTCATAAAATTAAATAAATTATTGATTAAATCCTTTAATTTATCGTGCTTAACAGTGAGGATGCCTGTTTTGATCCCAATTGTTCAGCCTTTTGCAGGCTGTTCCTGGCCTCCTGGTAACGTCTCAATTCCAGCAATGCTTTTCCCTTTTCGAAATAAGGTGAGGGATCATTGGGGGAATAAGCTATCGCGGAAGTAAAATCGACAATTGCAACTTCTAAATTTCCAAGCTTCGCACGGCTATTCCCCCGCATTTCATACATCAACGGGAAAAAAGAAGTAGCCGTACAATATTTAATTCCCGAATTTAATGCAATTTCCGCGTCCTTATAACTGCCTGTTTCAAAATAGGAAAGACCAAGGTAATAGTATGAGTAATAATCCTCCTTATTCAGCCTGACAGCGTTTTTGAGATAAGGAATGGCTAAATCAGGTTTGTCGGTTTGGGCATATGCAACACCCAGATAAGCGTTGGCATTATTATCTGTTGAGTCTATTCTGAGAGCATCGTTTAAATCTCTTATTGCTGCTGGATTATCCTCCATTTTTATTTTGATAATTCCCCTCGTTACAAAGTAATTTATGTTCCTGCTTAGTTCAAGTGCCTTATTCAGATCCTGTAAGGCTCCGGCCAACTGGTTGCGTTGAAAGAGCAGCCGTCCCCGTTTATAATATCCTTCTGAGTTACCGGGGAATTTTTTAACGGCTTCATCAAATGTACGAAAAGCTTCCTGGTCCTTTCCTTCAATTTGAAATATTTCGCCCGTACGGATCAGAAAATCATCTCCGGCTAAGAAAACCGGTTCAATTTTTAAGTTTTTGTTATAGTTCGTGTTTACAAATTCCGGAATATTACTGGCATAATTGACAAATGAAAAATTTTCAAGGTAAACGGGCGGTGTATCTGAACCATCGTCATTAATATGGGTAAGCAGGAGTTGGGTATAGGGTCCGAATATTTTGGAAGAAAAAATGACCCATTTACTGTTGGGCGACCATGAATGCCAGGAGTTCATGTTCTGACTGTTGCTGTTTAAAATTCGTGTCGGACCTCCTGCCAATGGCTTAATTACCAGTTTGCTGTCCTTTTGAAGCAGCATAAAACTTTCGGCCTGACAGAACATCAGCCATTTGCCGTCGGGTGATATTCTGGGGAAATAATTACTTAACCCATTATGAGAAGCACCTTCTATGGGTGTTGCTCTTCCGCCTTTTCCGTCATTGAAGGGAAGGATGTAAATATCGAATTTAAACAATGAATCACGATCGAGGTAACTCTTTTCGAATTTACTATACCGTTCTCTGTCCTGCTGTTTGGCAACTGAACCGTTGTGAATACCACTTTCATTGAAATGTTTGGCTTTAGCTCTTGTAAAAAGGATATTTTTCCCATCGGGAGTCCAGCTCGGATTACTTTGCACGAACATTGAATCATTTGCACCAGGTAATTCTGTATAACGGTTTTCCGTGCGGTCGTAAACCACCAAAATGCCTTTGAACGGGAAAAATAGTTGGGAATATTCGAGATCCTTGCGATCCACAAATATTTCGCAGTCATGCAGGGTACTAACTACGTAACGGCCATCAGGTGATACTTGTGATAAAAGCCCATAGGTGAATTTCCCCATTTGAAAATTGCTCCATGACTTGATGCTGTCACTTGCGAATTTGGTGCTCTCGGCGAATGTACTTAAGGCATACGCTCCTTTATCGTCAATTGCATCCACGTCCATTCCGATTGTTTTTCCATCTTTCGAAAATGAGTGACAATTGGCACAAACCGGCATATTCTGTAACACAGCATGTGGTTTTGAATCGTTGCTTACATCCCCCATGTACCATTTTATTTTCTTCATATTCTCGCGGGCAAATCTAAAGGGGAGAGGCACACTTCGAAAAAAAATGGAAGCGTCTACCGGATCGTTTGAAATGGAGAAAGTTATTTCAGCTTGTGATGTAAAACCAAAGGCTACGCCCTGAATTATAACCGAATAATTTATTCCGGCGCCTGCAGCAAGAATGGAATTCCACTCTTTTACAGAAGGTTTCCAGAATTTCTGAGTCACTTCAAAATTATCGGTGATGACCGATTTGTTTGTCCGGAGAGTGATCTTCCATTTCTTTATCCTGGTGGTATCATCATTCCATGCAAAAGCCGGTGGTGCCATATCTTTAGGGAAAACGGTTCCGTTAAAGGGATAAATGACCGTGAGGTTTTCCTTTTCTGATCTGCCGGATAGCCCTTTAAAAATTAAAAATCCGAGAATGATGATTACAGGAACTGCAATAAGGAGATAATTTTTTTTCATTAAATTTAGAGAATGACTTTAAAATCGGTATAAAAGGTATCGAAAGCTATTTTTTCAAGTAACAACAAGGTGCGATATTTCGAATCGGAAGCCATGTCTGTAAGGATGGTGGTATATAAAGAGTAGTTTTTCTAAGGGAGAGATGTTCAAATTTAATCTTCAACCATCACCACGCGGAATCCGACATTGAAGACCTTCTGGTAATCACGGTAAGATAACCGGTAGGAAGAGGTTGCACGAAAAGGACGGTCGTACCATGAACCGCCACGCACTATCCGTTGTGACACTTCATCTTTGGTCGTTTCATTTCTCCCGTCGGCATCATTATAAGGGTATGGCTTATATTTCGAGAGTGTCCATTCCCATACATTGCCCTGCATATCAAATAATTCCCATGGACTATGCCGATATCTCCCGACTTGTTCTGAAATAAAACCTCCGTCGTTGAAAACCGTATCACGCGGCACCCAATCGTCATATTTGTTGGCGTTGTCAATAATGCGCACACTTTCGTAATTCTTGTAGGCCGTACATGCTGCAAATTCCTTTAGGGTAATATCGCCCAGGTTTGCATATTTGGAATAATCAGACCCTGATTTTCCAAACCAGTATTCATCTGCACTACCAGCCCGGCTTGCCCATTCCCACTGGGCTTCGGTCGGAAGCGTAAAATTCTTACCTGTCTTTTCAGACAGCCATTTACAGAAACCGATGGTTTGCTGCCATGAAATACGAACTGCAGGCTGGTCGGGATGATTCATTGAGTAACCCTTTCGCCCAAACTGGTAGCCGTGCCGGTATTCGTCGCGACTATCGTGTGCTGCGTCAAAGGCACGAAACTGTTTATTGGTGATTTCGAACCGGCCTATCCAAAAGCTCTTTTCAATTTTCACTTTAGTTTTTGGCATTTCATCCGGGTTCCGCCCGCTCCCCATAATAAACTGTCCGGCAGGCACTTTAACCATTTCCAGGTTAATTCCGTCAGCCACGGGTATGGTCATCTGGAAATATCCCAACGCTAACTGGGCATTGGTTGCATTCTGTAAAGGCCAGCCGGGAAGCGAGGTTTCTCCTTTTTCTGACTCACGCAGATGAAGCATTACAGGGGTAATATCTTTAGGGATATCAGGGAGTGTTTCAAAATCGGTCTTCGGAGCTCCGAACATCTCACGGTATTTTTCACGGAGCACAATGCCCTGTTCTGTTCTTGAATAACCCGGAATATCGGAGCGACGTCCATGGAAGGGTGCATTATAGTCTATCCAGCACGAAAGTTTTTCGATCGCCACTTTGTCTAAAACCACGTTATGGTGACCCTTAGTGATGATCTGCATCAACTCTGTCTGGTCGGCATGAACATCCATCGGAACGAGCATATTGATATCGCTCTCAATGCCTGGACGTCGGACAAAGCGGTGAAGATTTGCGTACGATTGGGTGAAAGATCCGCCTCCATTGTTCCTGCCAGCACTACCGGAAATCTGTGATGAATAGTCTGGTATCATTTTATCCCCTTTCAGATAAGGGCGATCCGGTTTAGAACCATCATGGCATGAGACACAGTATTTATCCAAAACTGGTTGAACCTCATGCCGATAGCTGAAGCCGCGTTCCTTGCCATACCATTCTTTGATGACCTGTGGTTTTTTCCTCGATGCCATGCTTGGTTTTGGTACAGGAATACTATTGCGCGACTCATGGCAACCGATACAGGAGACCGTCTCGCCGGGCATCCCCGTGAACCAGCTACGCATAACCTGGAGCGCTTTACCTTCGCTGTCAAGCGGCTGCACGAAAACGGGGGTATTGGCAGGTATCGTGAACATGGCAGAACCGTCAGTTTCAACATCAACAGTCCCCATAATCCGTTTGACATCCCAGGGACCATCCATTCCGACTGTGCCCAAAAGTCCACCCTGTCCCAGCGGACTGAAGCTATAAGTTCCTACCCGCAAACGTTTTACGGTACCGCGAGGAATACCTTTCAGGCCGCCGCCCATGTAAACATCCTGGATGAAGACATTTGCCTTATCACTATTAAGATCCACGCGATCAGGAATAATTGGTGGCGATTTCTGTTTTTCAAGCAATACCGGTTCAATAAAAGCACAATGCTCTTCTTCGGCAAGTAGCGTTATATTATCGAATATATCAACAAGATACAAACCCCAAAGCGATTTTTCGGTGGCCCTCATTGAAACAAGAAAATATTTATCACTCAGCGGGTAAGGTTGTAAAAATTGCGGGAATATACCATCAGGCAAGCGGTCTCTGACGATTGCTTCGACCTTAAGGCCATAATGAGGAATCTCAGCGGTGACCCCTTCGGCTTCCCTTTCACCTACCATTGGATCGATAATCAAAAGCCTGCCAGCACGGGCAATGCTGTGATGCCCCCCGGCAGTACCAATGATTGCACTATTATGGTTCGGTATCGGGCGTGCATTAAAGAAAGCCGTCGGGAAATAAGAGTTTGATCCGTAGTAGGCACGTTGTGTAGTTCCGTCAGGATTCATGGTAAACATTAACCGGGAATTGGAATGGGGAAGGTCGGCATATTCCCAACGCTGATAGAGTATTTGACCGTTGTTCATCACCGTGGGACCCCAGTTGCTGTCCTGGTCGAAGGTCAACTGCCTCGTCTTACTGCTCTTTGGATCATACATAAAGAGACCTGACATTTTATTTCCTCCATCGGTACAGGGCAATCCTAAGAAAGTACCGGTTGAACAGAAAATATAATGCCCGTCGGGTGTATAACAACCATCGAAGCTATCGAAATCTTTATAGGCTTCAGGGGTTACCTGGGTAGACTTCCCTGTTTTTACGTCGAGTTCAAACAAGTGCCATCGGTCATTTGTACCAATTGACGAGAAAAGGACCCGTTCCCCGTCGGAGTTCGGTTCCGGATCTGAAAAAAGCACATCGGCAGATGGCGTGTAAAGCGTTTTCTGCTCCTTTTTACTGCCATCGACTACGATCGTAACGAACTGGTTGGTCCACCCATGCCTGGCCAGCTCTGAATTATTCTGGTAATTCGAGGGGCCAACTCCCAGGGTACCACCAGTGGCATTCCTGGCTTTATCGCCCAGTTCGCGCCGTACGCCGGCAATTCTCTTCCCCTTAATCAGCGGGTTTTCGTTAAAAATTCCATCAATTAATACAAGTAACTTTTCTGCTTCCTTCACTGCCTGCTGATCACCCGATTTGATCCGGCTAATTATAGCGGCACCGTTCGTCTCCAGTGCATCAAGAGTCTTTTCCCAATCTTTGGCTGGTGTGTAGGCAGAGGGAAAATCTTTCTTGAGCTGCTCAATAGACATCCGGCATTGCTTTACAGAATAAAAGCCAAGCCGGTTAATGATGTCATTATCGTAGTTTTGCGCCGAAACCTGGCCGATAATCATGACTGCAAATAAAACAGAAAAAACCCGTTGTAATATTTTCATTGGAAATTTCTAATGCATTTAATTTTGAACAGGTGTTATGAGTTGATTACATTTGTTGATCAGGGCGGGAGTATCTTCATATTGATATTTTTCAGCATCAAATTCCCTGACTAAAGCTTTAATTTGAGTTCCAAATCCCTCCCGTTTCAAAACTGTAAAGATCTTTCTGCAACTGACATTGAAATATTCCTTCGTGACAGGATACCACTCCTCACTATAGCGAACCAGGTAACGTGCTTTTTCAGCCTCAACCTGTTCAATACCATCCATGACCAGTTTCTTTTCGATAAAATAATACAGCGTCAATTTTCCCTCCAAGATCCTGGGAACAAAATAATGATCCGGGTTGCGTGGCTGAAAAACCACTTTGGTCAG
>JBBRGI010000041.1:0-16758 GCA_038240855.1 Bacteroidales bacterium | reverse complement strand
AATGAACACCCTTAATGTTCTTCAGTTTTTGCATCAGGAAGTCAAGGTGTTCAAGATCATTGACAAAAACCCTTAACGTACCGTTGAAAGATTTGTCTTCAGAATTGATCGCGATTGACCGCATTTTGATGCCTACCTCCTTGGCAATGATTCGTGAAATATCGGTTACAATACCACTCCTGTCAGAACCCGAAATATGCATCGAGGCCTGGAATGAACTCTTTTTACCTGTTGTCCGCCATTTAACCTTGATCAGCCGGTATGGATATCGTTCAAATAATTGTTTGGCATTCGGACATGTAACACGATGTATTTTTATCCCCTCCAGAATTGTCACAAATCCAAAAATTTCATCTCCGAAGATTGGATTACAACATACGGCCAGTTTATAGTTTACATCACTTAGGTTATTATCAATGACCAGGTAGTCATCATTGTTGTCAAACGACAATTCTTTTACGTCCTGGGCAGGAAGTAATTCCCTGAGTTTTTCGTGTTGAGATTCATCTCGTTTCCCAACGACCTGCTCTTTGATATCAAGTGTATCGATCTTTCCGACAGATATATTGTAATAAAGATCGGCAGCTAATTTTAGCTTATAATATTTTAATAAGTCTCTAATTATCAGATCATTTAATTCAATTTTCCAGTTTTTGAATTTGCGTCTCAAAATTTCCTTGCCGTTTTCTGCCTCCCGTTTGTGCTCCTCGTTTAAGCTGGACTTAATACGTGTTTTCGCCTTGGTAGTAACAACGAAATCGAGCCAGTCGAGCTTGGGTTTCTGGTTATTTGACGTTTCTACAGCAATCTGATCGCCGTTTTTGAGCTGGTATTTGAGTGTTACGAGTTTACTATTGACTTTTCCCCCGACGCATTTATCACCAATCCTGGAATGAATCTCGTAAGCAAAGTCAAGTAGTGTTGCCCCGGCCCTGAGTTTAATCAGATCACCTTTGGGAGTAAAGACGAAAATCTCATCTTCATAAATGTTTACTTTAAAATCGTCGATGAAGTCGACCGTATTTAGCTGCGGATTCTCAAGAATTTCTCTTACATTCTTCAGCCATTTATCGATCTCGCCACCGCCTTTTCCCCCTTTGTATCTCCAATGAGCTGCAAGCCCGTTCTCAGCAATATCATCCATACGGTGGGTACGGATCTGAACCTCCACCCAGCGGTTACCAGGCCCCAGAACAGTGGTGTGCAATGATTCATAACCATTTGATTTCGGATAGGTTATCCAATCCCGGAGTCTGTCAGGATTAGAGAGGTACTCTTCGGTAACCACCGAAAATACCTGCCAGCAGGTAGCTTTCTCATTTTCAGGTTCGGCGTTCAGTATAATACGGATAGCGAAAAGATCATACACCTCATGAAAATCTACCTTTTGCTTTTGCATTTTGTTCCATATCGAGTAGATTGATTTTGTTCTGGCTTTCATGTCAAAATCAAATCCCCTGCTTTGGAGTTTCTTCTCAATGGGTGTAACAAATGCAGAAACAAAACTTGCCCGTTCAACGGCTGTCTCCTTAAGCTGTTCCAAAATCGAAGTATAATCTTCGGGATGAAGATATTTGAGCGCAAGATCAAGCAATTCTGAATTTACCTTATATAGGCCTAACCGATGTGCAAGCGGGGCATACAAATGCCAGGTATCAATCGAATACCGTTTTTGAATGTTGGGCGGCAGTTTATCCAGGGTTCTCATATCCTGAATCTGATCAGCTATTTTTATCAGGATGACCTTGACATCGCCAGAAAGAGCCAGCAGTAGTCTTCTGAAATTCTCACTCTGATAAGCAAGATTTTCGGTATTTAATGCTTTTATTTTTAGGATACCGTCAAGGAGCCCGGAGACATTTGGCCCGAATTGTTTTTCAACCTCCTCATACGAAAACTCCAATTTTTTAGGACCATAGACATTGTGTAGCAATGACGCGATAAGGGCATCGGTTGATAATCCCAGTTCAACAACGGCAATTTTGGCTACCGCGATTGAGTGATTTAAAATATATTCCCCATCACGCCACATCGAATTGCCGATTGATTCAGCAGCAAAATTGAAAGCCGTATCGATAACTGGCAGATCATGCCCGGGCAAATTTTTGGAACACTGAAATATTAATGCATTATAGGCATTTTGTATTTTTTCATTGAGTATTCGATCCACGATAAAATTTTTAAATATCCCATGCGGACCGACCGATCAGGGATGGGTTTTTGCAGCACAGACAATTGGCACTCATAATCCGGTCCATGATTTTAGTCTTTGACCAATTCAACAGGAGCGAAATACTCCGGCTGGTGAAAGTCGGGAACTGAAGTGTGAATGACCGACCAACTCACATAATGCGGTAATTTACTTTCGTCGCCACATTTATAAAAATTTGCCAAAAAATGACTCCCCGCCTCCAAACCCAATAAATTAAGTGGCAGACCAACAGTCAGTGCCCAGTCACTGGGAACACTTTCATTCGGAAGGTTTTCGGCATTTAATGAGGGGAATCGCAGAATCTGAGCCATATTCCCGTTGTCAAGACTTTTCCTCGTATTACGGTCAGGTCCGTAGGCCGATAAACATACACCGAGGCTATTGAACTCAAAATTACGGTAAAAATCACCCTGTCTGATAAAAAACTCTACACATGAATCCTGCCATACAGGTTCCTGGTCATTGCGGCAAACAGCTCTTACAAAATCGTTGCGGACCACAAAATGAAGCCATAGCCGCTGATCACAATAACCTGTATAAACCATTATTTCAGGTTTATACGGAAAATCTTTCCAATTAATCTCAGCAATATTAATCATTGCCCCCGATGCCAGCAATCGTTCATTGATGATTGATGACTTTTCCGGATACATTTCGGGTAAATAGGGAATCTTTAAGTTGGCCATAGGAATACTATTTTCTGCAAAATAGCAGATTTTACACAAATTTCCGCATTTCAATCAGGATTTATTACAAAAATCACATAAAAGGATTCGATATTTTAACATACGTTTCAAGAATTGGAAAAATTGTCGGTCATCTATTTTGAATGTGACTGAAATAGTCTGAAATGTATGTCCTGAAATAAAACAAACAGATAATCCGGGAGGCCTGTCGGGGACTAAAACGTGAGCCGATAACTTAAACCATATCCATTATTTCCGAAAAATAAGGGCATCAACGACGATTTAGTACCTGCTACAGTTGATTTTTTTCGTATCGTTTTCTGACCGCGGCTCAACGCTATTTTTCCACACGTATAACCAATCGCTATGGCAACCGGATAGTCGCCCATCCAATGAACCCCATTGTTCATCATCGCATACCCCAGTAATCCCATCAGGGAATACCCAACAGGCTTAATAAATTTATTCGAAGGATAATTGCCTGACAAAATGGTGACAGTGGCCATTATCGTTGCCAAATGCCCTGATGGAAAGGCATCGTAATTGGAAACATCGTCCTGGTAAGTTGCCAGGTTTGTAAAAGGATGCCACTCTCCTCCTCTTTTGGTAGCGTTGAAAGGACTTTGACGACCAGACATTCGTTTCAACACCTGAGCGGTAATGGCCAAAGAAAAAAACATTTCGGCAAGTTGTGACGAGGTCTGCCTTGCCCTGTAATCATTCGTGAAAATACCGTAACTGTAAAAACTTCCGGCAACGAGTATGCTGGGCCAACCTTCGCCGATAAAATAGAAAATGGAATTCAGATTCTGTGGTAAATCAAGCACAGGAACCGCGAAATTGCCGATATTGAAGGAGATGGCACGTTTAAATTTCCGATCAGGATCAAGATGGATAAACCGCCCGAATTGCTGTGCCGCATCCAAAAGAGGCTGGTCGAATGCTACCAGGGCAGCAGTTGTGCCGATAATCAGTCCAAGTTTGGGCAGGTTTTTTTTTGCAACCACCGCTTTCCCGAATTTTGCCAGGTCGGAAGGAACGTTCGTTACAAATTCAAATGGACGAGGTTTATAAAAAAGTAATGATTCGGACGAATTAAAGTTGTATACCTGGGCTTTTGTCAAACGAACAGTATCCTTATGTGATTTAAAAACCAAGGTGTCAGTTCCTTTGAATATTTCGTCAGCAATCAGGTTTATTGAAAAACATTGAAGCACCAATATAAAAAACAGGATTTTTAATTTTCGCCACATGTTTTTTGTGATCATTTCTTCTCCCATTTATTCAGCTTGTTCTTCTGAACAAAACTGGCAGATTGATAGTAAGTTACAGCCTGATTAAGCAATTCATTATCAATCGCCCGGGGTTCAGTTGTACCTTCAGACCGATCAATTTTATAAGAAGTTACTTTTTGCTGTGGACTAAGAATTGTCAACACGTTGTTTTTAATGTAACCTAATTTCTGATAGTTGGCGATAAAGGCTCTTTGGTCATCGGGTTTCATTTTCAGAATATCCTGTCCGAAAAATTTACTTTCGTAATTCCAGTTTAACAGACCAAATAAAGTTGGCGCTACATCAATCTGCCCCGACAAATAATCATTCCGTTCCGGTTGAATCAATGCAGGATTATAAATGATCAGCGGTATCTGATATTCCATAAATGGCAACTCTGTTTTACCTGCACTTCCTGCACAATGATCGGCCATAATGACAATCAGGGTGTTACTGAACCACGGTTTTTCACTTGCTTTCCGGATAAATTCCCCGATTGCAAAATCACAATACTTCACAGCTCCCTCCCGATTTTTCCCCGAAGGGATATCGATCAGGCCTTCAGGATAGGTAAATGGCCGGTGATTAGAGGTGGTCATTGCAAGATTAAGGAATGGCTTGCCGGCAGCATAGGAAAGATCAGCTTCCTTAAGCACCCTATTAAATAAATCCTGGTCACAAACACCCCACGCGTTGGAGAAAGTAACCTCGTCATCCGGTATGGCTGTACGATCAACGATGGAATAACCATTATTTTCGAAAAAATAATTCATATTGTCAAAATACCCGTAACCGCCGTAGATAAATTTTAAATCGTACCCTCTTTCCTTAAAAAGTTGGCCCATTGAGAACATATTTTCACTATGAGGCCTCTTTATAACGCTTTGCCCGGGTTTCGGTGGAGCGGAAAGAGCAACGGCCTCAAGTCCCCAGATGGTGCGTGTTCCAACAGCATAGAAATTTGTGAAGAGCAACGATTTATCAACAAGCGAATCAAGGTTCGGGGTGATTTTTCCTTTCCTGCTTCCAAGGTATCCCATGAATTCACCGCTTAGACTTTCAACTGTAATAAATAATACATTGTACTTCTTCTCTTCACCTTCACTGGTCACCATGCGGGTGATATTTGTCAGATCATTGCTCACAAAGTTACTGTCGCCGTGTCCGATAAATGATCTCAACTCCCTAAAATTCTGATCGTTGTTATGTGTAATATAAAACGTTTCGTAATCGAGTTCATTATTCAGAAATGCTGCGAAAAGTGAATTAATTCCATTTTTTGAGAGTTCATTATTGTAACGGTTCCTGCTCGTTTCGCTCCAGCTCTGTTTAACAACCAGAAATGAAATCAGAGGCAGTGCAAGCAAGCCTGCCCCGATGATCATCCTTGACCGAAGACTACTCTTTCCCGCCAATGACTTTTCGAGTAATCTTCTTTTAACAATCACATAAACAATGGCTGCATCAACCACTAATATCAGACTAATTATCAGAGGTATCGGATACGATTCCCAAATATTTGCGAGCACTTCTGTGGTATAAACCAGGTAATCGACGGCAATAAAATTATACCGTACGCCAAATTCTTCCCAGAAAAAATACTCCGAGAATCCGTTAAACAAAATGATGGCAAACGCTATAAAATAGGCTGAATAAGCAAAATATTTATGAAATCGGGAATTAAAAAACCTGTCCGGCACAAACATCAGAAAAAGCACGAATGGAATCATAAAATAGGAAAAGGTCACGATGTCGAAGAAAAAACCTGTTAAATAGACCTTTAGCAAACTAAAAATTCCGGTATTCACCTCGCCCGCCGATACCCCAAGAAGAACCGTACGGCTTACAAAAGCAGTAATAACAAATACAATTAACAACAGTAAAATACCACCAAAACGTGATTTTGAATCTTTGATTCTCATAGATGGAGATAAAAAGAAGTTCAGATAATAATTAAGATACAATTTTTGTGGCCTTTTTTGCCAGTTCATTTTGTTCTCCGGAATCACCAATTTCTTTATGAAAACGCAAATATAAAATCCTTTCACCACTCTGACAAACTGTTTCGGGATTCAAACAGATTATTTGGCTTATTTTAGCAAATGTGCATGAGTGAGGGTTACACCATGCAGAAATGCGGCGCTTTTAAAAATACTTGAACATAAATCGAAAAATCAATCATTTTATTTTTAAGTTCCGTGCATAAATGTACTTTTGCCCCCTGAATATTGAATGATATAACTATGTCACAATCCATTATAAAAGAAAAGATTCTGTTCCTGATCAACCCTGTATCGGGCACCCGGCATAAGAAAAATTTGCCCGGGATGATCAGTGAATTAACGGATGCCGCCATTTTTGACGTTGAAATCATCACTACAAAGTACAAAGGAGAAGCCCCGGAAATAATACAGCAGAAACTTAATGAAGATTTCCGGTTTTTTGTGGCTGTTGGCGGCGACGGAACAGTAAATGAGATAGCGAAAGCGTTAATAAATACGAATGGCATACTGGGAATTATCCCTTTTGGTTCAGGAAACGGGCTTGCACGTCACCTTCAGATTCCCCTGCAACCCGAAAAAGCCATTAAATTAATCAACAACCTTAAATATCAAGCTATTGATTACGGTCTGATCAATAATATCCCATTTTTCTGCACGTGTGGGGTAGGGTTTGATGCCTTAATCGGCGAAAAGTTTGCACAAAGTAAAGGCAGGGGTCTGTCAAATTATGTAAAAACTACACTACGCGAGTATTTAAATTACAAACCCGAGCATTACAGGATAACGATCGATAATGACCGGGTGATTAATCGCGAAGCTTTCCTGATTACCTTTGCCAACGGTTCACAATATGGTAACAATGCTTATATAGCTCCCTTCGCCAATATTAGTGACGGGATTCTCGATATTTGTATTCTTTCCCCATTCAGCCTTTACAGAGCTCCTGGAATTGGCATAAGGCTATTTTCTAAAAGCATTAACAAGAGTACGTT
The DNA here is from genome assembly GCA_038240855.1 of Bacteroidales bacterium. GTDB lineage: Bacteria > Bacteroidota > Bacteroidia > Bacteroidales > Prolixibacteraceae > JAAFHB01. The sequence continues at coordinate 9,591 of JBBRGI010000041.1, read as the reverse complement.
TATGCACAGTGAAAGAGCAAAAAATATCCTGCTGGAAAGGACCTCCGAAGGCTATGTACATTATGATGGGGAACCATGCCGGATGGGTAAAAATATTGAAATATCTGTAATTACAAAGGGATTGAATGTAATTATACCCTGAAAATTCATTTAGATGGCCTGATGAATAAACGCTCATCAATTACCGGACCTCCGTGAGGTAAAAGTTGCAGACAAAAAATACCGCTCCGGGAGTATACCCGCAACGGTTTGATGCATTCGGAAACCGTTTAAGATTAAACACTTACATTAGAAGTTACAATTTCTTACATGTAAACGATGGGAAATGGTTTTTTGAGTTGAGTTATTCTGATTATCAGAATTATCACCTTCTATCCAGTATGATAGTGAAGACATCCACGCTTCAACCGGCATTTCAGCAAAAAAACTATTCAATTCCCATACCGAACCTGAAACCATCCACTGCTCAACTGTGTTCACTTTCTCTGCTTCTGTAATTTCACCGGTTTCAGATGCGCCACCCCAGTAGTTGTTACTATTCATCCAGTTTTCTATTTTATTCTCAGAATCAACTTCTTCTGCTACCGGAACTTTCGTTGCCGATGGTTTATTGATTGCCTGGCTTTCCAGGGTGCCAAACATCAGACTTAAGATAAATACAGCAATCATACCATAAGGTGAACCATTGCCTAAAGAATTAACTTGCTTTTTCATTTTTCGAATTATTTTACTATTTCTTATTCAGATACAAAACGTATCAACCATATTAATTGTTTCATTATAGATATTTAGTAACGTTAATATCACATAAATTTAACAATTCAAACTAACGATATTAATCAGGAAGATGCCTGGATTAAAAAACATTAATCACTAAAAATCAATGTGCAAGCTTCAAACTTTCTATTCAGTAAATTCAGAAGATTTCCCGGGTGAATATTTCTGAACTTAATGCCACTTTGACATCGATTTCTGAACAAGGTTTAATATAATTAAAAGAAGAATACAAATAATTATTCAAACCGTAAGGAATCGCTTGGATCGGAGTTAATTGTATGCCAAAGCTGACGGTAAACAGTAAAAACTGCGACAATGAATACGGCAATAAACACGAGAAAATAGTTGGTCAGACTCATGGAAATATGATAGGCAAACCTGTTAAGCCAATAGTACGAGAGGAGAAAGGAAATAGGCAGGGCGATTATTCCTGCAATTGTAATAAGTCTGAAAATCTCTTTTGATAAAAGAATGACCAGTTCCCGGGTTCCTGCGCCCAAGACTTTGCGTATACCAATTTCCTTTGTCCTATAAACAGTGGTAAGCGCTAAGAGCGAATAAAGACCCATGCAGGCAATAAAAATAGCGAAAAACGAAAACACAACAGCAACCTGACCAGTTGAATGTTCTTCCTTATAAAATTCTCCAAGGCTTTCGTTCATTGAAAACTGGGAAAACGGGCTTTGTGGATAGATCGTTTCCCATAAGTTCTTCAACATTGCCGCTTCTTTTTCATTAACCGGGTGTGAAAATCTGGCAGTTATAAATTTGAGCTCATCCGATCTGTGAGGCAGCAGAATAAGGGGCTGAATTTTGGTATGAAGTGATTCAAAATTGAAATTACGAACAACACCTTTAATTTTGAGGTAGATCGACGTGCTATCAGAATCCTCCTTTAAAAGAGTTGAACCAATGGGGTTTTTCAAATTTAGGTATTTCACAGCTTCCTCATTAATAATTACATCCATTGTATCTTTGGAACTATATTTTGTCCTGGCAGTACTTCCCTGGGAAAGTGTCATTCCAAATGATTTGATAAACACCGAATCAACCTCCATAATATACATCAGCAGGTTACTTGAACGATTCTTACCCAGGTGAAAACTTTGCATGCCAAGGGCTTTCCCGGGTACGGCATTTGAACATGTAACACGCTCAATATCTTTTATTTCTCCAAGTCTTTTTAAAAATTCATTCCCATTATCAGCCAATCCGAATGCATTCTGAATAACCAGCAGCCGCTCTTTTTGAAATCCAACCCCTTTTTGCTGAACAAACCTTAACTGCCGGTAGATGGTGGATGTCGAATAAATTATGACAAGAGAAAAAACAAATTGAAGAATGACCAATAATCCCCGCAGCCCTTTACCCCCGGAACTAAATTGCTTTTGTTGCCTCAATATTGCAGCAGGACTAAAACGTATAATGTAAAATGCAGGATAAATACCCGCGATTACCCCGGTAAAAAATGTAACAGCAAATATCACAGGTGACAGTTTAAACAAAAGCATCTGGATATTAATTTTCGGATTTTGCTGAACCAATATTGTGTTTGGATAGATTAGCTCAACCAGAACAAGTGCAAAAAAGAGGGATATAAAACTAATGGTAATCGATTCGGCCAGTAATTGCCAGGATAATTCCCGTCTTTGAGATCCCAGAATTTTGCGGATTCCGATTTCACGCACCCTACCCGCCAACCGGGCAGTCGAAAGGTTGGCATAATTAATGCAGGCAATCAGAATTATCAGAAGTGATGTGCCGGCAATAATCAGAAGAGTCTGAATATTAACATTTTGCGAAAATTCATACTTCAAATGAGAAAAAAGATGAATATCAGAAACCTTTTGCAATCGGAATACAAAATATTGATCATTTTTTTCCTTCATCTCTTCGAGGGTCATTCCCATTGATTTTTCAATCTCCTCACCCGCTTCTTTAAAGAATCCTTTCAGAAGTTTCTCCTCTATAGCGGTCAATTCAAGAAAGGGTGACGAGGCAGGTTCACTCATATCGGTACCTTCTTTGAAACGATAAAACGTATACAGGTAGTGCGTATTCCAGTCAGGATGCGGTAACAAAACCGAAGAGATGGAAACAAGTGAGGTGTATTTAATATGGGTAGCCGAAGGACAGTCATCGACAATACCGGTAACAGTCCATTTAACCAGTAAAGAATCTTTTTCAACTTCTGCCCATATCGACTTTTTCTCATTTTCGACAGTTAGTATTTTACCCATAGCCCCATCGGGAAATAGCTCATTGGCAAGTGAACGGGATAATACAATTGATCGTGGTTTATTTAAACAGGTTAACGGATCTCCCTCAAGCAATTTAAAACCGAAGATATCGAAAAAGGTAGAATCGACGTACAGAAGCGTACGACTGTCAAGAATTGTTGAAACGGGAGCAACGGTAGGAATGTCCCGATCGTTCCGAAAGATACGGCATGCCTGTTCGATTTCGGGTACATAGGATTTTAAATCAAATGCAAATTTGGGTGAAGTAAGCGCAACTTTGCTTTCAAGACCCCCGAATTTCGAATCGAGATAAACCCTGTAAAGCCTGTCGGAGGACGGATGAAAATGATCATATTCAGACTGTTCCCATATATACAACAATACCATTATTGCACACGCCATTCCCACTGCAAGACCAAAAACATTGATAAAGAAATATTCTTTGCTTCGCAGAAGATTTCGGATTGCCAGTTTCAGATAATTATTCATCCTTTAGTTTTTGTTTCCGCATATGCGGTGTTATCCTTTATCAACGCGACTATAGATTTGCATTCGCGCGAGAATAGCTTTCGGTTACAACATGTCCATCAAACAGATGTATAATCCGATGTGAACGCTGAGCCTGCATCAATGAATGAGTAACCATAATAATGGTTGTTCCCTCTTCATTCAGTTTAATGAGCTGTTGAATGATATCTTCACCCTGTGTTGAATCAAGGTTTCCGGTCGGTTCATCTGCAAGGATTATCCGTGGTCTGGCTACTACAGCCCGTGCCACAGCTATTCGCTGCTGTTGTCCCCCTGAAAGTTCATTGGGAAAATAGCCTGAACGATGTTTCAGGTTAAACCTTTCCAGAATCTGATCAACACGTTGTGCCCTTTCTGCCCGCGGGACCTTTTGATAAAAAAGTGGCAATTCAATATTTTCCCAGGCAGTAAGGTCCTCAATTAAATTAAAACTCTGGAAAACAAAAGCAAAATTATTTTTCCTGATTTCTGTCCGGTTTCTTTCCGAAATATCGGAAACCAGTTTGCCATCCAGTAAATACGTTCCGGAACTCGGTGTATCGATTAAACCAATAATATTAAGCAATGATGTTTTACCGCACCCCGAAGGGCCCATTATGCTTACAAATTCTCCATCCGAGACAGAAAGGTTAATATTGCTCAGCGCCTTTGTCTCAACTTCCTTGCTCCTGAAAACCTTACATATATCAAATAGTTCAATCATCGTCTGTTTGTTAATTGCAGTGTTAATTATAGGCTGTATAAAATCATTAAAGAATCAAACTCCGGCTCTAATATAGGAAAATTAGCTTATTATTTAAATCCTTAAATAAAACATAAATCGTACCACTGTATAAACAACTAATTTATAGATTATTGAGTATTTCTTTAAAAAATTAATCGTCCGAATTCGTACATTTATTGAACGTTTTCGTACATTTACTTTTTAAAATTAAAGTTATTGAAAGTATTATTAAAATGTTTAATACCGTTACAATTCTGATTAACAATCTTATAAGCACCTGTAAAGCAGGATTGTCTGAAAACGAAACTTTGTGGCACAGAGTTTGTAAAGGAGTTTGAAAATAAGGCTAAAAAAAACCTGTTCATAATGGAAAAGTTTGGAAAAATTCTTGCGGTTGATGACAATGAGGATATACTGTTCTCTCTGAGATTACTCCTCAAACCGCATGTTGAAAAAATTATAACTGCAAATGTAGTAGGGTCAATTCCAGAATTGCTTAAAAATGAGGAATTTGACGTCATTCTTCTCGATATGAACTTTACAAAGGATGCAATTAGCGGCCAGGAAGGTTTTTTCTGGCTTAAAAGAATCCTTGAAATAGATCCCGACGCGGTTGTTCTTTTTATCACCGCTTATGGTGATGTTGAGAAGAGCGTAAGGGCCATAAAAGAGGGAGCCTCCGATTTTATTTTGAAACCCTGGCAAAATGAAAAGCTGCTGGCTACATTAAACTCGGCGTTAAGACTTCGAAAATCGAAAAAAGAGATCGAGCAGCTTAAAAGCCGTGCCAAAGCCATTAACAACATGATGAACCGTACATTTAAGGATTTCATTGGCAATTCAGCCGAGATGCAAAAAGTGTATACATCTATTTCAAAAGTGGCAGCCACTGATGCGAGTGTTTTGATACTGGGTGAAAATGGAACAGGCAAAGAATTGGTTGCAAGGGCTTTACATAACAATTCAAGTCGTGCTGATGAATGTTTTTGCAGCGTCGATCTTACCTCAATCAGCGAATCACTTTTTGAGAGTGAACTTTTTGGTCATACCAAAGGCTCATTTACCGATGCCAAGGTTGATCGGCCCGGCCGGTTCGAAATTGCCTCAGGTGGTACGCTCTTTCTTGATGAGATAGGCAATTTGCCAATGCCTCTGCAAGCAAAAATTCTTACGATGCTCGAACGTCGCGAAGTAACCCGGGTGGGATCGAATAAATCAATCCCGATCGATATCCGACTGATTTGTGCGACCAATATGCCTTTGCATCAGATGATTGAAGAAGGAAAATTCAGACAGGACCTGTTATACCGGATCAATACCGTTGAGATCGATCTGCCTCCGCTTCGCAATCGTTACGGGGACATTCCGTTACTGGCCGTACATTTCTTCCATATCTACTCCAAAAAATATAAAAAACCACTGCGCGGGTTTACCCGGGAGGCCATGAAACGATTGGAAGAAGGTGCCTGGCCCGGGAATGTAAGAGAACTTCAGCATGTGATTGAAAGAGCAGTGATTATGACCGAATCGGAGTGGATTAATCCGGTTGATCTTCAAATGAGATCCTTAAATAAAACTTCCGATGATTTGGACCTGGAAAATTATGAACTTGATAAAGTTGAGAAAACAATCATTCTTAAAGTGATGAAAATGCACCAGGGAAACATCTCGAAAGCAGCAAGCGAACTTGGACTCACACGAACTTCCCTTTATCGCAGAATGGAAAAATATGGGCTTTAAAAATTTCAGAATATCTCTTATTATAAGGGTACTGGCACTTGTTGCTAATGCTTTTTTAATCATGTGGCTACTGTTTACAACCAGTCATTATTTCACCATGCTGCTGACAGTTGGCGTTGCAATCTACCAGGTAATTATGCTCATTAATTATGTTGAGACAACAAATACCCTGTTGACCAATTTCCTCGAGTCACTGAGGTACTCTGATTTTTCCAGGACTTTTGAGATTAAGGGATTAGGGCATTCATTCGATAGAATGACAGAAGCTTTTAGCTTGGTAATCAACGATTTTAGAAAAGTACGGGAAGAACGTGAACAAAACTACTTTTACCTTGAAACCGTTGTTGAACATATCGGAATCGGGCTCATCAGTTATCGTGATAATGGTGCAGTGGAATTGATCAATAATTCCACGAAGAAACTCTTTAAAATAACCAGTCTCAGAAATTTAAGTGAACTGGAGAGTTTTTCACCCGAACTTGTTTCAAAACTTATGACAATATCGAACGGGGAAAGTATTATGGTGAAGATCCTTAAACACGATGTGATTCTTCAACTTGCAATTTTTGCCACCGAATTTAAGGTGGCTGACCGGCTGATCAGAATGGCAACCATAAAGGATATCCAGAATGAACTGGAAGAAAATGAGATGGAAAGCTGGCAAAAATTGATCAGGGTGCTGACCCACGAGATCATGAATTCTATTACCCCTATTGCCTCAATAACCCAGACCCTTAATTACATGATTAAAGATGTCAGATCAACCTACGTCAATGCCTTCCAGGATGAAGGAGAGACTGAAGCCATCGAAGAAATAGAACTCGCAATTGAAACCATCCATAAAAGAAGTATCGGCTTACTTCATTTCGTCGAATCATACCGTGATCTTACACGCATCCCAACGCCCCGGTTTACCATCTTTCCGGTACGTGAACTTATCGACAATCTCAGAGGGTTAATGAAGGAGGAGATGCAACAACGAAACATCCAGTGTTTTACATCAATAACTCCCGGGAACCTGGAATTATCAGCTGATGAGCAGCTTATTGAGCAAGTGCTGATCAACCTGCTCAAAAACGCGATCCAGGCACTTGAAAAAACTGAACATCCCCAGGTTGAACTAAAGGCCTTTACAGATGGTAACGGTAAAGTTAATATCCAGTTGACAGACAATGGCCAGGGTATTCTTCCTGAAGTGCTTGATAAAATATTCGTTCCATTCTTTACTACCAAGCCCAAAGGTTCCGGGATTGGATTAAGTTTGTCACGACAAATTCTTCGCCTTCATGGCGGAACTCTGACTGCCCACTCTGAACCTGATGTGGAAACAGTTTTTACTTTAAAGTTCTGACGGTAAATTAATCATTTTGAAAAAGTATAAGATAATCTGGCTCAGTGGGATTTTCATTTTGTTCCTGTTTGTAATTGCAGTCCTATGGGTGAATTTTGCGATTACAAAAATAGGAAGCAGGTACAGCTATAGTTCAGTCGACTCTATACCTCATAACCATTGTGCACTGGTCTTGGGAACCAGTAAGTACCTTTGGAACGGAAAAAGAAATCTTTATTATACAAACCGCATAAAGGCGGCCATTGAGCTCTATAATCACGATAAAGTTGACTTTATTATTGTAAGCGGAGATAACCGGAACAGGAATTATAACGAACCGATCACCATGTATAACGATCTTATCTTAGCCGGAATACCCCATAAAAAAATTATTCTCGATTATGCCGGCTTTCGAACGCTCGATTCGGTGGTAAGGGGGAAGGAAGTCTTTGGGCAGGAAAAATTCACAATTGTATCTCAACCATTTCATAATCAACGAGCTATTTATATCGCCAGAAACAAGGGAATTGAAGCCATCGCTTTTAATGCTGCAGATAACTCCCTCGCCCTGAAGGTCCGGCTGCGGGAAGTGGCAGCCCGGGTGCTGGTCGTTTTCGATATGATTACCTCAAGGCAACCTCACTTTCTGGGTGAAAAGGTGATTATTCCTGAAGAAGCAAATTCATTTATACTGCCACCCGATACAATACGCTAAAAAATTGTTCCGGTTCGGATTATTATTTTAATTTTATAGTGTATAACCTATTCAATTCAATCATGCTTCTTCAATTTGCGCTTGTTTTGGCTATGCTTTTGCAGGTCTTTGCAGCAGGTGTCTCCATCAAACTGACCCGCGTTACCAAATACAATGTTTCATGGATGCTGATCAGTGCCGGGTTCATCATCATGGCCGTACGCTGCTTCGTCGAATTACTTCCAACGATTTCCAATTCAATGCCCCAGACTTTTCGTGAAATATTTGTGTGGCTGGGAGTAGCTGTTTCCTTCTTTTTCGCGGTCGGGGTCTTCCTGATACAGAAAATTTTCAAATACATGAAAAAGGTAGAGCAGGAGAAACGCGACATGGAAAAAAATCTTCTGAATGCTATTATCCAGGCTGAAGAAACTGAACGTAAGCGTTTTGCCAAAGATCTTCATGACGGGTTGGGACCTCTGTTATCAACAATCAAAATGTCCCTCTCATCAGTTACCAAAATCGAAAAAGATGATCAGATGACGAAGATACTTCGGAATACCGATATGGTAATCGAAGAGGCAATTAAGAGTATTCGGGAGATTTCGAACAATCTGAGTCCGCACATCCTGAATAATTTCGGATTGAGTAAAGCCCTGCGAAACTTTATCAACAAAATAAATTATTCCGATACGATCGGGATAAAATTTACCTCAACTCTCGATGACGAACGGTTCGAAAGCAATACTGAAGTGGTTTTGTATCGTGTTCTGTGCGAACTCATTAACAATACCATCAAACATGCTGACGCGAGCCTGATTACGATAACGCTCGAAAAGACCCTTGAAAAGATATGTTGTAAATACAAGGATAACGGCAAAGGATTTGACGTTAACCAGCTATCGCCTGCACAAAACTCCGGAATGGGCTACCCGAATATGGTAACCCGGATCAAATCGCTCAATGGCAGTATCAATTTTACCTCCGAAAAGGATAAAGGAACAAAAGCTTTAATAACAGTACCTATTCAATTAAATCGCAACTAAATGGATATATTACTGGTCGATGATCATACCTTGTTCCGAAACGGATTAAAGATGTTGCTTGATACCCTTTCAGGATACGATGTTACAGGAGAGGCATCTAATGGTAAAGAGTTCCTGGAGCTAATTGTCAAACACGATTTCGACATTGTGTTCCTTGACATTGAAATGCCGGAAATCAGTGGCATTGACGCTGCCAAGAAGGCCATCGAACTAAAACCAGACCTGAAAATAATCGCCCTATCGATGTATGGTGACGAGGAATATTATGACCACATGACCGAGGCAGGAGCAAAGGGATACTTACTGAAGAACACCAATCTCCAGGAAGTCAAGGCAGCAATCGACACAGTGATGGCAGGTGGAAATTATGTTTCGCAGGAATTGATGCAAAGCATGTTACGTAGCTATAAATCTGTGAAGGAAACGAAAGAACCTGAAAATGAACTATCTGAACGGGAAATTGAGATCTTGTTACTCATTTGTTCAGGACTTTCGAACCAGGAGATCGGTGA
>JBBRGI010000040.1:0-16836 GCA_038240855.1 Bacteroidales bacterium | reverse complement strand
ACATTTGCCTTGTTAACATCGAAGTAGATCCCATAAGAGACCAGTTTACCCTCGGTCATTAGTTTATTACGCATATCAGGGTTCCCAACCGCGATGCGGATATTTGAAACCATTACCGCTCCTTCTTCAAATCGGATTCTGTCCATTTTGATTGTTGTAACCGGAAATGCTTTTGGTAAATCGAATAATTTGGTCTCGTTCATGTATAATCTCAACCGCGATTTTTGTACCCAAATCGAAATATGATATTTTTGATTGATTTTCTGGTAAAGGTTTTCTTCATCTTTCATTCCGTCTAATCCCAACTCTTGTCCACCGTCATCATTGGTATAAGCCTGATAATGTGGTGCTCCATAGTATTCAATATGGTACAAAAATCCACCTTTACCCGGAATTGCCCCATGGTCGTAAGCTTTGGCATTGATGCTTTTAATCATACGGAAATCATAACCAGCCATTCCTTCTTCTTCACCTTTAATCGGAATTACATCGAATTCGATGGTGTAATTGTCAGGAAGTTTTAAAAGTGCATCGGTCCAAACTGCACCTACTCCATTAAATCGCATCCAATTTCCCGGAAATAAATTAGTGGTAACAACCTCAGCCGAACCATTGGTATTCCACAATGCAGGGAAATCGCCTACCGCATCCTGACTAAAATCATCGTAAAACATCACCTTTTCGCCTGGTACAAAATCGAATTTCGAGTAGGATTGAAGACTTTGTTGCTCAGTCTGTGTGTTTCCGGTTTTAGCAACCTTCTCTTCTTTTTGATTTTTCTGTTCTGATTCCTGAGTGTCGCCTGCTTCAGTCGGTTTTGCGTTCGCATCTTTCTTCCTGAAAACGTTTTTTACACCGTTTTCAACGACATCCAAACCTTTATCAATACCTTGATCGGCCTTGTTATTGGCTCTGTTGTTGGTTTGATTTTTTATTTTCCCTTTTATGTCAATTTGAGCATTCAAGGATCCGGGCAGCCATAAAAATCCAATTAACAATGCTAATAATAAGATAAGTTTTTTCATGGGAGAATGATTTAAAGTTTAAGGAATAAATTAATTAAATGGTTTTTATCTATAAATTTGATGAAACTTTAGTTCCAATTCAAAACAAAATTAGGCCATTAAATTCACTTCATTTTACCCCTAAAAGGGGGTTTCTTTGTAATTGCGGTTTTAATAATTTTGATTATTCAATTCAACTTTCACCATGAAGAGGTCGTTAGCCATTTTATTCTTATTAAGCTTATTAAGCTTCCATATTAAATCCCAGACCATAATGAATCTGGATAGCCTCCTGAGTTTGCTGCCATCTGTAAAACAAGATTCAAATGCGGTAAAACTCTATTTAAATATTGGGGAGCAGTACGAAACAAACAAACCGGAAATTGCAAAACAGTATTACCGGAATGCCGGAAAATTAAGTTCCCGGATTAATTATGTACAGGGGTTTTGCAAATATGCTTTTAACTACACAGCAGTATTAAACATGCAGGGCGAAATTGATTCATCTTTAATTATTAATCATCAATCGCTTGAGGCAGCGCAATCTATTAATAATGAAATGCTAATTGCCAAGAGTCTGTTCAATATTGCCAATTGCTATAATTACAAGGAACAATACGAAACAGCTTTAGACTATTATCTTAAAATAACCCCATATTTTGAAAAGCTAAATAACAAAGCTTATCTGTCTCTGCTGTACGATGTTATGCAAATAATCTATCAAAATATGGAGCAGTACGATAAGGCAATTTTTTATGGTGAAAAAGCTCTTGTCTTGAGTTCTGACCAACCTGAAAGCAACAGCAGAGGCATTATACTAATGAATTTGTCGATTAGTTACGCCAAGGCAAAACCACCAAAAACACAGAAAGCAATCGATGGCTATATCGAAGCTCTCCGAATAGCAAAGCATAATCAGAATCTTTATTTGGAAAGCAGCGTTTTAGTGAGTCTTGCCGATCATTATTACCATATAATGGATTACGAAAAAGCAAGAGATTACTACACAGAAGTATTACCTGTTCAGATTCGTATCGACGATCAGAAGGGTATTTGCATGTCGAAACGAGGACTCTCTTACTATGAGTTATACAATAAAAGATTTGATTTGGCTGAAGAGTTACTCCTGCAGGCTTTGACTATTGCAAAAAAGAATCATTTTCTGACAGAAGAAAAAGAATGTTTATCGTCGCTTGCTGAAGTGTATCTGTCCCGAAACGATTACCACCAGTATCACCATTATACCCAGCAAAGCGATTCAGTGAGCAACATCATTATGAATGAGAGAATTTTTCGGGCAACTCAGGAACTTGAACTAAAATACGAGTCAGCTAAAAAACAGTCGCAAATAAACATTCTCGAAAAAGATAAGAAACTACAAAAGATTTACTTCATCGGAATGCTTGTTGTGTCGATTTTTATAATCATTTTGGGTTTCTTTTATTTCCGGAATCAAAAACGCAAACATCTTCTTGTTGAAAAAGATGCCGAATTAAAGGCACAGCAAATCAGCGAATTCGAAAAAGAAAAACAGCTTACAGCGTCACAAGCCTTGCTCGAGGGCGAAAGTGCGGAGCGAAAAAGACTTGCCCGTGATTTGCACGATGGACTTGGAGGGATGCTTTCAGTAGTAAAACTAAATTTAATTAATATGAAAGGAAACGCCATTTTACCCGAATCGGATGTGCCGGCTTTCCATAATGCCCTCGAAATGCTCGACGGCTCCATCCGCGAATTGCGTCGCGTGGCCCATAACCTGATGCCTGAATCGCTCATGCGCTATGGTCTGAAGGCTGCTCTTACCGACTTTTGCAGAACGATTGATCATGTCAACCTTCATTTCTTTGGAGATGAGGGACGCATTGACGAAAAATTTGAAGTCGCCATTTTCCGTGTTGCACAGGAACTGGTAAATAACGCCATCAAACATTCCGGTGCCGATCAAATTAATGTTCAGCTAATTCAGGAAAAAAATAGGGTTAATCTTGTGGTACAGGATAATGGTGCCGGATTTGATACAACGACTCTCCAGTCTGAAAAAACCACAGGATTCAGAAGCATTCGCTCAAGGGTTGAATCGCTTGGCGGGCAGCTTGAGTTATCGTCTTTTCCGGGTAAGGGCACTGAAGTTCAGGTAAATTTTTACTTTTAGAATTACACAAATGATCAAAGTAGGATTGGTTGACGATCATCCCCTGTTTCTGGAGGGACTGAAAAAAATGATTACCGAATCGGGAATTCTGGAGGTTCCTTTTAGCGCGAAAGACGGTAAAGAATGTTTGTATTCTCTGGCTTTTGAGCAGCCCGAGGTGCTTCTGCTCGATATTAATTTACCCGATTACAGTGGAATTGACCTCTGCAAAGAAATTCACCAACGCTATCCAGAAATCAACATTATTGCTTTAACCAGTTTTGGCGAATACACCATTGTCAGGAAAATGCTCGAAAATGGTGCAAAAGGGTATTTGCTTAAAAATGCTATGCCCGAAGAAATCATTGAAGGAATAAAAGTGGTTGCTGGCGGCGATATTTTTCTCTGCCACGAAATCGATTTATTTATGAAACGCGATTCGTACCGCCATGTTTTTCTGACCCCCCGCGAAACCGAATTGCTCCGGCTGATTGTAAAAGGTTATACAAATCATGAAATTGCCTCGGAACTTTTTCTGGGCGTCGAAACCATTAACAGTTACCGCAAAAACCTGTTGTTTAAGCTAAACGCCAGAAACACAGCCGTTTTGGTTAAAATGGCGATTGAAGAGAAGCTGATTTGAGACAAGTTAAAATAGGGAAATTGACACTTCAAATTCAAAAGCATATTGGATACTTAAAATCGCTTTTTTTACTGCATCTTAGTCGTGTTGGCCCCCAAATTTGCACGTTTTATCCGTACCCGAATAAATATTTTGACAATCTCGTTAACCAGCAGCGGAACCAACCCTAAGGAAATTGCAATTAGCCAACCTCCCAAATCAAGCATTTGCAAATGAAATGCCCTTTGCATGAACGGAACACCGATTACGATCAATTGTAACAGTACGCCCAAAACAATTGCTCCAACCAGGTATTTATTGGAGAATACTCCAATCTGAAAAATTGATTTTGAACTGTTTCTGACAGAAAGTGAGAAAAACAACTGGCACATCACCAGTACCATAAATGCCATCGTGCGGGCATATTCAACCGTATTTTCTGGTGCTGTATGGTCAAACGGGCTGTATCCATGTTCGTAATAACCAAACCAGAAAGCCGCGATTGTTAACGCTCCAATTAATATACCGCCAAGAATAAGATGAAATCCTGCGCCTCCTGCAAAGAAACTCTCTTTTGCATTGCGTGGTTTTTCTTTCATAACGTCCGGATTTCCGGGATCCATGCCTAATGCAATGGCTGGAAAAGAATCGGTAATGAGGTTGATCCACAGCAACTGCGTAGCAATTAACGGGGCTTCCAAACCTATCAGCAGCGTAATAAACAGGGCAAGCACTTCGCCCAAATTGCAGGTAAGTAGAAAGATAACGGCCTTTTTTATGTTACTGTAAATATTTCTGCCCTGTTCGATAGCTGAAACAATGGTTGCGAAATTGTCGTCCATCAGAATCATATCAGATGCTCCTTTGGCAACATCGGTACCAGTTATTCCCATTGCCACACCAATATCGGCAGCATTTAGCGAGGGGGCGTCGTTTACCCCGTCGCCAGTCATGGAAACAATATTGCCATGCGACTTGAGCGCATGAACAATTTTTACTTTGTGTTCGGGAGAAACGCGTGCAAATACAAGATACTCTACAATCTTTTCAGCGAGTTCTTCATCCGAAAAGGCATCCAGTTCCTCGCCCGTGATGGCCTGACTAATTGAGTCAACCATTCCTAGTTCGCGGCCAATGGCGAATGCGGTATTTTTATGGTCGCCGGTAATCATGATGGTAGTAATGCCTGCAAGTTTTGCTTTTTGAATGGATTCTTTCACTTCATGCCGGGGAGGGTCAATCATTCCAACAAGCCCAACTAAAATCAGGTCTTTCTCCATTTCAGCGCCTTCAATAATGGAATCAACCGGTTTATAAGCTACCCCAAGGGTACGGAGTGCGTTGTACGACATTTTATCTGCTGCGGCAAGGTATCTTTTTTTGTGTTCTCCAGTAATCTGAATTACCTTCCCTTTTTCTAAAACCCGTGTTGAAATTTTGATAAGATTACCAATTGCCCCTTTTGTATAAACAGTAAATCTTTCGTTTTCTTCACAGAGTGTTGACATTAATTTTCGGTCGGAATCGAAAGAAAACTCACCGACACGACTGGTCTGAGTAATTAATTTTTTTCTATCAATTCCCAAATCATCTCCCAGAAGCAACAATGCAATTTCTGTTGGATCGCCCGTTCCGAGATTGTTTTCGAAAGTTGCATCCGAGCAAAGTATCATGGCTTTGGCGAGCAATTTTACATCGATGGTAGAACTGTTTTTTGAATTACGTTCGACAGCTATTTCACCCTCCAGGTTGAAATAAGTCTTTACTGTCATTTTGTTCTGGGTAAGCGTGCCTGTTTTGTCGGAACATATAATATTTACAGAACCAAGGGTTTCAACAGCAGGTAATTTCTTGATAACTGCCTTTTTCTTCGACATGCCGGTAACGCCAATTGAAAGCACAACTGCTACAATAGCTGCAAGCCCTTCGGGAATAGCTGCCACGGCCAGAGAAACCGATAAAATAAACATTTCGGCCAAATCGCGGCCCTGAATTAATGCAATAACAAAAATGAGAACGCAGATTCCAATGGCAAACATTCCAAGCGTTTTCCCTAACTTATCCAACCTGATTTCCAAAGGTGTTTTCTCTTTTTTTTCGGTATTGATGAGAGTAGCGATTTTGCCAATTTCGGTAGTCATGCCAGTTTCAACCACTACGCCAATTCCTCTTCCATGTGTCACAAGGGTTGACATAAACGCCATATTCATACGGTAGCCCAATGGAGTTTTAAGATCACTGTGAATTTGTGATGCATCTTTATCGGCAGGTACGGACTCGCCGGTTAGTGCCGATTCTTCTATCTGAAGATTTGCAGACTCAATTAAACGAATATCTGCGGAGATGAAACGTCCGGCATCAAGAATTAGAATATCGCCGGGAACAACTTCATGTGAATTTACTTCTTTAACCTCGCCGTTTCGGCGCACAAGCGCTTTTGGAAACGACATTTTCTGAAGCGCCTCAATTGCCTTTCCTGCTTTCACTTCTTGTATTACGCCAAGAACTGCATTGGTAATTATGACAAGAATAATTATAGTGGCATCGATATACTCACCCATAAGTAGGGTGATGACCACTGCTGCAAATAAAATATAAATAAGCCACTCCTGAAGCTGGGCAACAAACAATTGGAAGATGTTCTTTTTCTTTTTCGATAGCAATTGATTCGCGCCGAATTTTTCAAGCCTGACTATTGCTTCCTCTTCTGAAAGCCCGGATAATGCATCGACATTTATTTCTTTAAGGACTTCTTCTATTGATTTGGAAAACCACATTTTCTGAGTTATTAATTAAGCCTGAAATCTCTGACAAAATTATGTCGGTAATCTAATAATTTTTCAAACGTCCAGTTATCGTTTCCAAAGAAGTTTTCAATTTGCCTATAGCGCCAAAAATAGCCTGTTCATGCGTATTTGCGTGGTCGGTAACAGCAATTGGTTTCATCCCTGCAAGACGGGCTTCTATCATGCAGCGCTTATCGTTTAACCCGTCTTTATTGCCATCTTCATCCGAAAGATGAACTTCAACCCTAGTTATCTGATGACTGAACCTGCTTAGATCTTCTGTTATTAATGAAGATGACGAAGCTATAAGATCTTCGCTTCTTGTTACATTTTTACCTGTATTAAATTGTATTTGCATTTTTTTATTAGTTAATAATGAAATAATACTTGGTTTCCATACTGAAAGAACAAAGTTCGGAACCTTGATACGATAAGTGTTACAGAACTTTGGTAAAAGTTTACATACTTCACACATTCCACGGCGATTGCGAATTTTCCCCGTTGTTTTATCCTCTGGGGTCGGGAAGGGTCAATTATTCCGACAATAGACTAGAACGGATATCCAATCGCTACGTTTAGAATCAGGTTTTCGTTTCTCCAACCGGAGCTCCTAAAATCAATTTCGTCCACCACCCATCTTTTGTTTTCTAGCAGCCATGGTTTTCGCAACGGCATTGCAAGATCGAATCGCAGGATAAAAAATGAAACGTCGATTCGCAGTCCGATACCAGCACCTAAAGCGAGTTCATTCATAAAAGTTGAGAATGAAAAAGGGGTTCCAATATTTGTAGAATTCGATTTTAACAGCCACACATTTCCGGCGTCAACAAACAGGGCTCCTTTAAAAAAACGATAAATTGAAAAACGGAATTCTGTATTAGCTTCCAGTTTTATATCGCCACCTAATTGCAGAAATCCAATTTCATCGGGAGTTTGGTAAAAGGTGCCCGGACCAACAGAATTAATATGAAAAGCGCGAATACTATTGGGCCCGCCACTGAAAAATTGTTTGGCGTAAGGCATAACTGCTGAGTTGCCGTAGGGCTTGGCTACTCCAGCAAAGCCGCGCAAAATCAATTTGTTTTTATCTCTGAAATTGTAATAGACACGGCCATCGACACTTGTTTCGATGAACTGAGAATAAACAGAACCGGCTACCTGATTGGGATTTTCGGAAGAAATATCTTCCCCTGCTATTTTTTTTGCCAGCGATAAGACATTTCCGGCCATCTCACCTGTAAAACGATAATAATATTGCAACTTTTTGCCCGGAACTAACTGATCGTTAAAAGTAAAGGAATAGCTTGCCCCGGCGATAAACTGTTCTTCGTAGCTTTTTTTCAAATACGGATTGGTATTTAGCAGAACTTCGAATTTAGGCGACTTATTTCCGAGCGAAGTATAACTTACATTCAACGGATTTAATTCGTGCTCTTTCCTGATGTCCTCCTTCCATTTATAGCCATAAACAAACTCAAATGTTTTCATATCGAAATAGTTGACTCTTCTTAAATAGTTATAAGCAACGATAAAACGAGTTTTAGGAATATACCGGCTGTAAGTTCTGATTTTGAAAGGTGCTATAAATCGAGGAAAATGCAGCTCTATCTGTGGATTAATGGAATATGAATAATATTTTTTTTCTGTACTATTCCATTGCGATTCAAATGAGCCCGACATATTGATATTCAGCAATTCGGCACCTTTAAAAGTATTTCTGTTCAGCAGGCTTAAATTCATCCTAGGACCGGTAAAATTGTTCGATTTTGAAACATATTCCATTTCTGTTCTGAACGTGCGTTTTGGCATTGGTGTCATTAAAATTGAAACGTCCAAATATCCTGATGCTGAAGTATCGCTGTCAGAAAATTTAACTCTCACAAATTTGAAATTATCAAGCGAAATCAGGCGGTTGAGGGTGATGTTATGATTTTCCCGTGAAAAGATTTCATTTTTTCGCAGGTAAACTGATCTTAATAATTCTTTTGGATTGATCCACTTCCCCGATTCATCCCTCACAAACTCTACGGTTTCAAAAAAAATGGTGTCTTTTCGTAAGTCTTCATCTTCCTGATTTAACGAATAATTCTGATCGATAAACACATGGTTGATGCGATAAACCCTTACAGCATTATCTGGAATACTGTCTTTTAAAGTCATTTTTAGGGTAATTGTATGGTTCGCATTCGAAGTGTCGGCTTTAAAAAGAAGATATTCGGGATCGAAATAAAAATACCCGTTGTTTTTAAGTAAAGCATCAATGCGCATCCTCTCCATTTCAAGTATGGCGAGATTATACTGTTCGCCAGGTTTTATTAGCGATTTTCTTTTTTCCTTCTGGATGGCTCCACTTAAACTATCATCTGAAATGGCATATACAATATCATTAATTCTGTATGGCTGATGTATGTAGCTGGTGTAAATTATCTTTGCCGTATGCTTTTTTTCAATAATTTTTGAGTTGGTATAACTGTTGAAAATGCCGATGTTAAAAAGTCCAGCATCAATAAATTCGGCTGTAACCCCGGGTTTAATATCAGATATAAGAACGGGTGCTTCCCCTCTTTTTTTGAGCCGCTTTTTAAATTTGCTTTCAGGTGATTCGCCGGCTTTCAAATACATCCATAATTTAGGCCTCATTCCCAAAAACACTTTATTCGGCTCGGGACGAATTGCATTTTCAGCAGTATTTTTAATTAATTTACTGCTGATATTATTTGTAGATTTAAGTTTAATTTCTGCCCCGGTATAAAGTTTTTCTCCTGGAGGCAAATACCTTGTGCCGCTGCATGATGCAAGTAGCAGAAAACTGAAAATCAGGAAATATCTATTTCGGATTGAGCGTTTCATTCTATTTTTCCTTTTTCAATTTTTTGATTTTGTTTTTAGGTCGCTTCATGAATTCTTTCCATTTATCGAAATCGCGTACATAGATAATTCCTGCGCCAGTTTCAACAAACTGGCCGTCAATATCGCTTTCATACTGGTTTTGCCTGAATCCTTTCAAACGGTAACGGCCATCTTTAGTTAATTTATATTCCAACACAACATCGCTGGCAATGTCGCTCGCTGAGTTTTGTTTTGCCTTCTCCCCCTCAACTTCAACAGTGCCACCTAGTTGAACACTTAACCGCTCGTTAAAAAGTTGTTTCTTCAGTCCAATATCAACCTGAGTCCTTCCTTCTGCTTGTCCCGTTTCATACTGGTTAAACGATTGTATATCGAAATTTAAATCAACTCCGGGTAGCACATTCGAAGACCACTGATTTAATTGCTGCGATAACAATTTGCCCACTGTGGCACGAACAAAAGTTGAAGTTCCGCCAGCTTCAGTTTGCAGGGGATTTTCCTGAATAAATCTGCCCAAAACAAGCAATGCAAAAACCTGCTTGTTTAATGCCGACACATCTTCGTTCAGTAAAGTAAGTTTCTGATTCACAGCTCCATTCAGAATCCCTTTGTCTTCAGGTGGTAATTGTATTTCGAAGCCAATTTCCGGATGTAAAATATTTCCTTTTAATTTAAGAATAACCAAAAATAGGTAACGCTGTTTGTAAGCGTTTCTGTCGGTTTCCGACATGCCTGCCATTTGGTCGGACATCAAATCGATGGGTGAAGCC
This sequence comes from Bacteroidales bacterium, assembly GCA_038240855.1. GTDB lineage: Bacteria > Bacteroidota > Bacteroidia > Bacteroidales > Prolixibacteraceae > JAAFHB01. The sequence continues at coordinate 6,673 of JBBRGI010000040.1, read as the reverse complement.
CGAACTGAATAGATTGCATCAATATCTACTTCAGCTTCCATCGGATCGCCATTCCAGATAATTGTACTTCCCTGATCAATATCAAATGTTCTTTTAACTACCGATTCAAGCGAAACCAGATAACTTCCATCGTTTAATTTGTATGTGCCGGTGAGGCTCATTTTTCCGCTTCTGTCCATGGTGAAACTTAATGCGGCTTCGCCTTTAACCACAAGGGAATCGCTAGAAGAGGGATCCATTAATAACCGAAGCGTTGCCTGTTTATCGATCTCAATTACCGAATAAATATCAAATCCGGTTAAGTTAGTTTTTTGTATTTGTATGTTATCTTCTCTGGCTAAAATAGGATGGAGTTTTTGTTTATTCTCAAATTCTATCACTCCTTCTCCTTTGTTAGTTGTGAGTTTATCTTCTGGTACTGCAAACGTAAAATTTGACCCTTTTTTCATTTTTAAAGTTGCATTGACAACCGGTAGCGCCATTGGTCCGGTTACATCAATTTTACTGTCGATGATCATTCGACCGAAGAATACTTTATTATCTTTTGAAGTGGTGTTGAACAACAAAAAATTGTTTGTGGATACCGATAATGCAAAAGCAAAATCCGTAAAATGGTTCATGTTTACTGCTCCGTTAATTACAGCGGAATTTTGGGCGGCATCCTGAATTGTGAAATTGTCAAAATAGATTCCATCCTTTTTTATCTGAAAGGTTTCATTTTTTAATTCCAGACGGTTATTCAGCACTTTAGGTGTAATAAATGCATTTTTGAAAACCAGCTTTCCGGTTACTTCGGGTGAACTTTTATTCCCTTCCACCAAAAAATTTCCGCTCAGATTTCCGGAGGCTTCTGTTATGTTTCCCATCGAAAAGGCCTTGATAGTTTTCAGTGAAAGCGACCGGATGTCGGTTGTCAGCGAAATTGAATTGGCGCCACCTTTGGCAATATAATAGCCTTTGGTTGTCAGGTTATTTTCAGTACCCGATACATTCAAATCAATGCTAAATTTCTCTGTAGTATGATTTTCGGCTTTTACCGTTATATTTCCAACGGGAATGCCGCTGACAAACAAATTCTCTATTTTGGCGTCGGCAATTAAACCATACGATTGGTTTACCCTTTTCAGCAGTGCTTTTCCATCAACAGTTCCCCTTACAAAGCCAGTGTCTTTTTCAATGATTTCCGAAATATCTTCCAGCTTGAAATTTCTGATTTCAACGTTCAGGTCATCGTTGAACAAATTATTCACCGAAGCGATATTGACTTCGCTTCCAGTTTTATTCATAAAAAGATGATGTATCAAAATTCCCTGTTTCCCGAATTCGATGTAATTATCTGCTGCAACATCCCACTGTTTATCCATCAAATAAAAACCGGCGGGATCGAGCGCAAGCCTGAAGTATTCTCTGTCTTTCGTAATTTCAGCACTGATTAAAAACTTTTTATTTTCCTTTTCATCAACAGATGAAAGTGTTGTATTTATTTTGTTTTCAGCAAGTTTTCCATCGATTAAAAAATTATCAAGTTTTATTTGGGTATTTGATAATGCGCTGCTTGACATCTTATAGTTCAATTCAGTTGGATTCGAATTCACATCCAACACAAAGTCCTTAATCTCCATTATCCCATAAACGATTTTACTCATTTTTGCATTGATTTTCAGGTCATTTTTCTCGCTGTCGAAACTTCCCTGAATAATTCCCGGTTCAAATTCTTTTAGCTGAGGCAAAAGAACCTGTGATAGAATCGGATGATTGTGAAATTGTATTTCGAAATTAAAATCTGATGGCTCCCTATTGCTTTTTAACAGACTATCGCCACCAAACGAAAAATAATTATTAATGAAATTGTTAAGCTCCGCTGAAATGTCGACAGGAGAAATTGTTCCTGAATATTTTACACTAATCAGTGCGCTACTGAAATTTAGTTCACTTTTTCCAGGCTCATTTACCGAAGCAAATAATACCGAATCTAGCACATATTTTTTCTCTCCCTGTGCAACAATCATATTGGTGATTTCTGCGCTACCATTCAGTTTTTGAAAAGTTTTACCCTTTAGATCCGCTGAAGCAATCAAACCAATACGTATATCATTTTTTGTAAAATTTAATTTCTGAAGATCAACAGCCTGCACATTCAACCTGAATTTAATTTGTTCATTATTTGGGTTTAGGCTCAGCAAGCCATCAAAATCGAAGACGGCATTTTCATCATTCAAATTCATTGAGCCTTCGAACTCCTTTCCGCTGATTTTGCCATCGACAATGAAATTATGATAGTTGTATTTATTCAAATATATCTGCGAAACCTCGGCCTTAATTTTTGCCACGATCGTGTTTTTATCCAACCCGTGTCCATTGGTTTCAGCGGTTAACGATACGGGGCCATACATCACTGTATCCCCAAACAATTTGCCCAAATCGAAACTCCCAGTGCTTACTTTGCCAAGGAAATTTTCATTTTTATCGATGGTTACAAAAAGGTGCGCGTCACCAAAACTGCTGCTTGCAAATACTGTGGATTTTAATGATTTTGGCTCTCCTTTAAAAGCAATCTGAAGATTTATATTATCAGGAAGAGCGATGTTATCAGGAATCGATGGTCCAGCTATCAATTCCATATCTTTTTTGCCTGAGATAATTTTAAGGTTGGGGAAATCGTAAGTTGTTGTCTTAATATCGGGCAATCCGGAGATATTGAAATTGGTTTCCAGAACCGTATTTTCGCCGGTTTTAATAACAAGATTTTTGCCGGTCAGGTTATTCAGCGGGCCATTCACAGAGCCGGTTATGGTGGTGATGGTAGTTCGGTTTTTAAAGAATGGTTGGTTGAGAAGTTCAGGGTTGAAATAAAGTACATCAGGATTTCTAAAGATAATATTTCTCATTACCAGATTCATGTTGCTGAACTGCAGGGAATCTGCAAAATTTGGTAATGAAGTAAATTCTACCTGAAAATCGCCATCGATGGAAGAGTAGGGGGTTTTGAGTTTTAATTTATCTGTAGTGATGGAATATTGATCCATGTTGAAATCGGTTTCCAAACTGTTGATTACAAATTGATTCTGGTCAATTGTACTCAGCTTTCGAACTGAAACTTTTGTAAGGTCAGATGAATAATAAAAATCAGTGGCTTCAAACGTTAACTGAGCGAGTTCAAGGTGGTGTCCGTCAAATTTATTTTTGAATTCCGGGCCATCTCCAATTTTGTAAACAAACATATTGTTTTTGGCATCAATGCTATTCACCGAAACTTTCCAGTTACTTTTTCTGGGAGAGCCCGAACCTGCAACGAATTCGGGCTCAAAAATGTGTAACCTGATATCGCTTTTCGACAAGTTTAAATGGCTAAGTGTTATCTTTTCATTTTGAATATCCACCAAACTTTTTTCTAATTTTATGCGGTTGATAACGGTAATAACTGACATATAGTTAAGCGAATCGGTATAGGTTACCGTTGAATTAATGAGCTGAAGTTTTTGGGCAGTAATTGTTGGCAAAACTTTTTGAGAAGTTTGTTTTTGAGAACTTGCCGGTTCACTTGTCTGAATAATTAAGTTGAGGCCTTCCAAAATCAAATCGTCAAACAGATATAAAGATTTTTTAGGGGAGATTTCATTGACGCTAAATTCCGATTTTTGAATTGCCACGTTTACATTAATTCCTTCATATTTATCGTTGTAAGTAAACCTGATGTTGTTCAGATACAGTTTGTCGAGGCTGAAAGTCCATTTGGAAACCTGTAAAGTATCGGTTTGTGTCTGTTGGGTTGAATCGGCGAATGAAGTAATCAGAAAATTATAATTGAATAATGGATCGGTTTTGGTGCTATGCAACTTAATGACAGCATCATTTAGCGAAACCTTGCTAACGGCTATTTTACTGTTGAATAAGCTATAAAGTGCAATATTAATTTTCGCCGAACCTGCATATATTAAGGTATCTTTTTTTTTGTCCTCCAGAAAAAGGCCTTCAAGAACCACTGTCTTAGGAAATCTGATACTGATATTTTTTATCTCAACTTTTGTTCGGGTTTTATTGCTGACAAAGGATGTTGCAATATGAATTATCTTATTTTGAACGGCAGGAATTTGAAGAAGTCCTGCAATTATTACGATTAAAAGCAAAGAAATAAGAACCACCCACAAGATGACTTTTATTGCTTTTACCATTTTGATTTGCACTTTATTCATATTTCTGATTACCTGTAAAGTAGAAGTATGCAACTAGTGCAGTAATTCCAAATAATAAAAATAAAGATAGATGGATGTATCCGGTAATTAATTACATAAGTATTGAATAGATTTACAAGATTCACCTTCTGATAGGGCGGCTGAAATTCTTGAGATAATAGTCCAAGTCATTTTTTAGAGCCACAGAGAATTCCCTATCCTTTCAATCCGACATTTTCAATGATGTGATTTTCTCGAAAACTTGTCTTTTATTTTTCCCCACCATCTAACTAAAAATAGTTCACTGCCTTCGTCATCTTTTTTGTTTTGCTCGCCAATGATTAGTGCAATTGGTTTAAGTTCTTCGAACTCTTCGCAAACCACTTTTAACATAGCAGCAAACGGTAAAAACAAAATCATTCCGGCCAGCCCCCACACAGCAGCGCCTACAAATAAACTCAGGATGGCAGTTAAAGCATTAATTTTTAAACTCCCCCCCACAATTCTTGGAGTGAGAAAATTATCGGAAACCAATTGAACCGCCCAAAATAGAATGGCAACTGCAACGGCTGTCCAAATTGAATCGTAAGAAACAAAAGCATAAATTACTGGAATGATAGCTCCCATTGTAGTACCAATGTATGGTATTATTGCCAATGCAGCGCCTAAAAATCCGAAAAGGAAAGGATTATCGATACCGATAATTAAAAGACCTATGCTGTTTGCTAATCCAATAACAACAGTGAGCAGAAACATACCGAATAGGTATTTTTGCCCGACCTGCTGAACCGATTTAAACATTTTTAATACCCTTCCGCGATTGTTCTCGGACGAAAAAGACAGAAAAGCCTTTGTTAATCCATCTCTATAAATAAGAAATAGAAAAGTAAAAATAATGGTTGCCAGTAGTCCGGCCATGAAAGTTGCCGTATTGCTAACGGTTTTGCTTACCAGCGCGCCTGATGATTCCACTATCCAACCTTTCATCCGGTTAAATAATTCATTTTTTTCCAGGTTTTCAACGAAGCTCACATTATTGTTGACATACACCGTGACATCGGCAAAAGCATTGATAATTTTATCCTGAAAATGAGTGAATTGTTTTGATACGCTGATAATTTGAGTTGAAAAAAAGTAAATGACACCTAAAATTATTAAAATCACTGTAAAAATGGAGAGAAACGCAGCAAGTGTTTTACCAATTTTCCATGATTCAAACTTTTTTGCCAACGGAAACAGAATGAATGAAATAAGTAAAGCAATACTTAAAGGAATGAGAATGGGTTTTGCCAAAACCAGAATTGCAAATAGCGCAAATATAGTGGCAATCGCGAAAAAAAGTTTTTGAAAAGACAGGTTCATATTTTATCAACTTTAACAGGAATAGTTTGAAAGTGAATACAATTTTCCATTTTATTAATTCCCAACTACATTGTCTACGAATAAACCAGATGATTATATTTTTTAGCCCCGTATCCCGAAATTAACCCTCCTTATAAATTGTTCATTTGACTTTTATTTGCTGAATTATAAGAACCGATTTAATTCTTATCGAAGTTCGTGAGTTTTCGTTCAGAGAATCTTACACAATTTTGACAATGTGTTACATCATTCCCACGTTTAAGGGTGGCGATTTTGCGGAAGGCACTAAACCACCAACTGAATTTTATTAATATTGAATCAATGGCTAAACGATACTGAATATTTAATTTATAAAATATTCATTTCGAACAATTTAGCATTTCATCTTGTTCGTTATTAGCGAGGGCATTATTACAAAATATTTAGTTTATATTGAATTTTTCTAAAGATTAAAGTCATGAAAACATTAGCAGAACAAGAAGTGGATCATATCCTGTCCGAAAAGCTCAATAGAGAAATCTTTATCACCCAAATCGGAATTCCCATGCCCGCGAATTCTGATATTTTGAAAGGCCAAAGTTGATTGCCTCTACACTGAAAAGCGCACAATTTCAGCAATAAGTTGCATGATTCATACATTCTCTAGTTCAAATACTGTAAATCAAGTAAACAACAAGGAAAATTCCGACCGCCAGAACTGATAAGGTGAGCAGTGCGTCAAGTATCGAGGATGGTTGCCACGTATCTTCGTTTATCTGTTTCTCAACCTTCTTATACCTGAAAAATGCAAGTGCTCCCATCAAAGCGCCTAGTCCGACAAGAAATATCCCGAGAATGGCTGAATATCCATGAGAAGGAGGCAGGGCTTCTCCAATAGTTGATTTACCCAGAACAAATGACATTTGTTTCATGAACAATGCGAACTTTTCAACAACAAAACCGAAGGCCATTATCCCTATGCTTGTTCTTATCCAGGCGAGAAATGTTCTCTCATTTGCCATGTGAACACGGCGATTGCGAACTTTTTCTGATGTTTTATCTTCTGTTATCTCTGACATATAGCTATCTCTCCTTAACTGTGTTTTCAAGGATGAATTTGTACATAACCCTCCTGCATCAGCTGGATTAAGCGTCCAATT
>JBBRGI010000039.1:0-17005 GCA_038240855.1 Bacteroidales bacterium | reverse complement strand
TCCAGAAAACCGGGTAATTTCGTCATGTTACGCATTGGGGAGGACGGAGAGCGTTTCCCGCTGACCATTGCAGGAGCCGATCCTGTAAAGGGAACAATTACACTTGTGGTGCAGATAATGGGGGTGAGTTCTTCAAAACTTGTTGCCATGGAGCCCGGTGAATCGATTACCGATCTTGTGGGTCCTCTGGGCAAGCCTACCCACATTGTGAATATAGGTACTGTTCTTGCTTGCGGTGGTGGTGTAGGAGTGGCACCGCTTCTTCCGATTGCCGAGGCTTTTAAAAAGGCAGGTAATCGCGTTGTAACGGTGATTGCCGCCCGTAATAAGGATTTGATCATTCTGGAAGATGAGATTCGCAAATGGTCTGATGAAGTAATTGTCATGACCGATGACGGGTCATACGGACGTCAGGGGTTGATCACTGCAGGTATGGAGGAAATCATTCAGCGCGAGAAAATCGACGAGTGCATTGTTATAGGTCCGGCAATCATGATGAAATTCGCATCAATGCTTACCAAAAAATACAATATTCCGACGCAGGCCAGCTTAAATTCAATCATGGTTGATGGTACGGGTATGTGCGGTGCCTGTCGTGTCACAGTTGATGGAAAAACCAGGTTTACTTGTGTTGACGGGCCTGAATTTGATGCCCACCTTGTCGATTTTGATGAAATGCTTATGCGGCTGGGTGGTTACACCCAGGAAGAGAAACGCGCGACCGAAAATTATTTACAAAAGCTGTAATTATTAGCGAAATGTCAATTAATCCCGAAGACCTCAAGGAGGAAAGAAATCAGGAATGGAGAGCAGAACTTCGCTCGAAAACAAAAAATAAAGACCGGGGGCTGATCCCAAGGGTGAAAATGCCCGAGTTGGCTCCCGAAATCAGGGTAAAACACCAGGACCGCGAAGTAAATATGGGACTCGATCCCGTTCAGGCACAGGTTGAAGCCAGTCGCTGCATGGACTGTGTCAATCCAACATGTATCGAAGGATGCCCCGTGAGTATTAATATCCCCAAATTCATCAAATACATTGAAAAGGGCGAAATTTTGAATGCCGCTGCAACCCTGAAGGAAACCAATGCACTACCTGCAGTTTGCGGAAGGGTATGTCCTCAGGAAAAACAATGTGAGTCGAGATGCTTTTACGTCGATAAGCTGGGTAAAGATTCGGTAGCTATCGGGCATCTGGAGCGGTTCGCTGCCGACTATGAACGCAATTCAGGTATGAGCAATATTCCGGATACGGCTAAACCAAATAGCATTAAAGTGGCCACAGTTGGTTCCGGTCCCGCCTCCCTGTCGTTTGCAGGCGACATGGTGAAATATGGTTACGATGTCACAGTTTTTGAAGCGCTTCACGAAATTGGAGGTGTCTTAAAATATGGCATTCCTGAATTTCGTCTTCCCAATTCAGTTGTGGATTTTGAATTGGAAAATTTGCGGAAGATGGGAGTGAAATTTGAAACTAATTTTATTGTTGGACGAACCGCTTCATTCGATGATTTGAAAGAAGAAGGTTTTAAGGGTTTTTTCATTGGCAGCGGAGCAGGTCTTCCGCGGTTTATGGATATTCCGGGTGAAAACTACAATGGAATTCTCTCTTCGAATGAATACCTGACCCGTGTAAACCTTATGGGCGCTTCAACAAGCAAGTCGGATACGCCTGTTCTGAGAGGTAAAAATGTGGCTGTTATCGGAGGTGGAAATACTGCGATGGATTCAGTGAGAACGGCTTTGCGCCTGGGAGCTGAACGCGCTATAATTATATATCGCCGCTCCGAGGCCGAAATGCCTGCACGTGTCGAAGAGGTGAAACATGCCAAAGAGGAGGATGTCGAATTTATGATGCTATGCAATCCGCTTGAGTATTTTGCAGATGATAAAGGACGTGTAACGAGGATGAGCCTCAACAAAATGGGCCTCGGTGAACCGGATGCATCGGGGCGTCGCAGACCTATGCCGATTGACGGATCTGAATTTGAAATTGAGGTTGACCTGGTGGTTGTAGCAGTAGGTGTATCACCGAACCCGCTGGTACCGTCATGCCTTCCCGATCTAAAGGTTACAAGATGGGGAACAATTGTGGTCGATGAAGATAAAATGCAGTCATCAATATCGGATATGTTTGCCGGAGGTGATATCGTCAGGGGTGGAGCAACTGTAATTCTGGCCATGGGTGACGGGCGGAGAGCTGCAGAAAATATGCATCACTATTTACAGAAAGCAGATTAATTAACTAAATAATTAAAAGATGACTAATCTTAATGTCAAATATCTGGGACTTGATCTTAAGAACCCGATTATAGCCGGCAGTTGCGGCCTTACAAATTCGATTGAAAACCTCAGGGCAATTGAAAAAGCGGGTGCCGGAGCGGTTGTTTTAAAATCTATTTTCGAGGAAGAGATTTATCTTGAATTTGCTAATGAATTCAATAAACTCGGTCCAATGGATAATAACCTCGAATTTCTTGATTACTACGATTACCAGATTAAGAAAGACAACCTTAAGCGTTACCTTGGCCTGATTAAAGATGCCAGGAATGAGTTGTCCATACCTGTTATTGCGAGCATTAATTGCCTTTCAACGCAGGAATGGGGTTTTTTTGCAAAAAAAGCCGAAGATGCCGGAGCTGATGCTATTGAACTGAATATGTTTATATTGCCGACAAACCTCTCCCAAATGAGCCAGGATAATGAAAGCATGTATTTTGATATCGTCTCACGGATTGCTTCAAAAATAAATATCCCACTCTCGCTAAAAATAAGTTCCTATTTCTCAAACCTGGGAGGGATTATCAGGGATCTTTCGTTTTCAGAAATCAAAGGATTGGTGCTGTTTAACCGGTTTTACAGCCCGGATGTTGATATCGAGAATCAAAAAATCATTAGTTCTGATGTATTGAGCCACAAAGGCGATTATAAACAATCGTTACGATGGATCGGGATGATGGCCAATCGTGTGAACTGCGACCTTTCTGCTTCCACAGGCGTACACGACTGGCAAACCGTTGTGAAAATGTTGCTTGTAGGTGCTACAACGGTTCAGGTTGTCTCAGCGCTTTATCGTGAAGGTTTCACTGCTATCACAAGTATGTTACAAAACCTTGAAATATGGATGGAGGCCAATGGCTATAATTCAATCGCGGATTTCAAAGGAAAACTAAGCATTGATAACACAACGAATCTTGCAGAATTCGAACGTGTGCAGTTTATGCGTAATTTCGGAGATTATTAATCAGTGAGCCAGGGGATTCATGGTATTGTTTAACCCCGCCTTAAAAATCATAAATAGTAAACCGACTTCCGGACAGGTTGTCGGTTTATTTTTTTGTTGATGAACGATGCCGGTAGCTGCTCTCGTTTTTTTATCGTTATTTTGTGACTGAAATAAATAGTTTATCATGGCCCGAAAAATATTGACAATGCGCACTATATCAACTATTTTTACTTTTTTGATAATTATTCTGTTTTCCTTTACCCTTGCAGCCCAACAAAAAACCGGAGGTGAAAAGGTGGTCATCAGTGGTAAGACCTACACGCTTTATACGGCAAACAGTGGGGATTCACCCTTTGGAATAGCCCGAAAATTTGGCATTACACTCGAAGAGCTGAAGGTTGCAAACCCCGAAATAGAGGAAAAATTAAATGCAGGCCAGACTGTCAGAATACCCGCAAATGAAAGAAAACCTCAACTTACCGGAGGATTAGTTAGCCAGGACCGGGAGGATGGCCTCTTCATTTATCATTCCGTGCGTAAAAGAGAGACTGTTTTTTCAATTGCACAAAAGCGTAAAATTACCTCCGAGGATATTTACCATAATAACCCGCAAGCCCGGGATGGTATTAAAGAGGGTGATGTCTTAAAGATACCCAAACCTCAAACCTTTTCAAATGAGAAAAAATCTGTAACCAAGGAATTTCAGCAACCAACAAAACACATTGTAAGCCGCGCAGAAACGCTGTATTCAATTGCAAATAAGTACAATGTCTCGCAGGAAGCAATTCTTAAATCAAATCCGACATTAAAAGGTGAATTAAAAACAGGAACAATATTAATAATTCCCGTTAGTTCACCCATCTCTGATATGGAGGATCAGAATGGTATAAAAAGATTTGACTTGTACCAGATTGTTAAAGGAGACAATTATTTTCAGCTTCGAAAGCGGTTCGGAATTTCGGAAGAGGAATTGATCAGGGTGAACCAGTCACTCAAAATGGGACTAATTGTAGGAATGTATATAAAAATACCCATTAAAAAACCTGTCGTTACAGGTGACATCAAGCCTTTGCAACCTATGGATTCTTTAATACCCCCCCGGGTTGCTGATCATCGGGTTTTAGATAAAATTTTTGATATCGGAATTTTTATGCCATTTTGCCAGAACCTCAACGATTCGTCAAGCATCGTTCAACGTACAGCCAGTTTCCTGGAGTTTTATTCCGGAGTTTTACTTGCAACCGAAAAGATGGCCGAATCGGGAATGAAATTAAAGCTTTATGTTTATGACACTTACCAGAATAACAAGATCATTGAAAAGCTGGTAAAAAAGCCTGAATTTCTGTCACTTGATCTGATTATCGGCCCTGTATATCCGGAGAATCAAAAGGTTGTCGCTGAACTAAGCGGCAAGAACCATATTCCAATGGTCTCACCACTTTCATCCGACAGCCGGTTTGTATCAGTTACCCCGGATTATTTCCAGATCAATCCGGGAAGACGGTTAAGGGTTGCAGGTACGGCAGATTATATTGCGGATAAATTTGCACAACAGAATATCATTGTACTTAATCATGGCACTAATTCAGATGATTTAAAACTCATCACCGACCGGCTTAATGAGAAGCTGGGAGCAGGAAGATTCAGCCAGTACAACATTATGTCGGGAGGTACTGCCGGGTTGGAAGGGATGCTTCGGGCAGACAAGGAGAATATCATCGTTCTTGCCGAAAAAAGTGAAGCAAATGTAAGCGTATCAATGACACGGCTGAATACCATTTCGAAATCGAATAAAATCATTGTGGTTGGTCTCCAGGAATACACTAAAATGCAGAGTATCGATATTGAGCATCTTCACAATACCAGGCTCCATTATTTATCTCCCTATTTTATTGATTATGGAAATCCCCGGGTGATTGCGTTCATGGAAAAATACCGGTCTTCGTTTGGTGGTGAACCCACACAGTACAGTTTCCAGGGATATGATATTGCCTTGCATTTTATGACCTCTCTGGGTAGACCGGGAAACTATTTGTCAGCCATGGTTCAGTCAGCCGGAGTAAACCTGTTACAGGCGGATTATAGCTTTCAGAAAATTTCTGATTTCGGAGGTTACTTGAATCAAACACTCTACATTATTGAATACAGCGATTCCTACGATGTGGTGTCAACGGGAAAAATTCGCGGGACAATCATTACAGACGATACCGGGACAAAGTACAATGAAAAGAACGGATTTGAATAATTTTGGGTATTCCAACTTTTCACTTAACGAAATATGGTGATGTTTTCTGCACGCTGATTCTTATCATTATCAGGGAATCAACCTTAATCCGCTTAATGCGGAACTGTCATTTGGCCTGATAATTAATGCCTGATGAAACAACACTTTTGCTTCGGTTGGTTTGCTGCTGTAAAGTTTTGACCAGGCAAGCATAATGACCGAATCGTAGTCTAACGGATAGAGATTAACAATTTTTTCGAAGAGCTTTGTTGCTGTATTAAAATCTTTCCGGTTATAGTTAATCACCCCTAACCAATAATTGGCAACTGTATTTTGCGGATCGATGGTTAATATTTCGAGATATTGTTTCTTTACATTTTCCCAGTCTTCGAGGGCACTAAGCGGCTTTATACAACCTAAACGGGCCTCAATGGCATATGGTTTTAAGGCAATTGATTTCTGGTAATAACTGATTGATGTGGTATACTGTTTGGCAAGGTAATTCAACCAGCCTAGACGTATGTTAATTACATAGTTACCTGTGTTGTAGTAAGTTTTCAGTTCGTTGATTGCAGTTGAATAATTTTTGGCATTCTCTGCTTCATAACTTCTGCTAAAAGCTCCTTGCAAAACATCTGGCAATTGAGAAAAAGCGTTGAAGCTTATCAAAAGCAGAACAATAGTAAAGGTGTTCCTTCTTAAAATTTCCATATGATTCCTCCTGAAAATGAATGTTGTTGGTAAGTATTATTGTTTAATTCTATTTGTTTTAGTTCATATGAATAATTGCCGAACAGGGTAATGATTTTACCGGGAGACCAGAATAAGGTTACTCCGGTACGGAAGGTGGTCGGATCAAATGAGTTATATATGTAGAGAGAATTATGATCGTTGTAATTTTTTATATTCCCGCATGTTACATTTCCTTCTGCCCATAGTTTATTTACTAATCGTAAACCGGCAACCTGGTTGTATATTAGTCGTTTTTCGCCCTGACCAATTAATCCGTTAACGGAACTTTTTAAATAAATACTGGACTTTCCGGGCAAAGTTACTCCAGCGTGAAATCCGAATTGCTGGAAATTGCCGGAATTAATTTTTAATACTGAGCCATTAATACCTAAGGTAAACCGGTTTATGCTGGTTGAAAGTGCCGCAAATACCATATTGCCAGGATATTTGTACCCATCAACACCCAGGTTTAAATAATGATAAGCAACATCCAGAGAGAGGTGTGAGGTTATGGACCAATCCAGTAATGCGAAATATTCGGGTTGTCTGGTTTGTTGATTTGCGATAATTTGCTGATAATTCGAAACAGACTGATATAAAGTTAACCGGTAGCCAAGTTGTGAATTAACCCCTGCGCGGTAATAGGAGGGATTTGAACGTGTCCTAACATTGTTGGCTTTGAAATTATATTCCAGATCAATTGCATCAACAGGCTTAACCGCCTGCTCATTTATTTTTTGCCGAAGCTCATTTGTAAGTTTTTCGGCATGATAACGTGCGTATGCTTCATTGCCTGTGTTAATTCCGCAATAATAGAGATAAAGGCGGGTATCAGGATCAAAAGCATCAAAAGTCAGCGCTTTTTCGTACTGTAACTGAGAAGCGTAATAATCGGCCCGGGCAAAATAGGCATATCCCATTCGTTGCCGAAGTCTTTTGTAGTCTATATTTTGATCAATTGCCTCTTTACCTGTTTTAATCAGCTTTTCCCAGTCGCCGGTCAGGTAACATTGATAAGTAATACTATCTGCCGTTGAAAAGGTGATTGGTTCCTGTGCCCTGACAGCTACCGATACAAAAAAAAGTACTGCTATTAAATATTTAACCATTTAGCCTTAATTTTAGTCTTGTCTGATTCATACGTGAATTCCTTTATACAATTTTCACTTATATGGATATTACTGTTGCTTTCGTTTTTTACGCGACCAAAGACTGATATCTTTATATTTGATCCCAGGACTATCAATGTATTATCTGCTGGATTATTTATTCGTTCGGGTTTAATGGTATGCCAAACATGAATGTACGTAAGAAACGGCGCGATAAAATCGTGTACCCAGATCCCTATTTTCTTATTACGGATAACATTGAGCGGTAATGCATCTCTTATTTCAAGATTCCCTGCATCGCCCAGATATACTTTATATGCTGACAGGTAGAAATAGTAAAGCAGCGATTTTTTATTCCCGTAGTATGCTGTAAAATAAAACATTGAGCCGTCATTTACATAATAGGCAATCGATTCTGTTTCCTTGCAGAACAAATACTTGGTATTGTATGCATCGGTATACGCCTCCCATCGTTCCCTTTTTTCAATCCTGTTTTCATCAGAGTAGCTGTATTTTAAAATATTATTTGGAACAATATCAAATGCAGCTTTCAGTAATGGATTTGTGTTTATTCCTGAGACCAGGGTCCCTTCGGAAGGGATCGAGAACTGATGCAATTTAGGCGTTATGCTTTCTTTTCCGTCGTTATAATATGCAAACGGATAACTGATTGGTCTCGAACCCACCTGGGGCGTGATTTGAACCTGGTAATGAAGGTGTGGCTCCGGCGACCGGCCGGAATTACCGCAGGTTGCCAATATATCGCCACGTTTTACGAAATCACCTTTGGATACCTTAAACGACCCTTTCTTAAGGTGAGACATCTGCGTATATAACCCGGTCAGGTGGCGGATAATAATGGTATTGCCCCAATTATTGATGGTGTTTATTTTACCAGGTTCATTATCAACAATGTAGTCAACAATTTCTTCAACTATTCCATCGCCTGGTGCCAAGACAGGTTTATTGTAACTATAATAATTTTCACAAAATAAACCGTCTGACATATAAGTTTTTGATTCGCCGTCAACGAGCATAAAATCGAACGCCTTACTCCAGTCGCCTTTATGGGTGTGTTTCCCATTATGCCCCTGAGTAACCGTCCATTCGCCCCAGAAGGGTAAGTGCATTGGAAAATATAGAAAATTAGGGCGTCGTTCCTTATTGTTATTATGGGTATAAAGGTTTATTTCGGGTGAAAAGTATTGTATCGGGGTCAGCACCAGCTTCGATGGATTTAGTCTGAGCGTAAGAAAATAAACGAAAAGAATCACCACAAAAGAGAACGGAAGGGAAAAAACCGGTAATTGAAAAAATCCGAAAAACCTGCTCATAAACAACAAAACCAATGATGTAAGCGGTACCAGGAGAACTGTCCACAGGTAGGAATATTTTGAGGGAATTACATAAAAACCACCCAAAGCAATGGCCACCATGATGTAATTTGCCCCGATATTGTAATAGGTAATACTGGCAGCTGCCGAGCCGGAAAATTTTGCAAATAAATAGGCAGAGACAAATCCGATTACAGATAGCGAAAATGCAATCCGCGAACAAATCAGTAAGGCCAGGGCAATCAGTAAACCCGCAATAAGGTTATCCTGAAAAAATATGGAGCTCATCGACCGGAGATAAATATCCACCATTTTATTGACCGGCAGCGTATCCATTGTCTGCAAGAAGTTGAGCATATGATTCCCACCGATAGCATAGACTTCGTTCATCCAATAGATGTTTCGTTGTGTTAATCCCAGATTCTCAAATTGGGATGACGGTAATACAATAAACCAAAAAGTAATGATGAAGGGAATACTAAGAAATGGTAATCCATATTTGTAAAGCCAGCCTCCCAAAGTCACAGAAAGGATGAGGGTTAACAATGCTGCAAGCAACAATAAGCTGAAAAAAACTAATCCCGGGTCAAAAAAGGTTCCCATTCCGATCCCGGTCAGTAAGGCATTGAAACTATAAATTCCATTTTTTAACTGAATTTTATCAAAGCCCATTGATTCTGCAACAAGAACAGCTAGCAGCACCGCAATTAAACCACTCAGTCCTGCAAAGAAATTAAAGAAGGAAACCAGCATTATCACTGATGCCAATAGCTTATTGTTAAAGAAGAAAATAATCGAATAGCTGTTCAGTGTTGCAGGCAGAACAGTATTGAAAAAAAAGATATTGGCTCGGCGAAATGGCATATCAGCAAGTTTTTATAAAGCAGCACGGCGTGTGTCTGGAAAATTGGAATTAAAGATCAATATTAACTATTTTAATGGAAAATGTTTCAGATGATCCGGTGTCAGCTCATTCAATTCAAGGTACTCAAGCGTTTCAGCCTTTCGGATCAAATGAGTATTATTTTCATTATCAATTAATACAATATTGGGCCTCAAGGTGATAAACTGCATCCACTGTGTCATGTTGTATGCTCCCACTTTATGCACTACAAGGTGATTTCCTTTTTCGAGCAACGGCATAGTTATGCTTTCGCGGATGATATCGATATTCATACAAAGTGGACCATAGAGCACCATTTCTTCGGTTTGTTTACCAAATGATTCAACCGGACTTATTTTATGATCGTACCAGAAGGAGGTAAATAACGTATTTACGCCAAAGTCGAGGATTGTGGCTCTGCGTCCATCCGAAAGTCGTTTGGTGGCCAATACCGTGCCTAACAAATATCCGGCATCATCAATCAGTGCCCGGCCCGATTCAAGGATTAACAAGGGTAAATCTTCCTGTTTAAACCCATATCCGAGTATAACATCGGTGATTGCATCGGCAAACTGATCGATTGAAGGAACGGTATCTGAACCCGGTAAATAGGCCCCTTTCAAGGTATTCATTGATGGAAATCCACCACCAAGATCAATGTACTGCAGTACCTTACTGAATTTTTCCCTGATGCTCCACATTAATTCACATAACTTGGAGGCAGCCGTTGCATAAGCCGAGGGTGCAAGCATAAAAGTTCCGATATGACAATGCAAACCCACTAATTCAAGGTTTTCGGAATTAATAATCCGTGTTATGGCATTCCAGGCCTGACCATTTTCAAAATTAAACCCGAAACGATCCCATTTTGGATGGATACCTGTATCCATATTTACGCGGATTGCCACGCGTGGCTTGAGGTTATTTTCCTCGCTCAACCTTATCAGCGTATACAATTCGTCGTAATGATCGATGTGAATCAATGAATTTTTGCGTGCAGCCTCAATAAGTTGTTTGTCAGTTTTAAATGGACCATTGAAAATGATTTTGTTTCCGGGTACTCCATTCCCAATGGCCTTATCATATTCGAAACCTGATACCACCTCTGCCCAGGCCCCTTCCTGGTGAAATACCTGGCAAACTGCATTCATATAATTGGTCTTGTATGGCCAGGCAAACTGCACTTTTGGATACCGGGTTTTAAAGATCCGTGTCGCATTCTGATAATTACGCCTGATCTGTTTCTCCGAAATTACAAACAGCGGAGATCCGTATTGATTGATAAGGCTTTTTACCGGTACGCTTTCGATATGTGTCACAGGTTCAAACGCCGTCCGGGTGCCGAATTTATTCATTAATCCCGTATTCATTTTCTGAATTATCGGCCTTTCATATCTTATTCTTTCCATAGTGATATTCATTAATTTGTAATGATTAATAAGTAAAGACAGGGCAGAAGTCCAAAGCCACTTCGTGATCCTGTTTCAATAACCTATGCTTTATAAATCAGTTATAGTTCACCGGTTCCTGAAATCTTTTGAAATTGGCGGATGTCAGTAATCAAATCCCAGGAATACCGGATAAATATTTTTCCAATTTCATACTCTTTAAATGGGGTTACTTTTTCACCAAGGGCCATTTTGACCAGTGCTGCAGGTTGGTTTTGTCCTGCTGCTGCAGTCAGATAGATCCAGGCTGGAAAACGGGGATTAACTTCCATGATATATGATTTTCCATCAGCTGTCAGCATAATTTCGAGTTCGCATCCCCCTCTCCATTTCGTAACATGCACAAATTTTCGCGCAAGTTCAATAAACGAATCATCATCAATTGTTATTCCCGCCCAGGCTTTACCCTTATCTGTTATGTAGAGTTTACGCATCGGAATCACACTGATGGCATTTCCTTCGCCATCGCCCAAAGCCGCAATATTGATTTCAGTGCCATTAATAAATTCCTGAACGATAATCGGGAGACCCCATTTTGCCTGAATTTTATAGAAAGCCTTTTGAGCCTGTTCAAGTGTATTTGCAATAACTGCATCGTAAAACTTTCCTTTCACGACAAGCGGATAGCCCAGGTGTTCTGCCGTTTCGGCCAAATCTTTGACCTGGTAAAGTATTTTGTCTTTCGGAATAGTCAGTTTGTGTTTTTTCCCGAATTCATACAATTTTATTTTGTCGCGCGATTCAAATTGATCCAGTTCAGGCAAGAAAGTCGATATACCCACTTCTTTGAGTTTATCCCTTAACTTAATAAAATTGAAAAGTTCGGCATCGAAATTCGGAATAATTAAATCAATATGTTCGATTTCATGAATATGCATCAGCCGTCCCCACAAGGTATCCGTTCCCGAAGATGGATAGGGTATCTGGTAAGTTTTATCAACAAGATCCTGCATATACAATCCTGGCTCGAGCGATTCATAGGCAAGGCCAATGATTCGTACCTCGAAATCAGGACATTCGCGAATCGCACGTATTACCGCGACTCCGGGCCCCGGACTATCAATCGCATTAAGGGCGGTGACAGCAATCACTATTTTCCTTCCGGAGGATTCCCTGGGGTTGTTTAATTGATTTCCCATAAGGTTATTCTAAAATCGTATAATCTTTCAGTTGGGATAAATAATCATCAAGATCTATTTCGAACTGGTTCTGATCAACATCGTATTTTGTGCAAATCGTCCCGATGATAAATTGATGCGGTTTCTCATCTTTGAGCATCGAAATAATTTCTGTTCCAATAGTGTTGGTCGAAAAAGAATCTCCGGTGCCGGGATTAAAGATAAATCCCTCTTCACTTGTTGCAATATTCTTTTTAAGTTTCATTGGCGGTGTATTAGATTTAAATTATTGACAGGCGCTGATTGTTCTTGTTGAATTGACAGTGAAGTTAGATTACGTACTTCACTGAATCTAATGAAATCTGCAAAATGGTCGTTCTGATAAGTGGAAAGGCGGATTTACTCAATTGATTCATTAGAAATCACCAAAAGCAGATACATGTTTGAGTTCGGGCTGACCCGGTTTATTGTTTGTCCGGTAATTTTATACCAGGAATGTTTTATCAATAAATTCCTGAAATCTATCCTTGTACTGGTCACTAACCGGTATGAATGTATTATGATCGAAAACAATTCTGTTCCGGTCGATCACCTTTACTTTGTCGAGATTGACAATAAATGACCGGTGAACCCGCATAAATTTATCTTTTGGAAGTTGTTCTTCGATGACTTTCAGCCTGATAAGTGTAGTTATAGGTTGATCAATAACCAGATGAATCTGAATATATTCATTTGAGCTTTCGATGTATTTGATTTCTGACAAGAGAATTCGTACCAGTTTGTATTCCGACTTTACGAAAATGCAATCTTTCGTAGCTTGTACTGTCTGAATTTGTTTTGGAAGGAACTCAAACCACGTCTTTGCCTTAATGGCCGACTTAAGAAAAACAGCATAACTGATGGGCTTCAGGATGTAATCCAGTGCATCTACCTGAAATCCTTCCATGGCATATTCACTGTAAGCCGTTGTAAAAATAACCTTTGGCTTCGTTGTCAGTGATTTTACGAAATCCATGCCATTAAGATCCCGCATATTAATATCCACAAACAAAAGATCAGCTTCATGGTTGGCAAGATATTCCAATGCATCAAAAGCGCTGGAACATAGCGCGACTGCTTCAAGGAAAGGTGTTTTCTCAATATAGGCACCAATCTGCTGTAAGGCAAGAGGTTCATCATCAATAGCCAGGCACTTTATTTTCATAGACGGGGATAGTTAATTGAACTTCAAATTCTTTTTCATTCTCCTGGATATTTAAAAGATAATCATTTCCAAAGAGCAGTTTAAGGCTCTGTTTAATGTTTGTTAAGCCAATGCCTGAATAGCTTTTATCAGGGTTGTCCTGATTTTTGTGTTTGCTGTTGTTGATCGTACAATTTAGCCGGTTATGCGTCTGTTCCAATTTGAACGAAACAAACGATTCTGACTGATAACTCACTCCATGTTTAAAAGCATTTTCCAGAAAAGAAAGAAAGAGCATTGGCGGTATCTGGATATCATAAATATTCTGAGGAACTTCTAAAGTGACTTTTACTTTCTTCGGAAACCGCAATTGCATTAAGGCGATATAACTCTCAATAAAATTTATCTCCTTTTTTAAAGTAGTATTTCCCTGGGCCGTATCGTAGAGCAGATAACGCATCATGGTCGATAATTCTATGATGGTATTTTTTGCATCTTCCTTATTGATATCGATCAAGGCGTGGATATTGTTTAGGGTGTTCATGAAAAAATGCGGGCTAACCTGATGCCTTAAAAAAGCGAGTTCTGTTTTTAGCTGTTCTTTCTCCAAATCTTTGCGCCTGTTTTCTTCGTTGAGCCACTGAGACACCATTTTGATTGAGGTTCCGGCTCCCACCACGAGCAATGAAATCAGCAGCTCGTCAGTTATTATCATATAAATCGACTTTTGTTCAGGTAGCGTGACAGGTCTGTATCCCATCGGGGCAGGCATACCTGACCCTAACTCCATCGGAGGCATTCCCGGACCAAAATCCATAGGCGGCATAGTCATCGGTTGAGCAGGGTTCACTAATAATCCCATGGAAATACTCACCCCAATCATTAAGAGTGTTATAATTAAGGTTATACCGATATAAGACCGGTATTTTTTTTTGAATAGTAAATTTGGAACCAACAGATAGATGTTGACGGAGAAAATAATCAGATACGAAAATATACGTATCCATTCTCCAAACACCCTGTTCCAGTCCACGGAGTTATTGAGCCGATGATTAAAAAAGGGGATGGAAAATATAGTCATCCAGCTCACAATATAAATAATCAGCTCTATGCTTTTAATATTGAGTGTCTTACTCCCAATGTATCTCATGAAATGTTGAATTGTTATCAGAGGTGAAAGTAATCAAATGATATTAAAATGAAACATGCATGAGCACCAGGTCATCTATAAAACGTGAAAGTAAGAAGAAGTTTAAAACCTCCCCTTACTTTTGAACACTCTTTTACGGTACTAAGATCACTAATCTCAATGTTGTTAAGATATTTTGTATTTTTTGTTTATGCTACTTTTTCGTGTAGACATCCCATGCAATCCAGTCAATGATTCCGGTTGCAAAATACACCTGGCGCATTGATGCAAATAAGGTACTAATGTCGGTAATTACTGTTCCTGCGAGTTCGGTGAAAGTTGCGGATGTTCCGTCATCAAAAGTAATTTTCAATTCGCGCTTTTTGTTTGTGATGCACTTGTCTGCTGAATCAGTAGTTTTATCCACAATTTCGACTTTTGAGTTAAGTTGCAGAACTCCTCCCACATAAACTTTTGCACTGTCAAGGCCCGCCGATCCCATTACCGATTTCCGTTCAATCAAAACATTACCTATCGTTAGTGAAAATGATTTTTCGCTAAGCCTTGGTTCGGCACTTGTCTTAATGGCTGTATATCGCTCTTCGTAAAGCGTCTTTGTTCCGGCGGTGATCGCATACACGGAAATCGCTGTATCACCGGATGAGTACTGGCACTTCGTCACAAAACCATTTGGAAATACGAATTCAGAAGCAAAATGATAACCATTGGCTTTACTGCTTGAGGACTGGATTTTTAATGTTCCTGCATCGACATCTTTAATTTTGATTGCAGAGGCCATTTTGTAATCGTAACTAACGAACCAGTTGAAATTATACTGATACTCTGACAAAGTAATCACATAATTATTGGACAACAGCGAATCGCCGGGTACATATCGCAATAGTGAGCGTGATGCTTTAATTTTTTCTTCCGGTAAACGGACAATCATCTGTGAATTTTCAGCAGTTTTGGAAAAGAAGCGTATTAGCGGATTAGGCCATCGTGTAACCGTATTCACTTTATAATCGTAAACACCGGCAATATCGGCCATTAAAATGCTGTGTTTAATCGTGTCCAAAGGAGTTATCAAAGCACTTTTGGTCGTTAAATCAGCCGGGCCGGCCAGCACCTGGTAGCCGGCTGAAGTTGAAATCGTGTTCATAGCAGTTTTCAATTCCTGAACACTGTTAGTCAGGGAACTTTTTAAGGACCCCGAATCCGATGAGAGGTTCAAACCTTCTTTGTTGTTGCAGCTCCACGAAATCAGTCCGATCATAAAAACTGCCCAATACAAATTTTTTGCTTTCATAACTAAAGTTTTAATATTAATTATTTGATGAATTTACAAGTATTCCGGTTCATTGCGGAATTGACCTGATTTCATGTTGCGAATGTAATTGCTGTTTAAACTTGTGAAAAGCAAAATCAGTGAAATGGTTTGTTTGATAAGTGGAAAGTAATTTCCTTGCCGATTTGAACTGAAGGGAGAGGAGCAAAGTAATGCGGCTATTGCAGCAGAACCGGAAAACAGAAGGCCGTCCCGAAAAAGCAAAATAACTTTTGAGACAGCCTTCTTCTGTTGTATTTCAGATGGGAATTTTATATAAACTCTTTCATCGATTGTTGAATTAATCCGATTGCTTCACGCATTTGTTCTTCGGTGATAATCAGTGGCGGAGTGAAACGGATCGTATGTTCATGAGTGGGTTTGGCGAGAATGCCGTTTTCTTTCATAACCAGGCATAAATCCCAGGCTTTTTTCCCTTCAATCGTCCTGATCTGAATGGCATTCAACAATCCTTTCCCGCGTACTTCCTCAATAAGCGGTGATTTAAATGCCTTCATTTCATCCCTGAATATCTTACCAATCCGTGTTGCATTATCAGCCAGTTTCTCGTCGTTGAGTACCTCCATGGCTGCAATTGAGACGCGTGCT
Organism: Bacteroidales bacterium; assembly: GCA_038240855.1. Lineage (GTDB taxonomy): Bacteria > Bacteroidota > Bacteroidia > Bacteroidales > Prolixibacteraceae > JAAFHB01. The sequence continues at coordinate 684 of JBBRGI010000039.1, read as the reverse complement.
GCAATAGGATTTCCGCCATAAGTCGATCCGTGTTCGCCTGGTTTGATGGTGAGCATAATCTCGTCGTCGGCGAGCACACACGATACAGGAAGCATGCCACCCGAGATGGCTTTTCCCAATACCAGAATATCCGGCCTTACCTCTTCATGATCGCAGGCCAGCATTTTTCCGGTTCTGCAAAGCCCGGTCTGTACTTCGTCGGCTACAAAAAGGACATTGTATTTTTTACACAATTCTGCCGCTTTTTTCAAATACCCGTCTCCCGGAACATATACACCAGCTTCAGCCTGGATTGGTTCTACGAGGAATCCGGCAGTATTTGGATGTTTCAGTTCCCGCTCCAGCGATTCGGTATCATTATAGGGAATATTGACAAAGCCCGGTGTGAAAGGTCCGTAATCGTTGTAGGAATCCGGATCGGATGACATAGAAACGATGGTGATAGTCCGACCATGGAAATTTCCGTCGCACACTACAATACGCGCTTCATTTTTAGGAATTCCTTTCACTTTATAGCCCCATTTGCGGGTCAGTTTCAGAGCCGTTTCGTCGGCTTCGGCGCCTGAATTCATGGGCAAAATCTTATCGTAACCAAATTGACGGGTCATGTATTCTTCCCATTCACCGAGAACATTGTTATAAAAAGCTCTTGAAGTGAGCGCTAACTTCGAAGCCTGACCGATT
>JBBRGI010000038.1:0-17011 GCA_038240855.1 Bacteroidales bacterium | reverse complement strand
GTTTACATACAGCCACTTTGCCCCGAGCGCCTTTGCGTTGGTGGATTGTACAGGTTTCCCTTCGTTTGAAACCTGGTCAATGGCGTTTACCCGTTTGTACTGTGCCTTAATCGTGTACTGGCAACCTGCTGCATCAAATATTTCCTCGTAACTTTTGCCACTACCTGAAACGGTGAATTTCAGTTTTCCTGATTCAATAAGCTGAATAGCGATAGTTATGCTATCACCCGGATACCAGTAATAACGACTTTCAGCAGGAGCATTTTTATAGATTGCTATTTGTCCTGACTTATGAGCCGAGCGCCTTAAAAACGGACGGAAAGCCTTGCGCTCCTTGCTTACATTTCCGGCATTGTCTTTAATTACTTCCCATGTCATACCAATATCCGTTTCCTGTCCGTCAGATGTGCCTCCCAGGTATACTGAAGCATTGTCTAAAAATTGGCCCGGTTTTAGCGGATTGGTTCGGGCTGAGTCGTAAAAAAGGGTTGGCAATATTACCTTTCCTTCAATGCCGAGCCAATTGTCAACCGAAGATACTGCTTTGCGGTAAAAGGCACCCTGAAAGCAGGGCAACGAGGTTTCAGGAGCAATTTCGTTATTAAAACGGGTATTAATTTGGTCCTGAAGGTTATTTGTAGTTGTGCCTGGTTTATCGCTGTCGCCTTTACATGACAGAAGCAACGAAATTGTTCCGACAAGAAATATAAATATGAAAAGTTTAATTGCCATACGGATGACTACTTTAAGGGGTATTTAGTCTCGAAATAAGAGGTGTTCTTTTTTAAGCCTTCATAGAAGAACATTACTTCTCCTTTAATCCCATTGCTGCGATTTTGGGAAATCATTCCATTGAGATACTCTTCGGTGGGGTTCCATGTACCCGATTGAATGAGCAGACCTGCAAAGAATTTCGATCGGTCAGGCGTACGTTTCACATAGTCGATTTGCGATTTTAGTGTTTGACTGTAAGCAGCAATGTCGTAACGGTAAATCTGCGGGATTACATAATCGCAATAACCTTTATCGAGCCATGTCGGCCAGTCCTGAAGGTAGTTCTCTTTTCCCCAGGGATATATACTGGGTGCAGAACTCACTATTATTTTTGATTTTGCGGCTTTTACCGATTGATACAAGTCGCCAAGAAATGCCGTAAGTTTACTTGTGCGCCAGTTTACCCATTCCGTGTCTTTTTCATTCGTTGGTGGTGCAGCGCCGCCGTTTTCCTGTTTGTAAAGATTAACGGTATAGGTATCGTAACCTCCGGCAACAGGCATAGCAGGAAGACGGTCGTCCCCTTGTATACCATCAACATTATACTTGTTTACCACTTCCAGAACCAGCGATTTCATAAATTGCTGCACCTGCGGATTGATACCGTTCATCCATTCGAAGCCACCGCCGGAAACCAAAAGAGCACCTGTTTTATCACGCGCACTCCATTCGGGATATTTAGCCAATATAATTCCTCCCTGCTGACCATTGGAGGCGGCAAAACCATACTCAAACCAGGCATGCACTTTCATTCCTTCCTTATGACCTTCGGAAATCATTTCCTGAAGCGGATCGCGACCAGTATATTGATCCATTATCGGTTTGCCAAATTCTGTGTTCATGATTTCGCTGGGGTAAATCGTACGTCCTTTATTCCAGACAACCATAAAGATGTCGGTAATTCCGGATCGCTTACAAACCTGCACGGCTTCTTTGATGTTATCCTGGGTGTCTAATGCCGATGAAGCAACATTGGTAATCCAAACCCCTTTTATACCAGGTGCAGATGGTTTGGGAGGCGTAACCGGTATATTATCATTGGATTTACATCCAAAGAAAAAAAAGATAATAAGTATAAGTAACGAAATTGTATGCTTCATTAGATTTTCAAATTAAGAACTTTGAGACTACCCATTTAAAAAAGGTAGCCTCAAAGCCCCGTAATAAATTAATTTTCCAGTTTATAAACTGCAACTCTGTCGTTTGTTCCGAAGAATACGACATGCAATTTACCATTAATAATTCCGAAGTCGGAATCGACAGTATTATTTGCATTCGATATGGTACGATTACTTACAATGTTCATAATCGGATTGTCGAGTGACTTCTGATCTTGTGTAGTAAGGTCGAGTATCCTGAAAATATGTTTTGTTCCGGCCAATATTGTTAATGCGGCATATTTTCGCCCATTATAAGTGATGGTCTTAATATCGGTTGTGGCTAATCCTGTAACTTTCAGGCTCTCTCCTAAAGTTGAATTCATAATGTTAATACCATTAAAATTTGTGCCTGTGGCAGCGCCAATAAACCCTGTCCCAAATGATTCAACACTGTAATAATAACCGGAACCGGTATAAGGAAAGGTTAGTTTCTGAGGTGTAGTGTTTAGAACACCGTTTGTAACTGTCCATACCAATACATCCTGTTTCTGAGCTACAGGCACTGTGATTACTGCATTTCCTGCCAGTGAACCCGAAATATTAATACCTGCAGCTCTAGGCGCATAAGCAAGTCCCAGGGAAGTCTGATTATACGTGATATAAGCTGTCGGAGCAATATCGTCAACAGAATTCCATTTAAAGATTTTAAGGTCCGTAGCAGCTCCTGCTCCTGCTCCTAACTGCACACCCAGAACTTTTCCATCTGAATCGGTAGCAAATTTCCGTATTCCTGTTACTGCTCCGCCATCGAAATTAGTTCCGGTTTTGGCAAGCCCTTTAATGTAGTTGCCGGTCAGGTCATAAACATTAATGCCTAATGCAGCAGCAGCGCCGGCAATCATGGAGTGGCTGCAGATAAGAACATTATTACCGCTGAATGCAGCTGATGAGCCTGCATTGGCTGCAAACTGTAATTGATCATGTGTGCGTTCCATTACCGGAACCGATGCAATTAAAGGTCGTTTAATCGTAAATGTTGTTTCAACACCGTTTGAACCGGTAATTTTAACGTTAAAGTCGTTGTACATGTTTACATTCGTTCCAACAAAAGCAGGATCGATAATATTTCCATAACCAACAGCGAAACTTATCGAAGCTGCCGTGAAATTGCTTAGATATGGCACATAAGGCTGAACAACATTGCTGGTAATCTGAAGCGAATCGGTAGGCGTACCATTGATCGTGATTGTCTTAAGATATGCCGGACCGACAGGTTCAGTGGTAAAGATAACATCGTAAGGGTAAATGGTTTTAGCATCAACACCCAATACATTAAGTTTAAAAGGATTAGTGTAATCTTTCACTGTTCCATTCGTGTAACTCTGCATGGTACCGTTTAAGAACTCAAAGCGGGCTGCCAGTTTTGTGATATCGGTACCCTTGGGTACCTGGGTGATGAGGGTGGTTTTGCCAAAGAAAATTTTGTCTTTCTGTAATTCCAGGCCATCAACGGTAAGGCTGGCCAATTTAGGCGGAGACTGAACAATAAGCTTCCAGGTCACAATTCCGCTATTCTCGCCCTTAATTTGAAGATCAAGTGGCAAACGCAAATCATTTTTTTCGCCGTTTTTAAAGTCAACCAAAGCACCGTTAGCCACCAAAACTTCGGTTTTTATCGAAGACAGGTCCATTCCAGCAGGTAAGCTGATCACCGCCTCACTGGCAGTGCTTACAGGAACGGTATATAACACATCGCGGACCTTTACACCAACGATTTTAGCCGCTTCAGTTGTACGATTGTCCGTTACATCCTTTTTACAGGAGGCTGAAAGGACTATTCCAATCAGGAAACAATATAGGATTGTTTTCATTTTTATCTGTTTTATTAATTTCAAGTAACTGGAGACTTAATTTTCACTGACCGTAACCTTCGTTCTGGGTTAACTGCGGCGCTTTATTGCGTTCTGTTCGTGGTATTGGCCAGAGGTAGTATCTGTCGTCCCAATTCTTAGGCCGGTCTGCATCTCTTGATCTGAGTTTCGCCCCAAAAGCGCCATACACTGCAAGGTCATTCAAATCCCGGTCCGAACCTGCAATACCATAAGTCGGAACCATGTCAGGCGTAGCCTGGTCGTAACCATCAGGATAAATACCTTTTGATGCGTCGATGCCGGTTGCCAGGGGGAATCCATAAGTTTTCTCTGCATTTTCGAGGGTGCCTGTACGCCAGCGCCTCATGTCGAAGAAGTGAAGGCCTGACTCGCGTGCCAGCTCTACCTTGCGCTCCCGGCGGACAATCTGGCGTAATTTGGCCTGATTCCCTGCACGGGTAGGATCAACAGTGAGGATACCGGGCATTTTCACCCTGGCTCTCACATCATTAATAGCGCTATAAACACTATTGTCAATCTCTGAAAGTTCAATTTTTGCCTCTGCATAGGTAAGCAATACTTCGGCATAACGCATCAGTAATATGTTGTATGTGGCCAGGTAAACGGTTTCATCATCAAAATGGTTATACTTCTTCCATCCGTATCCGACGCCACTCTGAATATACCCGTATTGGGCAACTGAACTACTATAGTCAAGATTATCAATAAGAGTCACATTACCTGCAGCGTCAATTGATTTTGTCTTTGGATTGAAGAGTTCCGCCAGAAACTTAATTTTCTTACTGCCTGAGTTACCAATGATTGTGTCTTTATGGGTATAAACTGTCCATTTCAGGCGAGGATCACGATTTTGGAATGGTTTCTTAGGATCATATCCTGAACCGGTTTCGTCAATACGTTTTCCATTATTCATTTCATAAGAATCAACCAACAATTGGGTTGGAAACCTGCCTGACTGACCGAAGATGCGACTTGTTTCGCCAAAAGACTGATAGTGTGTTTTCTTTGCAGCCTGGTCGGAATAGATCAGCGAGAAAAGAATCTCTTTCTTCGATGCGGAGGTAAGCTGACCGGCACGTGTAAACAGATCAGAATAGGCAGGATTAAGGGTCCTGCCACTTTCCATGATAATTTTGCTGGATGCTTTTGCTGCAATATCAAAATAATACTTTGCTTTATCCGCATTTTTTACGGCGCTCTTGCCAAAACCTTCTTTGCACCACGAACCGGCATAGAGGGCTATCCTGGATTTTAATCCCAATGCAAATGATTTGTCAACACGACCTAATTCAGTCGCTTCCCAGGGTAAATAGGCAGCAGCATCATCAATATCTTTTATTAACGCGTCAATAATTTCCATCCATGGTTTGCGCATAGCAGTTCCTGCTTCTTCAGGAGTTACAGCTTTGGTAAAGAACGGAACATCACCATATAACGATGTTAGATAATGATAGTGCAAGGCTCTGATTACCTTAATCTCAGCAAGGTATTGCTTTGCTTTATCCGGCAATGTTGTCAAATAAGGATCAGCACCATCAAGTACGGTATTGCAACGACCTACTGCTTTATAAAAGTTAGCCCAATGCAGTTCAACGGTAAAAACAGTTGTAAGGTCAAGGTTGTTAACACCAATGGAGGCATTATCTGCCCGTTCAATACCCATCGGAGTGTACATATCGAGTAACGTACAAAAGGGTAATTGACTTGTTTCCATGTACATTCCCTGATAAACAGCGTTGGTTCCCTGCTTAATCGCTTCTTCGTTATTATAAAAATTTGAGGATAAATAATCACTCAGAGGTTCCTTGTCGAGGTAATTGTCGCATGATGTAAAAAGCGCGATGGTAACCGACAAGCAAATTATTTTAATTGCTTTTTTCATAGTTTTCAGAATTTAAAATCTAAACCAAATGTAACTGTTTGCATAATTGGATAAAACTCGCCACCAAGGCCTCCTCCGTAGTTCACCTCCGGGTCATAACCTTTAAAGAAATTGCTGAAAGTATACAGGTTTTGTCCGCTAACATATAAGCGTGCATTGTCAATTTTGATTTTATTTGTCCATGATTTGGGTAGACTATAACCCAGAACAACGTTTTTAATACGCATATATGCTCCATCGCGCACCCATTTATCGGAAGTTACAAAATTATCGGCTGAGTTAGCCTCAGGAACTAAAATCGGATATTCCGCATTTGGATTCTCAGGTGTCCATGAATTTAACTGGTGCTTGAAAAGGTTGGCCCCATTGGCAAAAGGCTTAAGACCGATTCCACTCATCATGACATTACGTTTAGCAACACCCTGCAGAAAAAGAGAAAAATCAAATCCTTTCAGGTTTGCGGAAATGTTCAACCCAAATTCGTAGTGCGGAAACGGATCTCCTAAATATACCTGGTCCTTGTTGGTAATAAGCAAAGAGTCGGAACCTGCAGTCTGATCAATTTTTTTATATTTCACATATCCCGGTCGGGCAGATTTTGAAAGCTTAGCCGAATTATTTACGGCATCCCAATCTTCAAAATAACCTTCAGTTAAATATCCCCAATAGCCTCCCCTGGGATACCCTTCCCTAATGGAATTATCGGTAAAAGTATTCCCTTTCAGATCTGTAACCGTGTTTTTGTTATTACTCAATACTCCGGTTACCGAATAGTTCAATTCTCCAACATTGTTTTTATAAGTCGCTGTAAATTCCCAACCCTGATTACGCATATCACCTGCATTGCTATAGGTTGCATTTAGTCCGACATAGTAAGGTACAGGGAAAACCATCAGCATATCATACACATCTTTGATATAATAATCGAAGGTGGAAGTTAGTTTTCCTTTAAAGAAATTCGCATCTAATCCAAAGTTAATTTGTCTTGACTTTTCCCACGTAATTGCCGGATTCGAAAGCGCTATTTGGGCTACACCTGAACTTAGCTGTTTATCAAACCAGTAACTATAGCCGGTCTCAATCCGGGAAGCATAAGGATAATCCCCTATGTCCTGGTTTCCAAGCGTTCCGTATGAAGCGCGCAATTTAAGCAGATCGAGGAAGCTGGTTGCATTTTGCATAAAATTTTCACGACTAATTACCCATCCTGCTGAGATTGAAGGGAAAAAGCCCCATCGCAGGTTACTCCCAAAACGGGATGATCCATCGTTACGTCCGGTCAATTCCAACAGATATTGTCCATCATAGTCGTAATTCAAACGGCCATAAAAGGATGACATTGACCAGGCTGAAGCTCCGCCTGATGCTGAAGCAGTTGCTCCATCGCCATTATCAAGATAATACCTGTTCATTTCGAAACCTCGTTTTGAGGCACCAAAAGAAGTGGCTGTATTATCTTCGGCCTGAAACCCTGCCATTATTTTGCCATTATGCTTAGCTTTAATCAGGCTATAGGCTGTCTGGGCACGATAATAATTGCGTAAGTTTTGTGAATAGGATTCACTTACCCCGTCCTGAGCCGGATATCTTCCCTGGACAATACCTTTTAGTGAGGTCACATAAGGTTTGGTAATCAGGGTCGATCGGGCCTCAGTTTTTCTTATGCTGTATTGCGCCAGTATTTCCAAATTCTTCAGGGGTGTCATCGTAAGCGTTGAGTTTAAAAGTAACTCAGGACGAGTGGTTGACGAAGTTCCGGATGCTTCTGCATTTGCAACCGGGTTGTCACCATTTTTCCCAAAACCCCAGTTCCCGTCAAGCTCTCTTACAGCAGAAAGGGTAGGTAACATATAAAGGGATTTGTTAATGATTGACTTTGATGAGGAAATTGCCGGGGTTATTTGTTTTGATTGCCTGTAGACGATCTCATTGGAGAGTTTCATCCACGAAAAAATATTGGCATCAGTATTGGTTCGAACATTAATACGGTCGAAGCTATTGTTTTTTATCAGACCATCCTGGTTAAGATAGGAAACTGAGGCAAAATAAAGTACATCCTTTCCACCGCCGGACAAGGTCATATTCTGGTTTTGCATGGCGGAACTTTTAGCAATGGTAGCGCTTTTCCAGTCAGTATCATAGCGATTCCAGTTGTCTGGTTTGAGCGTGCGTTGGTCCTGAATAAGTTTTTCCCGTGCAATACGTGTATCGGGTGAAACAGTAATGCCGGCATTATCCCAGGCGTCAAGTTCGGCCTGAAGATAGTCGGCCGCTTTTACGACCTCCGGCATATTTGTAGGCATTTGAATGGTATAACTGGAATTGTAATTCACTTTTACCTTTCCTTCTTTACCCCTTTTCGTAGCAATAAGAATTACACCATTTGAAGCCCGTGAACCATAGATGGCTGCAGAAGCTCCGTCTTTAAGCACCGAAACACTCTGTACTGTATTCATATCTACCTGGTTGATATCCATTTCAATACCATCAACCAACACAAGAGGAAATGTGTTTGAATTGATAGAACCAATTCCACGTATACGGATATTGGCGCCATCGGCTCCCGGTTCGCCGGAAGTTTGCTGTACGGTTACTCCGGGCATCAAACCCTGTAAAGCCGTAGAAAGCGAAGGCATCGTTCGTTTGGTCAGATTTTCGCCGCTTACAGCACTGACAGCTCCGGTCAAGGTCGATTTCTTTTGTGTACCGTATCCCACAACAACAACATCATCAATACTTTGAGCATCCTCATTAAGTGAAATATTGATTGTTGTTTGTTTTCCGACCGTAATCTTCTGAGTCGTAAAACCTAAAAACGAATATTGCAGAACAGCATTACCATTCTGAACCTGGATAGCATACGATCCATCATTACCGGAAACGGTGCCGACAGTAGTTCCCGAAATCTGGATCGTTGCACCGGGAAGCGCCTGGCCCTGAGCATCGGTAACTTTACCCTTTACACTAATTTGACCGATTGCACTCTGAGCCCCGATTAATGTACTCACAAAAAGCAGTAATAGGCATACTGTTTTCGGAAGCCATAAGAGACCTTCATTCAACTTTTTTTTCATAAATGTGAATTTTAAATTAGAAAATAATTAATATCCGATCTGTTCATTTTTATTTGCATTCCATCTGAAGCCAGCCGAAAGCATGTTCATAACCGGTTCCAGTATCATTCCACGATCTTCCAGATTTCGAATAATCCCCTGGGGACATGGAAACAACCTTTCCATTTTCCTCCTTTAAGATCAAGCAGCGGATTACCCTCGCGGTTGAGATAGCCATACCATTCGGGATATTCGGTATCTTTGAAGTGTTTCCAGGTATATTCGTGAATCGTTTCGAACCAAACTTTGCATTTTTCATTCCCGGTAAGACGATAGCCTTTGGCCATTGAAATAAGTGTCTCGATATGCACCCACCATAGTTTCTGATCCCATTCCAATTGAAGGGGCGAATGACCCTTTATATCGAGAAAATAAAAGATACCGCCATTTTTTTTATCCCAGCCTGCTTCGGTAGAACGTAGCAGAATTTCTATGGCCTTGTCAATTAACGCTTTGTCGTTGTTGCGTATTCCCAGGTCCATCATAAACCACATCGACTCGTTGGTATGCCCCGGATTGGTCAGCCTTCCCTCGAAAGAATCGCTGAATCCACCTTCAGGAGTGACATTTTCGAGAATCAATCCCGATTTTTTGTCATAAAAAACTTCCATAACCTCCTTAATGAGTGGCTGAATGGTTTTGTTGACTTGTTCGGTTCCCATGATCTCTTCCATGATCAAAGAAAGGTTGCAAAGAATCATGGGCAAGGCAAAACTCTTTAGTGGTCGTGTTCCGGGAAATGCTTTGTTGTACAAGCCCTTAGGATTATCCTGACGCCTTAGTATATTTTTGAAGGTATCCAGTGCGATTTGCTTGTGCTCCTCATCACCCGTTGCCTTGAATAGTTCACTGAAAGCCATGGCCGCAAAGCAATCTGAAAAAATATTGTACGGCTCAATCAGCGGTTTACCTTCGCGGGTAAGCGAAAAATACCAGTTCCCCTCTGCATCCATCCCGAATTTCTTCATGAACAGGGCGCCATGTAAAGCCATATCGAGCCACTCCTGTTTTTTTTCGACCTTGTTGTAAAGCATTGAGAAAAGCCAGACTTCGCGACCCTGAAGCCACATAAATTTATCCGTGTCATAAACTTCCCCTTTACGGTTAAGACAGGTAAAATAACCTCCGGATTCGGAGTCTTTGGAATGGTTTATCCAGAAGGGGATAACCGATTCAAGCAATTCATCCTTGTATTGTCCGGCGTATTTTGCTAACTCGTTCATCATATTGCGCTTAATATTTTTGTATTTGTGTAAATTAATTATTCACATTTTCAGAATTAACGATAATTTCCATCAAAGCTTATTGATCTGGCTTCGAACGGGCGAATCAGCTCATCAACCAAAACGCTGAGTTCATTTTTTGTTATGGCCAGTTTGACATCAAATTTCCGGTTCGTCCTGCTTTCCCATAGTTGCTTAATTTCAGCCATTGTATCCCTGTTTAACAGGTCAGATAAAAGAGTTGAAGCTTTTTGCACGGTCAGGACTGACTGATCGTTGGTGAGGATCATTTTGTTGTCAAAAGCTTTCAGTCCTTCCGAAAATTCCTTCACGGAAATGGTCGTGTCCGGAAAAAACCAGGTGCGGTTAGCCCATTTCCAGGATTCACCCTTTACCTTCAGGATTCCTGAAGCGGTAACCCGCTGAATAGCCTGGAACTCTTTATCCCCTGGGCTGACATCAATTAAAGGTAACAGATAGGCTCCTGCATCAAGGAGTGCCTGCTGTACTTTACGGATACTGATTTCCCGAACCTCCCGATTTTCCCGGACACTCAGCGCAGCCAATACGCCGGCTGCCTGCCCGGTCAGTAAAACACAAGGCTGAAGCCGGGTTGCACCATTGATAATATTGGAGACCGAAATGGCTTTATCAGAAACGATAAGACCATCAATTTTCTCAGGAATAAGCGCCCCGAGCGGAATGTTGAAGGAAGGTACTGCCGGAAAATTAATTTTTGGTGCATCGGGATTGCAGGCATGGTGATGATCTACCGGATAGTCACCAACTGAAATTCCTGTTCGGTATAAAGGCTTGCCCTTATAAATATTGAGTACATGATTGATGGTCAGCCGCTCAATTCCACGCAAACGGCGTCCTTCGCGATGATAAGGAACAAACGCCAGTTTATCGGCAGTAGGGAATTCATCATCCGCAAGTCCTAAGTTTTTAAAGCCCAGTTCGGTTTGGATATAGTAGATGAAACAAAGTGTTCGTTCTTTTGCTTTTTTTAGCTCTTCCCGGCGATGGGCCCAATTCATCTCCACCACATTCAGATAAATGTCATTGCCATGTCTGGGCCAGTTGATCATGTATTTGTTATTTGGCAGACGACCGTAATTCAGCATTTTTTCACAATCTATGATGATTGAATCTACAGTCATAGCGCACGAACCCCTGAATAGTTCAGGATCGTAATTTTGCGGTTTTTCGATTGTTTTGTCGGCTCCGGTTCCGAAATCTTTTAAAATTGCCGCCCAGGTAAGATCCTGTACACTATTGTTTGCCGTTTCCGGGGCATTTTCTTCACCAGTTACCCATTTTGATTCCATTCCCAAGTCGTATGCAGCGCCGGCCATTGCCAGCCCATCGCCCAAATCAGTGGCGTCAATCACTATCCTGGCAAGAACGGTTAACCGCTCCATCTGCTCATTTTCAAAGACGGCCCCTTTTACTTTATTGCCTTCTTTGAGTATTTCAGCCAGGTGATAACCAAATATTACAGAAAGCTGTTTTTCGGCGGCGGCCATCGATTTACAAATACTGTCGCCAATATGAGGTTCAAACTGGGTATTGCTAACCCATCCCGTAGACAGTGCTGCCTCGCCACCATAATAAGTTCGTAGTTTGGCCCTGAATTCGTTCCATATTCCCGAATTCAGAAGATGATTTCCGTCGGTGGCACTTACCCCGGCAGCAGTCATCATCCCTCCCAGCCAGGGTGTCTCTTCAACGATAAGGGTGGGTACATTTAATCTTGCAGATTGCAGTCCTGCCGATATTCCACTGGTGGTTCCGCCAATAACAAGGACCTCAGTTTCCCTGGTTTGCACTCCTGATCCGCAGGAAATCATACCCAGGAAAGAGCAGCAAGCAATGATGGTTATGTTGACACTTTTTATCATCGGATATAAAACTTTTATTTCAGAAACATACTTATTTCATGTTCTCCAGGATAATTTGATTTAATAATTAATGCCACGAAATTAATTAATATTTTCATAATTGCAATATATATTAAATATTTTTAATTTATTCCATGCTTTAAGCTGACGCGTTTACATAATTAAAAAAAATGAATTAAAGTGAAGTGGATACACGGTTCGTCAATTACATCCGTAATTGCGGAGGCAGAACCAGTGAATTATAAAATAATATTACAGGGACCGAGTGGGAACGCAGTGAAGGAATCAGGCGCTAAAGAGTTTGTCCCTAAGAATATAGCAGGCTCCGACAACTCCGGCTTTGGAGCCAAGTGACGACATTTTTAATTCCATATCGAGACTGACAAGGCTTAATGAGTATTTATGAATACTGGTTCTGACGGGCAAGCGCAAATACAAACCAGTTTCGGCCAGAGCGCCACCAAGGATGACAAGTTCCGGGTTAAAAATATTGATCAGCATGGATAAGTATCGTCCCAGATTGCTTCCAATTTCCTCAATGATCTCAATTCCCAGGGGATCTTCATTTTCAGTAATGGCAGAAAGAATCTCTTCAACCGTTATATCTTCAATCGGCTTTATTCCTGAAAGCACTGAAGTTAAGCCATTTTCAAGTGATTTTTTAAACTTCCTTTCCAAAGCGATACCGGAAATCCCGGTTTCAAGGCACCCTTTTTTCCCACACTGGCAAATGATTTCATTGTCGAATACCGGGCTGTGACCAAACTCACCTGAATAGCCAGACTTGCCATAATACAGTTTTCCATTGCAAATAATACCGATTCCGACTCCCCATCCTATATTTACAAAGATGACATCCTTTTCGTTCTGAACTACACCGCAGTTATATTCACCATAGGCCATGGCGCGTGTATCATTTTCAAGGAATGTCTTTATGTGAATCTGTGCTTCAATGATCTCGCTTAATGGCTTTTCTTCAAAGAAAAAATAGCTGTAACTGAATCCTTTGCGTGAGTTTATGCGCCCACTCAGATTGATGCAGGCGCCGATAATTTTATCACGAGTAACCCCTGACTTATCAACAAACTGGTTAATAATCGAACACATCGAGTTAAGTGATTCACGGTTATTCTCAAGCGTATAGGAAATGTTTTCAGATAGTTTTACAAATTTGTTGTTAAAATCCTGAATCCCGATGCTGATGGAATTTCGCTTCACCTCAACTCCAAGGTAATAGCAGGCTTTCGGATTAATTCCATATTGTGAAGGCCGTCTTCCGCCTCCTGCGGTTCCAACTTTCCCTTCCTCAAAAACAATTCCTTCATCGATCAGTTCTGATATGATTTTAGTAACAGTAGGAATGCTGAAATCGGTCTCCTTGCAAAGTTCAGCAATCGTTGCTACACCTGACAGGGTCAATCGTTTAATAATGCTCTTTTTAAGTTTAATCAGCTTAAGAGCAGAAAGCGAAATATCTTCAGGATAATCCAACAGAATAGACAGGCTCATATCAATTATTAAATACTTTTAAAAAAGTAGCCAAATATAATTAAAATATTTTCTTAAAAGTGAAGCCTTCACTTATGGCTAAAGTTTTTGAACATTTCAAAAAGCTCAAAGTGAAGGCTTCACTAATATCAAGGTTACTGAATTTATACAATTTTCATTTTGCTCTTTTGCTCCTCTACCTGTGCATCAATTACGGCAACAGTTACCATATTGAGAATATCACGGACAGAACTTTCAACATTCAGGATATGTATTGGCTTGTTTAATCCCATTTGAATCGGCCCTATCGTTTCACTCATACCGATTTCAAGCATCATCTTGTAACAGATATTGGCAGAGCTTAGATTGGGGAATATCAGTGTATTCACATGCATACCATCGATCTTGGAAAATGGAAATTTCTCGTGTCTCAAATCCTTATCCAATGCAAAATTAACCTGCATTTCGCCGTCAATCAACATGTCGGGATGATTTTTATGCAGGAAGTCAATCGCTTCGTGAACCATAGCCGGGCTACCCATACTGCGCTCACCAAAATTAGAATAGGAGAGCATCGCCATCACCGGATTTATATTAAACAGTTTAGCCGCTTCGTAGGTCAACTTCGCAACATCAATCAATGTTTCCTTTGACGGGTGATTATTTACCAGTGTATCGGCAAAAAAGAAAGTTCCAAGTTTGGTATTGACAATATTTAACCCCGCGATGTGTTTCAAACCCTCGCGCATCCCGACAATTTCGATTGCCGGAGTTATTGCATCGGCATACTTGGTATATACCCCCGTGATAAAAGCATCGGCATCACCCGTTTCCACCATCATCATTCCGAAATAATTCCGGTCAAACATTTTTTCGTAAGCCTCGCTGTAGGTCATCCCTTCACGGCCGCGTTTGGCGGCAAGAACCCTTGCATAACGCTGACGGGTTGCTTCTTCACGATCGTGGCGCAGGTTCACAATCTCAACCCCTGACAGTTCAATGCTATGTTCAGCCAGGATTTTTTCAATCTTTTCCTCATTTCCCAACAATATCGGGATGCAGATTCCCTCGGTACGTGCCACCTGGGCAGCCTTCAACATATTGGGATGATTGGCTTCTGCAAACACGACCCTTTTGGGATTATATTTCGCCTTTTCAGTAAATCCGCGGATCAGTTTATTATCCAATCCCATCCGCTGGCGCAGATTATCGGCGTATTCGTCCCAGTCTTCAATTGGTTTGCGCGCAATACCACTCTCCATAGCTGCTTTGGCGACCGCCGGAGCAACCGCAACCAATAATCTTGGATCCAGAGGTTTTGGGATGATGTACTGACGACCAAAGCTAAGGTGCGACGTTTCATAGGCCGATGTTACAACTTCGGGAACAGCCTCCTTTGCCAAAGCGGCAATCGCGAGTACCGCAGCGACTTTCATTTCTTCATTGATTCCGGTAGCCCTTACATCGAGCGCACCACGGAAAATATAAGGGAAACCAAGAACGTTATTTACCTGGTTTGGATGGTCACTGCGTCCTGTGGCAAAAATAAGATCGGGACGTGACGCTATTGCTTCTTCATAGGGTATTTCGGGATCCGGATTGGCCAGAGCAAATACGATCGGGTTATCAGCCATGCTGCGTACCATCTCCTGTTTAAGTACACCGGCAACAGAGAGTCCCAGAAATATATCGGCGTCGACAAGAGCCTCCTCAAGTGTATCACAGGGAAGTTTCGTTGCAAATGGCAATTTCCGGCTGTTCAGATCGGTCCGTCGAACCGAGATTACCCCTTTACTGTCGACCATCACAACATTTTCAGGATTTGCACCTAATTTTATGTAGAGATTTGAACAGGCTGTAGCCGAAGCGCCGGCCCCGTTCACTACAATACGAACATCCCCGATTTTTTTATTGACAATTTCAAGGGCATTGATAATGGCAGCACCCGAAATAATTGCAGTACCATGCTGATCGTCGTGCATAATCGGGATATCGAGCGCCTCTTTTAGCTTCTCCTCAATCTCAAAACATTCAGGAGCTTTGATATCTTCCAGATTAATTCCTCCAAATGTACAGGCAATGGCTTTAACTACCTCAATAAATTTCGCGGGGTCCTTTTCATCAACCTCAATATCAAACACATCAATATCAGCAAAAATTTTAAACAGCAAACCCTTTCCTTCCATTACTGGTTTTCCTGCCAGGGCGCCAATATCTCCTAAACCAAGAACAGCGGTTCCATTGGAGATCACCGCAACCAGATTTCCTTTGGCTGTGTAATCATAAGCATCCTGGGGATTTTTTTCTATTTCAAGACAAGGAATCGCGACCCCGGGAGAATAGGCAAGCGCAAGATCGCGTTGAGTACTGTGTGGTTTCGTTGGCACAACCTGAATCTTGCCGGGTCTGCCATTTTTGTGATAGTTTAAAGCATCGGTACGTTTCGAATTTTCCATGTATGCAATATATTTATTGTTTCAGGCCAACACTATTTTTAACGGGAGAGGGCTTCTTTTAAAAAAAATTGGCAATCAAAAGTAGATTTATTTTCCAATCAAGAGCGGAAAGCGATTACAATTTTACAAATTGATAATATTGGAAAAAATTACATTTAGACGCACACACTGCGTCTCTACATTTCATTTTTTAATTTTTTAATTTTTAATTTTTTAATTCCTTCATACTTTCATTTTCTACCCTTCCCAACTTCTGTAAATCTGGCTCCCGGTCTCCTCGTTATTGAAAATCCGTAAATGGGTATCAATTTCCTGCTGCATCTCCTCAACATGCGAGATAACCCCTACGATCCGGTTCTCTTTCCGCAGCGATTTAAGTGTCTCGAATACGATATCAAGAGATTCCTTGTCAAGGGATCCAAACCCTTCATCCAGGAAGAAAAAATTCTGTGATGATGCTGTAAACTGTTGTATACTATCGGCCAGGGACAATGCCAGGGATAAAGCTGCCTGGAATGTCTGGCCACCCGAAAGTGTTTTTACACTCCTTACTTTCCCGCCGTTCAAAAAATCGCGTACCTGGAAATTATTGTCATCAGTAATTTCCAGCGACATTTTTTGTCTGACCAATTTATAAAACCGGTCATTTGCTGCGAGACATAAACTACGCAGGTGAACAGATGAAACATAATTAACAAATCCGCTTCCCTTGAACAATTGTTTCATTGTTTTGATACCCTCTGCCCTCAATTCGCAATAATTCAATATTTTGCAAATCTCTAGCTGTTGCTCCAGGTCTTTTGTCAATTTTCGGATCAACCCCTCTGTTTTACCCAGCTCACGGTTTCTGGCAGCCTGCTCTTCGTTTAGCTTCGAGATCTCATTTTTCAATCGCAGGTGATCTTCAGCAACATACAATTGTTCCCCAATTTCTGACTTTAAGATCTGCACCTGATTTTCTGTGAGGTGTAATTGTTGCCTGAAATCCTTGATCAATTTCTTAACAGCATCAGTATCTATTTTCTGTTGTAGAATCGCCTTAATCTGATCAACCGAGGAATAATCGGAAGCTGAAATTGAAGTTAGAATCTTCTCATTAATAACAACCAGGTTATCTTGTTCCTGGATCAGAATTTGTTTATTCGCCTGTAACTTGCCCGATGTTTCGGACTGCCTTTT
>JBBRGI010000037.1:0-17148 GCA_038240855.1 Bacteroidales bacterium | reverse complement strand
TAGTTCCTTTACCCAAGCGCTACATCCAGGAACATCATGGTTGCGAATCCTAACATAGCGCCGATGGTCGATAAGTCGGTTTCATTCCCGGTTTGAGATTCAGGGATTAATTCCTCAACAACTACAAAAATCATAGCACCGGCTGCAAATGATAATGCATAAGGAAGTAAGGGTGTAACGGTTAAAACCAGGTAGGCACCAAGTACCCCGGAAATGGGTTCGACAACACCCGATAATTGTCCGTAATTAAATGCTTTTAATCGAGAAAATCCTTCCCGTCTTAACGGAATTGATACAGCCGCACCTTCAGGGAAATTTTGCAGCCCTATTCCTATTGCCAGTGCCACAGCACCTGCCAGGGCATTGGGATCGGAGTTACTGGCCAGTGCTCCAAAGGCAACGCCAACAGCGAGTCCTTCAGGAATGTTATGCAGGGTTATGGCCAGTACAAGCAGTATGCTTCTTTGCCAGGTAGTCTTTATTCCTTCGGCCTTGTCGGTCGAAAGGCCCATGTGCAGGTGAGGTAACAGTTTATCAATTAAAAACAAAAAAGCGCCTCCGGAAAGAAATCCCACAAGAGCGGGTACCCATGGGGTTGTTCCGTTTGTTTCTGCCATCTCGATAGCCGGATTTAACAGTGACCAAAAACTTGCCGCTATCATTACACCGGCAGCAAAACCCAGCATTGAATTTAAGATTTTTTTATTGATGCTCTTAAAGAAGAAAACCATGGAGGCTCCCAGTGCTGTGAGCCCCCAGGTAAAAATTGTTGCAAATAGTGCCAGCAATATCGGATTGTAATCAAGAAGCCATTCGAATTTCATATTATAGCAGTTATTATAACCAGGCTTGTATATCAATATTTTCGCTTCATTGTACCGGATAAAGTTAAAAATTTAATCTGCTTTTCTATTTTAAAATTATTTTCTCATAAGACCAATATATCTGGCCTATGTTGCTCACCCCTTTTTTAATCAGGTTGAGCTCTTTCCCCGACTTATTCACATACATATACGAAACTTCAGGTATCAAGGATAAAGTAGTTCCATTTTCAACGGCTACGCAATTACCCACCGTAAAAGCATTCTTTGTTAAAAATCCAGAATCGTCGATCCGTAAAATGCGGGTACCTAACTGGCTGTTAAAACTTTTATTTGCAACCAGCAATTCTTTAAGTAGCTGGCAATGATCCATGGCAGTTATTGATCCTGATACTGGTTCTAATTCTCCGGATAAAACAGGGGTATCCATGATATAACCCTTTTGCCTGTAATCGGGTGACTGGTAAATCTTTCTTATTCCGGTGTAGACAGACAGTCCGTCTTCTGAAAGCCAAAATTTTCTTAAATTGACCCACCATTGATCAACAATATTATCTGCAGCTCCTTTCGAGATATCAAAAACGAACAGGCCATCGGTTGAATAACCAACCTGCGATCCGTAAAGCAGGTTTTTCCCCGGAACTTTTTTCAGCAAGGTAAGGCCATTCAGATTAACGTCATTTTTTACAACCTGTCCGGAATTCAGATCAACACTAAGAAGATACGACGTATAATACTCCTGCGGAGACAAGTAAGCCCAATCGTTGGCACCCAATGCCACATCCGAAGCGATTATTCCGGTCTTAATATTCCGGGTAATGGTCATGTTTTCAGGATTTATTAACGATAAATCGGTATTGGTAAATACTGCAGCAATTTGGTTCCCGGTTTCTGACACCGTCACACACTTCGGGATTTTATCCATATCCATCGTTTTTACAGCCTGACCGGTTTTAAAGAGATACAGACGGTTGGGATTTTTAGCGGCAACTACCATCAATCCTGTCGCTTTACAGAAATCAGCATCAACAACATCACCATCAATGTTTTCCACTATTCCGGAAATCGTGGGATCTGTAACTTTCATCGAGACATTTATTTTTAAATTTTCCTCTACCGCAATGACCGCAATGTTAATCTGTCCTGAATAGTCGCCTTTAGCCAGGTTACCGCGGGAAATCAAAACTGTCAGTTGCTCTGATTTTCCCGGTTCGAGATAGCCATTCTGTTTTGAAACAGTGAGCCAGGCTGGTTTATCTTTGATTTCCCAAACCATAATTCCTTCGCCCCAATTTTCTATCGTAATAATGCCCGATGACTGGTGATCCAGTACCATATTTTTAGGGTTATACCCAATGTTGGGCCTTCCGAAATTGATAAAATGAAAAGGATATTGCACCAACCCAAAACCTTCAACTTCAAAAACCAGCGGGAGACTGAACATTCCCCATTGCGGGATGGCATTTTCAACAGGGATTTGAAGTTGAAACGAAGATTTACTGTCAGAAAAATTTCCCTCTAACGGGGAAACAGTCAACCATGCAGGAAATTGCTGAATGCGCCAATGTTTATTTCCGGCATCCTGCAGATTAAAATTTACTGCCAATTGCGGATCAAGGTTAGTCATCAGAATTGTATCCTGTAACTGCAGTTCAACCGTTTGCTTAACGTTCAGAAAATCGTTGCTGCAGGAACCGAAGGTAATTAAAACCAGGAGGAATAGAATGGAAGAGGTAATTTGATTGATATATTTTTGCATGGCTTCAGGTTAAAAGTGAAATTTAACTCCGGT
This sequence comes from Bacteroidales bacterium, assembly GCA_038240855.1. Taxonomy (GTDB): domain Bacteria; phylum Bacteroidota; class Bacteroidia; order Bacteroidales; family Prolixibacteraceae; genus JAAFHB01. Next base: position 14,535 of record JBBRGI010000037.1, on the reverse strand, counting down.
TGACAAACTGAGTCGGGACAGGTTTTCTTTTGTATCATTATCAAGCTTTACCTCATTGATAGTATTCCCATCATTTAAATTGATTTTGCGGATAGAGGAGAAGAAATCGGAAAGACTTATTCCGACTGAGATGTGCCGGGTCAAAGAATAAAATATTCCCGATTCACCCATTATGGCAGGAGCACTACCTGTTATCAGAACAGGTGCTGTAATAATCCGGGTTTCGTTCCGGTAAAGTACCAATCCTACAGAAAGTTTCCCGTAATAACTCCATTTTTCGTTTATTTTCCGGTTCTGAAACCAGGATGCGCCCACATAATTGGTGTAGATTTTTTCACAGAACAAGCCATAAAATTTTGTCCATCCGTCGCCCGGGTCGAGATAACCCAATACACTGCTGCCAGTTGTAAAAAGGCTGTAATCCAATCCCAGGCCATTCATGGGATTAATCATATAATGTATTGAAGCATTCGCCTGTACGCCTAATTTGAGCTCGTTATAATACCGATCGGCTTCCTGATCCGAAATACCGTAGTTTTTCATCTGTGCTTTGGCGGTTGAGGTACTCCCGATCAGGTAGGCCATGCCGCCATCAATGGAAACCCGAAACTTTGAATACGAACGGGCTTCGTCAGAAGGTGGTGTTTTTTCAGTAACGGGTATTTGGGATGAAGCGGTTTGAGCCTTGAAGAGCAATACAATAATGATAATACTTAAGACCGGGTGGAAAATTCTTCGCAACATTACAACATAGTTTTTAGTTTGTGCAAAATAACTAAAATAAAGCCGGATTTTGACAGGCTGGGCAATGGAAATTTTGTTAAATAATTAGACTTTCATTTTCGGCGTTCAATAAAGACATTAATATATTTGTTAATTTTTCGGTCCCATTGGCACAGTCGTTTTTTTTATCTCGGGATAATCCTGGTTTAGTTCACCTTTGTTCTTTTTGGTTTCCTTTTGCGGTTCAGGAATTTTAGTATACATCTTAAGTACGCCGCTTGCATGCCGGTAATAATGTCCCCTGAGATCTTTTGAATATTCGGTAAGTATTTTTTTGCCTAATCCGTTCACATCGCCACAGCGGTACAATGCACGGGCAAGAATGAGTTCGCGCAACGAATTGTTTCGTGTACTGGTATCGGTACCACTGGCGGGTGTCAGGCTTTTGGCTGTCTGAATATCAGGCATCGAATGACCGGTTACCCCGGGAAGCTGGAGAAGATCGTAAAGGATAAGGGCACCCTTATCATCCCCGATGGTTTCAAGCGCCATGGCAACTGCCCTGAAATGAGAAAATTCGCTTTTTGTACTGAGTTTTTTTGAAATTTGTTCCAATGCAGGTATTGCTTCAACACGTTTACTTCTGCCCAACGCAATAATTAATCCGTCGAGATAGGAGATGCTTTTACCAAACTGTCCCATTCCGGTGTAATTCCAACCCTCGTCCCAGTTTTTATTGTCTTCGATGGCTTGTTGCAACACTTTACCTCCCGCAGGATTTCCGAGCATTCCCAGGATCCTTGCATACGTGAGTTGGTCTTCCGGATTTTTTGCCTGCTCAAAGGCTTCTATCATTAGCGGGACAGAACGTTTGGTGTCCCAAAGCAAAGTTTCAAGTCCATCAAGATTATGCGTGACTGTTTTTGCCGCCTCCCTGATGTTTTCATCCGAGGGGGGATAATTATCCTGATCGGTGAGAGTCGTTGGGGGCAGATTTTCAATTTTAACAAGCTCTTTCTGCAGCGATTTCAGGTCGATGTTACGGATCAGTTGATTGTTTTTTGCCGCTATAGCTGCTGCCCAGCCTACTGCATAACCTTGATTCTGAACGCATGGCTGCATTCTGATCACAGGCATTGCATCGCGGTCGGCACTTGCTCCCAGGCCGGTAACCACAATTCCTTCAATTCCTTTCGGTAGAAGGGCGCGAAAGGGAACATAAGCCGTTACGTCAGCTCCGCTGTGTGCGGGTGGTTTCAGATAAAAGAAGGAATCCTCTGTAAAACCATGCGTGTCGAACGAACTGACATGAATCGAAATTGCATCGGGATAAGTGCGTCCATTGTAAACATCCAATACCGAAATGGTAAAATCACCAACCATCCGGCGACGTTCGCGTGTTTGCGACAATTTGCCGATGTCATACTGGTTTGCAAATTTGTCTTTTGCAACAATAAAAGTCCACCAGATATCCAGCATATCGGTATCATCGGTAAAGGTCCAGTCGCTGTTATTGTAAAAATCGTTTGGATTCTTAAATGGCATACCTGCTCCCTGGACAGCTACTGAATTACCATCGGTGTATACAAAACCTGCCCCCGCGGCAATTGCGATATCAGAGCTTCCCGATGAATCAATAACGGTATGGGCCAGAATCACCCCTTTCCCGAAGGGAGTAGCGACGACAACCCCTTTGACTTTCCCTTTTTCGATGTAGGCTCCGCAACCCAAAACTCCGAACCAGATATCTCCGCCGGCATTTCGTATTTCGCGCCTGAAATATTCTGTTTTCCAGTCGAACACCCATTCTTCGAGTTTTTTCTTTTGTCTGATATTCCCTTCCCCGATTGCTTTCACACCCAGATCGACTTCGTTGGTGTATCCTTTGCGGTATCCATGATAATAGCGACCGACCATTCCCGCAGTTCCGATTCCGCCTAATCCGTGTAAATATTCAAGTACTATCGTTTTTGCGCCGTGGCGGGCAGCTCCGACAGCGGCAGGAGCCCCGGCTGTTCCACCTCCCATTACGAGGACATCGTAATTTCCCAGGATTGGAAGTGTAGTTGCATCAGACTGGATCAATCCCTGGCTTAAGGAGGGCCGGATTCCGCCAAGCAGTTCTCCAACATCGCCTTTTACTGCATTTGAACTTCGTTTACCGTTTACTTTAACTGAAGCTGGTTGGGATGTTGAAGCGGCCAGGCTGGCAGCTTCTTTACCGATTCGTTCCCCGATTCTGATCATTCCTCCGGGTTGTAACAGGTTAGCTGCTGCAGTGCGGTGAAGATCAGCCATTCCGTTCAACAGGAAGATCCGGTTGACTTTTTGAGGTTGAAATGGCGTGAGTTCCATTTTTTCGATGTCAGTCTCTGCATTTCCCATGCTACTTTTTCCGATCATGTGGTCGGGTGGTATCTGAAACAGCAGATCTCCTGATTCTACCTGGTTGGCATCCCAGGTGAGGTCGCGGGCTATTTGTTCTGCAGCGGCAAACGACTCGTAAGAGCTATTTTTCATTTCGATATCCAGCGAATATTCGATTGCCTTGAAATTTATTTCTTTAAAAACTACGGGTTGTGGCAATACCTGGGAAGAGCCGCCAGAGAGCTTTTTCTCATTATTACCGACCACGATGAATTTGAAATTCTGTTTTCCGGCGGGATAAGAGGTAAAAGAAGCCGATGTGAGCCGGGCAACCATTGCCCGGGGTGTCGCATCGATAATTATCTTCGCCCTTATGGCCTGTTTCCCGGAGCGATTTGCAATGGTCACACCGGCAGGATTTCCATGCGAATCGGTCAGCAGATCGGTGACATAACTCGAAAACAGAAAGTCTACCTTATTATTTATGAGTTCATTGTCGAGCGTTTGCTTAAATTTGAGCGGTACCAGCAGTCCATTGCCAAAGAGTTTCTTGCCCAACTCCGTACCGGTTGCATTTGGGTGGACATTCCAGTAACGGTAGGTACCGCAGACATCTTCACCCAGATAGGTTTCCTGAGCGATTAGCAAAACCTTTGCACCGTTTTGTGCGGCACTCACTGCTGCTGCAACTGCTGCGGTTGAACCGCCAACCACAACTACATCAACAATGTAAGCAACAGGTACTTTACGTGCAGACTGTGCGCAAAACTTACCTGTCCCGTTTTCCTGCTGAGGGGTTTGCGGAAATGCAAACAAGTTGCCTGATGCAAGTAATGCCGATCCTGTTGCTGTTGTAAGAATAAAATCTCTTCGTTTCATTTATGGTTTTTTTTTTACCTTCAAACCGCCCGCCGGCAAATCATCTGTCTTGCCGGGCATTTGCTCATAAAGGTTTAAATTATAAGTTATTTGTTGTTAATCCGTAAGCCGGCAGATTCGGACCTCATGAAATTTACAGTGAAAGTTGTGCCTTTAATTTTCTCCGGTACATTTCACACTTTATAAAAGCTACAATAGCTACAAAAAAGCCTGCAGAAAGTGAGATATTGTAAGGCAGATTAAAACCTTCGGGAGCAAAGAACAGATAAGACGTAATTACAACGGTCATAAAAAGAGCCGGAATAAGCGTAACAAAGTAATTTTTACTTTCTTTAATCAGGTAAACAGTAACAGTCCAGAGTACTACTGCTGCAAGAGTTTGATTTGACCAGGCAAAATAACGCCATATGATCGCAAAATCCACCTGGGTAAGCGCATACCCAACAATGAAGAGGGGAAAGCTGATTAACAGTCTGTTCCGTATTGGTCCTTGTTTTAGTGTTAGAAAATCAGCTACAATCAGGCGGGCACTCCTGAAAGCGGTATCACCCGAAGTGATAGGTGCTGCGACAACGCCTAACAGTGCCAAGGCACCACCCACACGTCCAAGCAATGAATTTGATATTTCATTCACAAGATAGGCTGCATTCCCCTTGTTGGCTATCATCACTTCATTCAATTGTCCTACTCCGCCATAAAAAGCCATACCGATTGCTGCCCATATGAGGGCGACAATTCCTTCGGTAATCATCGCTCCGTAAAATACGCGACGCCCAAGTTTTTCGTTGGTAATGCAGCGCGCCATCAGCGGTGATTGTGTGGCATGAAATCCCGATATTGCTCCGCAGGCAATCGTAATAAACATCATGGGAAATATCGGAAACTTTTCGGGTTGATCGTGAAAGTTTGTGAAATTATTCCACGTCAGTTCAGGAATCTGGTATCCCCCGACAAACAATGCGCTGATTAAACCTACCGCCATGAACAAGAGGGCGAAGCCAAAAACCGGATAAACTTTTCCGATAATTTTATCGATTGGAAGCATGGTAGCCAGCACATAATAAATAAACACGACCCAAATCCAAAAATTCATATGTAAGTTTTCGGGAGTCAGACTGGCAAGTATTTTAGCAGGTCCCATGATAAAAACAGCACCGACAATAATCATCAGCATTACTGTAAAACCCCTCATGATCTGCTTGGTATTTCTTCCGAGGTATATTCCCACAATCTCTGTTATGCTTAATCCGTTATGCTTGATGGAGAGCATGCCGGAAAGATAGTCGTGAACGCCTCCTGCAAATATGGATCCAAGAACAATCCATAAAAACGCGACTGGTCCCCACATCGCTCCGGCAACTGCCCCAAAAATAGGACCTAATCCGGCAATATTGAGGAATTGTATTAAAAAGACTCTCCACCAGGGCATCGGAACATAATCGACTCCGTCGGTCATTTTATAGGCAGGGGTAACCCTTTTGGTATCGGCGCCTGCAACTCTTTCGAGGTACTTTGAATAGAGAAAATACCCCAGGATCAGGACTACTATTGATATTGAAAATGTGATCATTTTTAAATAGTTGGTTGTTAAATTTTAGTTTGTTATTGCCTTTTCTTCTTATACCTGTTCAGTTGTTTGATAATATCAGGCGATTGATCAGGCAAATTTAATAGAAAATAAAAAACTCTGTTTGCCACATTTACATTTTTGCTTTCCAGCAGTAAACTTAATTTAAGCTGGTCATCATAAGAGGGTTGAACTTTTCGCTCGAGCAAGGTTAGTATCAAATTCACAAGGTAATAATTGTCACTTTTGAGTCGGTTTACCATCTCACTTACAACGGGTTGAGTTAATTTAGCTGAGCTTCGGAGAAAATCAACCGCAGTGTTTTTGATCCGGAAATCTTCAATGTCGAGCAATTTAATCACCTCTCTTTGGAGCCGTTCTTCCTCAATGTTGCATTTTTTTAAAAATTTGAGAGCCTGACTTGAAGCTAAATAATTCCCGGATTGTAAGATGTGAATTGCTGCATCGACGTATTGATCACCTGTCTGGTCGGTTTCGCTAAGCCATTGTAGCCCTATAATCTGACTGAATGGATCCTTTTCCTGTAACAAATGTGTAAATAATTGGCCCGAAAGCAAATTTTCCCTTGTATACGCGATAATACTGTCACGTGTTGTTCCGTAGACAAGATGCCAAAGCGTGTAAGAGGTATAGGCGGCTTCGGGTACTATCCATGGTGAAAGATCGGGTAGGGTAGCCCCGGTTATTCCGTCTGACTTTTCAGTGGATTTACTTGTTGGGGGTACATTTACAGGATGAATTTCGAGCGGTGTATAATAACCAAGCTGTGAGGATGAATCACCTAAAATTTCGTGGAGTCGTGAATAATCCGGTTCCAGAAAGGGTACATGTTCCCTTTTAGTCAGTTCTTCGCCCGGGGAAAGGGAAAATCCGAGATATTTGCCCGTAAGTTCCCAATAAATACTGATATTAACTAACCGACATATCGTATCGATACACACTGCGGTATGAATATTCCGGCTGAAAGCTTCGGGATAGTCATTTCCGGTAAAATAGAGCGTTAGCGAATCGTCAGGGATTGTATCGTTAAAATTGATCAGAATTTTACTTGTGGTCTTTGCCTTGTCAGGACGAAATGATGACGTAAAATACATCACATCAGTCTCCTGTATCCCGATGTTTCCTGACAATACAAAAAGTAAAATGGTCAATATTAATGAAACTCTACCCATTATTGGATCGCTTAATATGATTATATTATTTTAGTGTCTTGAGTAATGAACCACCTTCGTTGTATTTTTGTTGATTCGGCAGATCAAGTTTTCCGGTTCCTTTAGTCATCAGATCCTGTAATTCAGGAAGATATGTTTCATAGACCTTTCGGGGAAGGACGTCATGATTTTTGCAAACCGATGCAGCCATTCCAACGACCTCGCCCATCATTCCCGTTGTACGCATAACCCTGACTGTTCCAAGCGCCACGTGTGTTACGCTGATATTCCGGCCGGCCATAAAAAGATTGTTAACATTCCTGGAATACAGGCAGCGGTAGGGGATAGGATAAGGATAAATCGGTTTGTGTTTTGCAATAGAGAGAAACTCGCCTTCAGGAAAGTGTTGTGTATTTTTCGGATCAGGATAATGGAGGTCAATGGTCCATGAAGTGGGTGCAGTACCATCAGGATATTTCACAACATCGGTTAAATCCTGTTCCCTGAGTACAAGATCTCCGGTCAACCGGCGCGACTCCCGTTTACCTGCCACGTAGGCCACCCAGTTAAGCTTGCTGTTTTTAAAATTCTGATTCTCTTCAAAACGGTTTTTCAGGTATGACCAGTTGGAGAAAACAACCATTAATCCATAATCCCTGATGCGCTCGAAATCTTTCACCTGGTCGTAGTTCATTCCTGTTTCCCAGGTCCATTCACCCATTTTTACAACCTGTACACTTTTTTCATTGAAATTCAGTCCCCATGAAATAGGAGGGAATAACTCAGGGCGGGTTGATTCTTCGGCATACCACTGCACCGAAGATCCCATGGTCATCTTATCTTTTACTTTGGGTGCTGTAGGTTCTCCATATTCATCCTGTCCTTCACGGCCCATCATAAAATCGGCACCCGCCAGTGCCCCGATTGTTGCGTCACCTGTGCAATCGGCAAAAAGCGGCGCTTCGAAACGCAGTTGTGTTGAGTTTTCAATATTTGAGGCGTATACAGTTGAAATCAGATCATCCTTTTTATCCACACCATTGGCGCGGTAATTCAGAAAAAGGGTAATATTTTTTTCGGCTGTCACCACATCGAGTTTTTTCTGATCTTCGTAGAAAGCGGCTGGTTGCGCATTTCCGCCTTTCACCGGTCCGATCTCATTGACCACATTTCCCAACATGGGGTAGGGGGCAAGGTTGATTCTTCCGCCCAGATGAACACGCACCTCTGAACTGTTATTTCCACCCAGAACGGGACGATCCTGAATTAGGGCCACTTTTAAGCCAAGGCGTGCAGCCGAAAGTGCGGCACAGGTACCTGCTACTCCGCCACCAACCACAACAAGATCGAATTTCCCGGCAGAGGCTGGTTTTTCAGGAAGACCTAAAGCCTTTTTTCTGAAGGCGGCCAGTTCGCGCGGTGTATTTACGGGGCGATATGATGAATTAGTGGTGAAAAGTATGGCATCGCACCGGCCATTAAAACCGGTAAGATCGCGCAGCGAAATTTTGGTTTCTCCCGCTTTAATCTTTACTGAACCACCATATTGCCAATTCCATTCTGTATCCTCCGTTCCGAAGGTTGCCTTTAACGGCTTGCCATCAATTAACAGATTAAACTTGCCGGGTGTCTCTTTATCCGACCAGTAACCTACCCAATTACGGGTTCTTACAAATACACTATAGTTTCCGGCTGAGGGAAAAGTCACTTTGGTCGAAGCATCGGCGACAGGTTTACCCAATCCATGAGCCATCAGAAAAGGGGATCCCATCTGATCCATAAACTGCTGGTCAACAACCCAGCCTCCCTTTTCGGAAAAACTTTCGCATTCCACCAGAATCTGACTTTTAAGACTCGTATTTAGTATGAATAGAAAAAATACGATAATGATAGTTTTTACTTTTAAATTGATCGTTAATCGATGCATATGGGTAATTTTTAAAATTTATTATCTCTATTTCAATATTTCTTCTTTCAGCTCCGAAATGTAGTGATTATAAATATCACGTGGAGATGCATTGTGCTTTTTACACAAAAAAGCAGCGATACCAACTACTTCACCCATTAATCCACCGGTACGCATAAATTCTTATTCATATTTTAACCACGCTGTAACCTCACACGATTTATTTGGCACAAACCTGATCCAGCGCGACTGGAAACTATCGGGAAAACGGAGTTTGAATGTTTCACGGGGTTTTACGCTTACTTCCCGGTACATCATCCACGGGCCATGTCCGATTGGTTCCACTTCAATTTTATAGGTTACCGTTTCCTTTGAGTCGTGTGAAAGTTTGAGATTTTTTTTGTCGTAAAAACCAATAAGGTATGGATCGGATGGTTCTCCGGCTTTTACGGCTGTATTTTTCCAGGGACCACCTTCACCAACAGGTTTACCAGCCTCCCATAAATCGTCGATTGTTCCGGCCCAAACTGAAGCTTTTCCGTCTGATGAAGTCACTATATGCGCATTACCCTTTGCGGTTTTCGGGTTAATTCCTGTCATAATCAGCATACCACGGTACGAAGCATAATCGTGAATCCGGAAGTTATGCGATGAAATGGGCCTGATTTTCGCAAAACCATCGGCATTTTCGGCAGGAAGTTCATAAAAGGTACCGGCGCAATTTAACAAGTCGCGTTCTGTTGCCACTTCGCGACAAATACGTACAACGGCATTGTCGGTTAATTCAGTAAATTTTGGATCTCCTTTTGGCAATCTCCAGCCTCGGTTGCGGTCGTCAATAACCAGTACAGATGCTTCGTCGATTGTCACGGTTCGGGCCGGTATGGCAAATTTTTTGCGGATAAATGAGGCTGATTTCACATCTTCCTTTTTTACGAGATTCATCAGGGAATCCAATTCGTAATATCCATTTTCAGTAAAACCGTTATCCGAAACTGTTCCTGACAAAACACCCAGTTGTCTGCGGTTGTTACCAAGACCCCAAAGTAATCCGGCACTTGTATTTGACTCGTTAACATTGGCTAAACCTTTAAAAATCGGAGCAGCCTTTCGCGACCGGTTATCTTTCTGTGTGTAAGAAAAATGAACCGTAGCTTTGGTTGCCTGGGCCACTTTTACCCTGATCCATTCACCTTTTTCCGTTGAAGTAAAGGGAACATTTGCTGACTCATCAGCCTTGAGAGTGATTGTTTTGATGCTGGTCCATGAATTATTCCCCTGTGCATCGATTTCAAATGTGAACGATACCGGTTGTTTCCCTTCATTTTTGATCCAGGCCGAGCGATGCTCCCATCCGGCAAAAAGGAAAGGTTCGGAAACCTCGCCTGATTTAATGTTTTCCGAAATCCAGAGTGCACCTTCCGAAGTATTAGGGCCTAACTCGTCGGGTTTTTCCAGCGAAGTAAACCAGAGGTTGGAATTTGACTGACCGGGTCCGTCAATACTGCCTTTCACTTTTCGTTTGTTGAGGAATTCCTTTTGTGCCGAATCATCACAGCCAAAAACCAACTGATTATTCCAGCGGGTAAAGTCTCCGATCACTTTAAGGTAAGCAGTACGCGGACGGATACCGGACGAATTGAGTGCAGTAAACTTTCCCGGAAAACTCCAGAACATACCATGCATAGTCATCAAATAGTCGGGTTTCTCTGTAGTTCCGATGTCGCGGATGCGGGGCCATTCGGTATTCCACCCATGAGCGCCGTCGTAGGAATGGCTGGCCTTGGGTAACCGGTAGAAATTCCATCCCGTTTCAGGATTTCTGACACCTAAAAGTACCGATTTATGATCCCATCCCGTTGCCCAGATGGGATCAGTTTTGGGATTTGTATTCCCGTAGATTCCGCCAGGCCCGGTAACTTCAACAAACTGGTTGCGACGAACCGTTTTCCATTCTTTGCCATTCCATTCTGAAAGAGACCCTGATTCTGTGTCAAATTTGGTCAGGGCGAGCTGATTCGCTTCTCCGTTATTGGAGTACACTGTGACGCCCTGCCCTGAATAAAAACCTTTTCCATGAGCGCCCGGAAGAAGAACCGCAGCCTGGGCCATTTCACCTGCTTTCCGGTTCACATTGCCATCCTTATACAATAGTTTCGGTTCCAGCGTATTCACATCCACTTCGTAAAAACCTTCTTCCATGGTTGCGTAATATATTTTACCTGCAGGATCAGTAAGATGGCGCGCATTGCCGGTATGACGTCCGGGCATTAGTTTGTAGGGTATTGCCCTTACTTTTCCATCGCCGTCAATGGCATATGGTCCGATAAAAAGTTGGTTGCTTTCCTTGTGAATCATTCGGTTTGCGGGAGTACCACCTATACTTTCAGGTCTGATAGTTTTCTGGAGACCAGAGGTGATCTCATACAATTTGTCCGACGATCCAAATGGAAGATGGGGCCCATAAGTGATTACCCACAAGCGATCCGCCCACGGAACAACGGCGCCCGTACCACATTCTCCTTCATTGTTGTAATAAGCCAGATGCGGATAAATGCCGCTGAATGATTTTGGTAATTTTTGCTTTTCAATTCCCCTGGTCTGTGCGTTTAGAAATAAGGGAACTATTAATAATAAGGTAAGTAATATTCTCATAATTAGTTAATTATTGTTGTAAATATTTTTTAATTGCTTGTGTAAGATCGGCCCCAAAAGCGCGTGAATTTGCCGGTGTTATGGTTTGACCTTCATTATTGGAATAGGGAAACTCGAGGGTCATACTGAGTTTGACTCCTTTAAGTCCGGAAGACCATTGCGTAAATGAGAATCCCTGTGTCGTATTCGCGGCAGTATTCCAGCCGATACCAAAAGGAAAGAATAGCTTATCCGAAACTTTTAATTCTCCCTGGTTATTGTTTTTTAAAAGATTACAAAATAACAATTGCTGCTCCGCAACTTTAGGATCTTCGGCACCCGGCAGGTAGATATTCTCGTTGTTTTCACCTTTTATCCATGGGCAATGCAGGTCGAGGCACACTGCAAGCTTTTGCTCAGACCAAACGGGAACCCAGCTTCGTAATGCAGCAGTCGATTCATGCACACTTTTATCACTGTAATCGCGGTTGTGGTCGCGCGGAATTCTGTTTTTCCCCTGATCACCATTTTCAACCCCATCTTTGTCCATAAATGGGATAAAGCAGAACTCAACGTTATTTTTCAACCATTCATCGGTCATTATGGCCTGAATCATCCCCTCCATCTCGTAGTTGCCCATCATTTCGCAGGCATGATGTCGGGCAGTAATCAGGACTTTGTATTTCACCTTATGATTTACCGGTTGAATGATTAATCGTTCAATATCTCTGCCTGCTTTGGTTTTGGCTAAGACATCCAGCGTGACCAGGTCCGATTTTAAGAATGGCTGAATAAACAGGCTGAATTGTTTCTGAGTATAGGGCATACCCATACTAAACCTGACTTCGGCGTTATTTTTAAAGGTATACGAAAAGGATTCCTTTATGGGTCTGATACCCGGCCATTCCCAGTTTTGCCCTGAATCAAAACTGGTTGCAGGTCCTTTGACTGTAAAAACATTAGGCCTTGTAAACACAAAAGTTAAGGTTTTACCTTTTGCCTGATTTACTGCAAAACACCAGTAAAACCATTCTCCTTTAGTATCCCTGAGATCGGGGCGCATCCATACTGTATCATTACTGGTTTTTTCAATGAGGATATTTCCCGAGGGAAAATCGGAATAAATTCTAAAGTCCTGAGCCACAATATGGCCATGCAAAAATAAGGATACCCAGCAAATAGTAATTAGTTTCACATTTTTGTTTTTTAAGGCTTTATGGTTGAATTATAGGCCATTTCAATCATTACGCTGTATTCCTTTATCAAGTAACACCTTCATTTCTTCGAGGTGATTTGAAAAAACGCCGCGCGGTAACGTCTTTTTTTCATTACAAATCCAGGTTGCCATTCCGACAACTTCCCCCATCATCCCGGTAGTGTGCTGGCAACGGAACATTGCATGGGCGATATGGGTAACGCTAACACAACGGCCAGCTATAAAAAGATTTTCAATATTACGGGAATAGAAGCACCGATAGGGCAGTGTCCGGATGGGGTGTGTATTTTTTTGTTCATGGTGCGATATTGAGCGAAACTCGTTCCCTTCGAAATATTTTGAATTTTTGGGATCCAGGTAATGAAGGTCGATCCCCCACCGCGAGGATACGCAGGCATCGGGATATACGACACCTTCGTCAATATCTTTCTGGCTGAAAACAATATCGCCCATAAGTCTCCGGGATTCACGCTTTCCGAGTATGTATCCGACCCAATGGAGTGAATAGTTCTGATACTTTTCCCTGAATTGGGGATGATTCTTCTGGAAAGACCAATTGCCGTAAATTGCACGAAGCATATTATCGCGGATAAATTCCACTCTGTTTACCATGTCGTATTGAAACCCGGTTTCCCAATTCCAGGCGCCACCCAGCGCATTCTGGCAACTTTCGGCTGAAAACGGCAGGACCCAGGGACAATCAGGGAAAATTACAGGTTGATTACTGCTGACAGTTTTCCAATGTAATGTTGCTCCCAACACCAATGAGTCAGTTTTTTCAGGCGCAAGCGATTCGCCCGATTCGGCTTCTGATTCTCTGCCATAACGTAAATCGGCACCGGCAAGAAAACCCAGGTTACCATCGCCCGTACAATCGGCAAAGAGGTTTCCGGTAATCAATTGTTCCCTGTTGTTTTTAATATTTTGGGCCGTAACTGAACGAATATTTCCGTTGATAACCTTTGCCTTAATTACATGCATTTCGGGAAAGAAGGTGATGTTTGGCTCGTTTAAAATAAAGTCGAGTTTAGCCTGATCACTGCCAGTTCCCGGCTTCTTATCCTGCGATTTATTATAATCATCCAGTTGCCTGGTCAGGTTTCCAAGGTTGGGGTAGGGTGCAATATTCAGGTCACTCACCATTTCAACACCTATTTCCGAACTGTTGTTTCCACCCAGTACAGGCCGGTTATGAATAAGCGCTACTTTCAATCCCAGCCGGGCAGCAGAAACCGTGGCTGTAATCCCGGCAACTCCTCCTCCTACAACTACCAGATCGAATTTGCCCGATTTTATTGCCGGAACGTTATCCTTTTTTTTTCGCCAGGCCAGCAGAGATTCTTCCGATTGATGGTCGATTAAATCCTTGTCAGTCGAAAAAACAATAGCATCGCAACGCCCGTCAAACCCGGTCAGGTCGTGCAAACTGATTTTTGTTCTTAGTTTTTGAATTTCAACCGCTCCGCCATAGTGCCAGTTCCATTCGGTTTTATCTTGTCCAAATATTGAATCCAGGACCTGACCGTTTATCCCGAGTGTAAACCGCCCTGCACTTTGGCTCCTGACGGGACCAGCAGCCCAGTTACGTGACCGGACCCATACATGGTATCTTCCTGTTTTTTGAAAATCGACCCCGGTAACTGCATCTTCACAAGGTACTCCCAGCCCGTGTGCAAGCAAATAGGATGAACCCAACTGATCGATGCTTTGCTGATCGATCACCCAGCCGCCCGGCTGATCGAAATTTTCGGCTTCAACGATGATTGTCTGATGTCCCAAGCCAAAGGAGAATTGCAAAGAGACAAGAATCGATAAGCATGTGAGAATGGAGATGCAGAGAGAGCTATTTTTCATGTTTACTGATATAGATGCTAAATTACAATTGAACCCCCTTTTTTCAATTCGTTCCTGACATCACGGGGATTGATATTGCGAACGGATTCATTGCTGTTTAATGCCAGGTAAGAAGTTACTCCGGCTGCTTCTCCCAACTGGTTCATATTTACCATTACCCTGATTCCTGAAAAGGCAATGCTATTTGCATCAAACATCCTGCCGGCAAGCATAAGAT
>JBBRGI010000036.1:0-17163 GCA_038240855.1 Bacteroidales bacterium | reverse complement strand
GTTGCATTGTCTTCAATAAACTTACGTCGGGGTGGAACATCATCACCCATCAGCATCGAAAATACGTGATCGGTTTCAGCCGGGTTTTCGATGGTTACCTGACGTAACGTACGCGTCTCAGGATTCATGGTGGTATCCCATAACTGTTCGGCGTTCATTTCTCCAAGACCTTTATAACGCTGTACATGGATTGCCTTTTCATTACCACCAGCCCATTCTTCGATTAATTTAAGCCGTTGAGCCTCTGTCCAGCAATATTGTTCCTGTTTTCCTTTCTTAAGCAGATAAAGCGGAGGTGTTGCGATATAAAGGTAACCATTCAAGATAAGATCGTACATGTACCTGAAAAAGAAGGTCATAATCAATGTTGCGATGTGTGAGCCGTCGACGTCCGCATCGGTCATTATCACAATCTTGTGGTAACGAAGCTTTGAAAAATTCAATGCTTTCTGGTCTTCATCAGTTCCGATCGAAACCCCCAGAGCCGTATAAATATTGCGGATTTCCTCGCTGTCAAACACCCTGTGCGACATTGCCTTTTCAACATTCAGTATCTTGCCCCTGAGTGGCAGAATTGCCTGAAATTTGCGGTCGCGCCCTTGTTTTGCAGTACCACCGGCAGAATCACCCTCGACAAAGAACACCTCACACATTGCAGGATCTTTTTCGGAACAGTCGGCAAGTTTACCTGGCAATCCACCTCCTGAAAGGACACTCTTGCGCTGAACCAGTTCACGTGCTTTACGTGCAGCATGACGGGCAGTGGCCGCAAGGATAACCTTGTTCACAATTATTTTTGCCTCCCTTGGATGCTCTTCGAGGTAATTTGACAACATTTCACTCACAGCCTGATCAACCGAAGCGCTGACTTCGGAATTACCAAGTTTCGTTTTCGTCTGACCTTCGAACTGTGGTTCCTGCACTTTTACCGATAAAACGGCTGTCAGTCCTTCACGGAAGTCATCACCGCTAATTTCAAATTTCAGCTTCGAGAGCATTCCGCTTGTATCCGCATAGTTTTTAAGTGTCCGTGTTAACCCCCTTCTGAAACCGGTCATGTGCGTTCCACCCTCAATGGTATTGATATTATTCACATACGAGTGGATATTTTCAGTAAACGAATTATTGTAACACATGGCAATCTCTACGGGTACGTCATTCTTCTCCGTAGCAATGTGAATCGTCTCCTCGATGAGCCGCTCACGCGTACCATCAAGATAATCGACAAATTCGGCCAAACCTTTTTCGGAACAGAACACTTCACTTTTGAAAACCCCATTCTCTTCAACGATCCGTTTATCAGTGATCGTCAGGCGGATACCCCGGTTCAAAAAGGCAAGTTCGCGAAGCCGGGCTGAAAGTATATCGTATTTAAAATCAGTTGTTGTGAAAATTGAACTGTCAGGGATAAAAGTGATGATCGTCCCTGTCTTGTCTGATTCACCAATAATTTTTACATCTCCCTGTGGAAATCCTTTTTCATATTCCTGCTCCCAGATTTTACCATCGCGGTGGATCTCAGCCCGAAGGTAAGAAGACAATGCATTTACGCACGAGACACCCACTCCGTGTAACCCTCCGGAAACTTTATAACTGTCTTTATTGAACTTTCCACCGGCATGTAAAACAGTCAAAACCACTTCCAATGCCGATTTATTTTCTCCCGTATGCAGTTCTGTCGGAATTCCACGACCATCGTCCAGGGTTGTTACAGACCCGTCAGGATTAATGATTACATCAATGTTTTCGCAATAACCTGCCAGTGCCTCATCTATCGAATTATCGATAACCTCATATACAAGGTGATGCAAACCTTTAATGTTAATATCACCAATGTACATTGCAGGACGTTTACGTACTGCCTCGAGTCCTTCTAAAACCTGAATACTGTCAGCACCATAACTTGAATTTCCATTGGATGATGTATTCTCTAAATCGCTCATTCTTAATATAAATTTATTTAAAATATTATAACAGCCCTTCTGATTTCTGAAAAAACATCAAATTAATCATGACGTAGGAAATCTGGATTTACCTGTTGCAGATTACTCTTTTTCAGAACTATCTGCTCCATTTTCAGAGGTCTGCAAATATAACAAATAATCGCTTACCAACGAAATAAAACGATCACTAAAATTGGGATTTCAGAAAAAAATTGGTCTTTATATCCTGTTGATTTTCAACAAAAAAGCCTTTCAATTTAATGAAAGGCTTTTAAAATTATCTTGTGTGGTTTATCAGAACGAATAGGTCACTCCGGCAAGCAATCTTAAACCTTGAGAGGCATAGCCCAGCCATTGTTCATTTTTCCGGTTCAGCAGGTTATCGACGCGACCGAACAGTTTAAAATTACCGGTCATTTCATATGTAGCTCCCAGGTTCAACCGGATGGAAGGATCAATTGGGAATTCTTCCGCCTGCGGTCTTGCAGATGATAACAGAACACCATTATAGACCAATGCTTTGCGCTCTCCGGTAATCTCCAGATCAGCAAAGCCGGTCAACCGTTCGATAATTCTGAAACCTGCTGTGGTCGTAAGGTCAAAATTGGGTTTATGAGGAGCAAATTGCAGTGATTCAAGATTATAATTATAGTAATTTCCTTTTAATACAACTGAAAGATCTTTACCAGAAACGTATGAAAACTCAGCAGATAAATTGGTGATTCCGGCATTGTCATAAGCCAGGTCGAAAGCATTATTGTAAATTACCGGAGCTGAGCCCGATGAATAGCCATTCAGGATATAAAAATAAAGATCCTTAACCTTACTGTACTTCAACCCGAGATTATAAGAGATTTCGCGTGTAATTTTTCCCTTTACACCACCCGAAACAATGTAAGTGTAACTTGTGTTCCGCACATTATGTCGGGGATCAGTCCAATAATTTTCGTAAGCGATATCGCCATACCGGTTATTTTTGAGATCACCTCTAAAACCCGCATATAGTGACAGTATTCCCTCTATGGGTTTAAAATTAAATTCAAAGTCGGGATACAATTTGGCCGAGTTCCCGTCACCCTTATTTGATACAGCCACAAAATTAATTCCACCCCGGGCAGACCAGGTATCGCCGCCAACCATCACAGACGGAGCCACACGGAGCCACTCCTCCTGTTTTGTCCCGGTTAATGAGGAGGATTCAAGGTAAATACTATCAGTGGAAAAATGATCAAACGAGAGATCCAGCAGCCCGTTAAACGCGCCGAAATTGTGATTGAATTTACCAAAAATGCCACCACTGCTTTCCTTCTGTCCTGTTTTTGCATCAAAAAATCCAAGACGAAAACCAGTGTAAAATTTTAAATCGCCCTCGTTCTTTTCGTTATTTTTCAACACCACATTGACATCGCCATTCTGATAGATCTGCTTTAGACCGTATTCAATTGGAAATGAAAAACTTCCCGGGAGAGAAACCGGGTAACCATAATATCTTACTGCATCACGATTGTAGGAAAGATCAGCAGAAAGTATCGTGTTTCCCAAACTAACCGAACCAAATACTTCACCGTTGTTCTGACTGTACGGAGCATCAACCAGATCGTCTTCCCTGAGTTTTATTTTACCATCGGAGGAGAGGTGACGCAGGTGCATTCCGAAAGTCGCAAGCTTCGATTTTGGAAGATTAAAGAAAAATTCTCCGTAGAGGGTGCCTAAAGTACCTGCTCCCAACTTCAAATGCCCCAGGCCCAAATCTTTTGACTGCAATCCATTAACATCAGCCGCACCAATAGGCGAAGCTGTAAAGCCCTTTTTAACAGGCTGACTATCTATTGTATAATTGAATTCGGGAGTAAAACGGGTAGTATCGTCGACAACCGGCATCAGATTCACCTTATTTGCGTTCGTTATATTGGGGTGATACGCTTTCACCACTTCAACCGACTGGTTGAGCTTGGTAGTGTCTCTTTGTGCAATTGCCGGCAGTGCAGACATTGCAACAATTAAAAGTGAAACTGAGAATAAAGGATATATTTGTCTCATAACGCTGTTTGATTTAAATATTTTTCGACCCTTCTGCCGAGGGTTTGGTTTGTACTCCTGTAGTTCCCGGTGCCTGACTTTCCTTTGCCTGCAGCATCTGAAGATACTGATTGGCTTCATCCAATATACCATCACCCTTTATTTCGTAATTTTCGATGATGCTTTTCAAGGTATTTGTCGCCTGGAACAGATCATTTTGATTTTCGTATACATGTGCAAGCAGAATGAAACTTTTTGCAAGCCAAAACTGATGCGCAGTATTCTTTTCGATGAAATCCATTACCTCATTTTCAGCTTCCTTTAATTTATTATTCGTATAATAATATTCACAAAGCCGGTATTTTGCCTCAGCTCCTTCGAGTGATTTTGAATCAGCAGAAAGTTTTCTCCAGAGAGGCAGTGCTTTGGCCTGATCATTCAACTCAACATAAGCCTTTGCTGATTTATAGGAGGCTTCACGATCCAGTTCCGGAGGTATCTTCTCCATACTCCGGATCTTCCATCCAATTTTTGAAACGGCATCAAATTCTTTAAGATCATAATGGCAGCGCAAACGGCCGGCGAGTGAAAGCAATTTATTGTTATTGTTATTCGAAACAGTTTCAAGACGTTCATAGTAACCCAGCGATTTTCTGAAATCCCCCGCCTGATAAGCAATTTCAGAAGCCCTTACCAGCGCATTTTCAGTGAAAATATTATTTGGCTGAGCCAGAATGTAATCGTAACTCACAATTGCAGCCTCAAGGTCATTATCGCGAAACTCAGATTCGGCTTTATAAAAATGCACATTCAAGGTGAAATTGCCCGATGGAAAATTATCGAGGTATTTCCTGAGTTCATCCTTTGCCCGTGGATCCTTCGCCATATAAAGTTTCTCTGCAGCAAAATAGGTCAGCGAATCCTGATCATTTTCAGTAGGCGTAGCCGAGTTCCCCAGTTTTTTGGTATAATCGATATATTCACTTACTTTATTGGTTTCGACGGCGTTATTACGTATTCCTGCCAATGCACCTCTGGCTTCCGGACTGTTGGGATATTTTTCGACAACTTGTTTGTAATAGGCTTCAGAGGCATCATATTCACTTCTGTTATAGGATATCAAGCCAAGCTGTACCAACGCTTTGGGAAGATAAGGACTTGCCGGATACTTTGAGATTAAAGACTTATAACTGGCGACCGCGTTATTGTCGTCCTGAAGTCGTTCGTATGATTTGCCTGTTTCAAACAACGCATCATCAATGTAATTGGATTCAGGAAATTGTGATTGCAAACTAAGTAACTCGCTTACTTTTAAATTATAATCATTCATCAATCCATGACAGAAAGCTTTCTGAAACAGAGCATAATCGGCGTCTGACGAACCTGATACGTAAGCTTTTTCATAATTGCTGATTGCCTCACTGTACCTGCTTTCCGAAAAATAGCAATCGCCCAGTCGGTTGTAAGCGTCGGTCAAAAGCTGTGAACTCCGGTCAATTTTTCCCCCGGTGTATTTGATAAACCAGGGAATGGCAGACTGGTATGCCTCCTTATTGAACATGGTGTACCCGATGTTGTAATTCGAAACCGGGTATTCCTTAAGATTTGCTGCTCCCGGTAGGCTTTGAAATTTTCTATAATCGGCCAATGCCTCATCACCATTTCCAAGCCGGAAATTAGCATCACCGCGCCAATAATAAGCCAAAGCGCGCAATTCATTGTTTTGATCGCCATACTCCAGCGATTTGTTAAAAAGTTGAATGGCATTCTCAAAATTTAAATCCCTGAAGAATTCAATCCCGCGGTTAAAAGCAACGCGTTGGTATGCTTTTTTGATCGAAGGACTCTTTACCTTTATTTTATCGAGAGAAACCAGGGCATCCTTATAGTTACGGGTTGTCATAAATACCTTTACCAGGTAATCGTAAGCTACATCATTTTTCTCTGAATTGGGGTATTCCGAAATATACCTGTCAAATGCTTTAATTGCCTCATTGAACGGAGAATAATCGAGCTCGTAGGTGATTTTTGCATACTGGAAAAGCGCGTCTTCCCTGATTTTGGAATCAAAATTCAGATTGGAGGCATTCTGAAATGCCATCATCGCACGTTGCTTATCTCCCTTTTTAATATACTGGCCGGCCAGTTCATAATAAGCATTCTGACCCAAAGCATCTTTCCCTTTGGTTGCTTTTTCCATATTCTGGATGGCTTTGTCAGTCTGACCCTGCTTATTGAAGCAATAGCCTGCAACATAGTACTGTTCAGGGGTGATTTCCTTACCTTTCAGATAATTTTCGATATAGGGAATAGCTTCACTATATCGTTTTAACTGATAATAAGATACCCCCAGTACTTTTGACAATTCAATTTTTCTCTCCTCCGAGGCATTGCTCATTAATGGTGGTGCAATATCAATAACCTGTTGATATTTTTCCTGGGCAAAATAAATCTGTGCTTTATAGAATGGAATGATCGCCGCATATTGGGGAGTTTTCTCAATTTTCTCAAATTCGGTGAGAGCCTGGTCATATTTACCTTCGAGATAATTGATATGAGCCCAGTAGTATTTTGAAGCATCCGAAAAGGTGCCGGGTTTATCTTTTAATTCTGCAAAGAAAACCTTCGCGATGTCATTATTGCCCTCTTCGAGATTTGCAAAACCTGATTTAAAGCCGTATTCCTCCAATTCCTTTCCGGAAAGCTTGTACCTGTCGATCTTTTTGAAGGAGACAAGCGCCTGTTTGTACTTTTTCTGGTCGAAATCTGCCTTTCCAAGCCTGAAATAGCCATTATTAATTCGTGGCGATTCAGGCGAATCCTTAATAAACTTCTCGAGCATACTCCGCCCGTTTTTATTTCCCATTTCGAGATATGCCGCAGGGATATGATAATCAGCTTCATCGGTAAAAACTGAACCAGGCTCCGCAATATCGTAGAGTTTCTGAAATTCATGAATAGCCGATCCGTATTTTTCGGCATAAAATAATTCCATTGCTGTTCGAAGTGTCTCCTCGCGGTTATCCCGGGTAGCTTCAGGTTGCCCGAAAACCGGGTGCACACAAAGAAACGAAATCACGAACGCCTTAATTATCTGGCTTTTAATTTTCATTTTGATAAAATTAATATCCAATTACTTGAACTTACAATTAAGTAAATATTTGTTTAAATCACTTTTAATCCAACTACAAGAATCAATAATAATCGTTAAAAAGCATTAGTTTTGTACTAACGTGGTTTTACAAATATAGACTTTTATAAAAACTTATTGAATAGTGGAGCCAATCATTGAATTAAAGAATGCAGATATTTATCAACGTGAGACGTTGATTTTAAAGGATATCAATCTTTCTGTAAATAAAGGCGAATTTCTTTATATTATAGGAAAAGTGGGAAGTGGCAAATCAAGTTTGTTGAAAACTTTTTACAGCGAATTGCCCTTGATGGCCGGAAATGGTACGATATGCGGGTACCATCTCGAAAAAATCCGTCCGGGTGAAGTTCCTTTCCTGCGACGCCGTCTTGGGATTATATTCCAGGATTTCCAACTGCTTACCGACCGTACAGTTTATAAAAATTTCGAATTCGTTCTAAAGGCAACTGGCTGGTATAACGAAAAAGCACTAAAAGACCGGATTCAGGAGGTGCTTGCTATTGTTGACATGGCGCATGCAGGCACACGTATGCCTCACCAGCTTTCAGGGGGTGAGCAGCAAAGAATCGTTATAGCCCGGGCTTTGTTGAATAACCCTGAAATTATACTTGCCGATGAGCCAACCGGAAATCTTGATCCGGAGACTTCCGAGGCATTAATGCAGGTGTTCCGGGAGATTAACGGTGAAGGTAAAACAATCGTAATGGCTACCCATGATTATCCGCTTATCCAGAAATTTCCGGCCCGAAAAATCATCTGCGAAGCGGGTAGAATAAGGGAGGTGGCCGACGAAACCGAGCTAATCGATTTCGAGTCATTACTTGAGGATCTGCCCACTACCTGAGAAGATGATAAGACGACAGCCTTATGGCCGGACCAAAGTCGTGGCAGATTAAATTTTACAGATCAAATAGAGGTGTTGCTTTTACAGAAATTCGCAGTAAATTTCAATTAACCTGTTTTTCTCGTTAAACCAGTTAAACTCCAGGGCTGTTGCCGCCGCATTTGTCCGCCATCTCTCCACCAGTTGATCATTGGAAAGCATTTCCCTGATTTGTTCAGCCAGTTTTTCAGGGGACCGGTCCGCTATAATCTGACCTATCTGACGTTCAGAAACAAATTTATGCATCTCCAGCAATCCCGACACAAGAACAGGAATTCCTGCATGGATATAATCGAACAACTTATTCGGGAGTGAATAGCGATAATTCAGACAAATATCCTCTTCGGCTGAAAGACCAAGGTCGGCCTGCATTGTAAGAAACTTTAACTCTTCGAATTGTACTCTTCCATAGAATATTACCCGGTTATACAGCGATTGGCGTAAAACAAGTTTTTCAAGTTCCTCCACCTCCTCACCCGCTCCCACAATAAATAACATCGCTTCGGGAAGATACTTCATGGCATTGATAATCATGTCAAGACCCCTGCCGCGATTGACAGCTCCCTGGTAAATCAGAACTTTTAAACCTTCGTGCACCAACCTGTATTCGGACGGAAACTTTCTGACAGACTGTAATTCGGGAGTATTCCGTACGAGATTAACCTTTATTTTATACTTTAACTCAAGAAATCCGGCAATTGACTCGCTGATGGTATATACTTGGCTTGCTTTGCGGATAAGAAATCTTTCAAAAAATTGCCAGAACCAGCGGACAACTGGCCTTCCGATCATCTCTGCACTTTCAACAGAAAGGTCATAACTATCATATACAAAAGGCTTTCGTTTAAAAATGGCAGTAATTCCAGTACCAGTAAGTGTGCCTAATCCATTGGCGACAAAAACATCATAGCTACCCCGTATTGCATATAAAATTAACCGGAGATTGAATTCAAAGTAAAACATTCTCCCTTTACGAAAGAACATTTCCATACGATGAACCGGGTAAGGCCGTTTTAATTCGGATTTGTCCCTGAAAATACTGCCCACGAGTGTGACGTCAAATCCCATGGATTGCAATGTGGTGGCTGTCCGATGCACGCGATAATCGGTGATCAGATCGTTGGTGACAGCAAGTAAAATTCTTTTCAAATTCGTGAAGTATTACAGATCATGCAATTGTAAAGAAATATTTATACTACCTTCCGAAAGATTCAGTTGTGTATCTTTGTCGAAAATATGTTTGCATGTACGACCTTTTTCACAACTATTCGCTCAAAAGTAACAATACCTTTGGAATTAATGCCAACACTAAACACTATTTAACAATAGAAGAACCGGAAGATTTGATCAGGTTTTTTAATGATCACCATGAAGCAATTAACTACAAAAGACTGTTCCTGGGAGCGGGCAGCAATTTACTTTTTGTGGGTGATTTCGACGGACTTATTATTCATCCGGAAATAAAGGGCATACAGTTAATCACTGAAAATAAAGATTTTGCAGATGTAGAGGCGGGCTCCGGCGTTGTGTGGGATAATTTTGTGGAGTGGTGCGTGGAAAAAGGCTTAAACGGCGTCGAGAATTTATCATTAATCCCGGGAAATATTGGTGCAGTGCCCGTTCAGAATATCGGAGCCTACGGGGTTGAAGCAGAATCGGTGATTTCGGAGGTAAAAGGGATAGATTTGGATACGCTCGAATATAAATCTTTTCAACATGCTGAATGCAAATTTGGTTATCGCACCAGCGTATTTAAAGTACAGTTGAAAGAGCATTTCCTGGTTACCTCTGTCGTTTTCCGGCTGCAGAAACAACCTAATTTTCAACTGCAATATGGTACACTGGAACAAGAGGTTGACAATATCGGAGCCCGGAATCTTCATAACATCCGAAAGGCAGTAATCGCAATCCGCGAGTCGAAATTACCCGATCCGGTGAAAGTAGGTAATGCAGGCAGTTTTTTCAAGAATCCTGTTGTTCCGGAAATTGTCGCGGGTGAACTCAAAGATCAGTACCCTGACATCCCGCTATATCCAATGGCGGCGGGGTTTTTCAAGATTGCAGCCGGATGGCTGATCGAAAAAGCGGGCTGGAAAGGGAAATCAGTCGGCCTGTCAGCGATTCACGATAAGCAGGCATTGGTGATTATCAATAAAGGTGGTGCAACCGGCAGAGAGATCTTTGAATTATCAGAAATGGTAACTAAGGATATTCTTCGGAAATTCAACCTTGAACTGGAAAGAGAAGTTCAGGTTATCGGAGATTAACAATTGTCAACTAAAGGATTATACAGCATCAGTGATGTATTGTCCGGATTGAATCAATCCCTGTATCTTTTGGTCAGATCGGCATAGGCATCAATACGGCGGTCGCGCAGAAACGGCCACCAACGCCGCACCGATTCAGACCGGTTAATATCGATTTCCACAATGAGATTGATTTCCTCAGCTTCGGGAGCCTGTGCCACTATTTCACCCTGTGGTCCTGTGACAAAACTGTTTCCCCAGAATGTAATGCCCCTGGTTTGTCCCGAAGGATCTGGCTCAAAACCAGTCCGGTTAACGGCAATAACGGGAATCCCGTTTGCAATGGCATGCCCTCGTTGCGAGATCATCCAGGCATCTAGCTGACGCTTTTTCTCTTCCTGCAGGTCAGATGATTCATAGCCTATGGCTGTAGGGTAAATGAGCATATCAGCACCTGCAAGAGCCATAAGCCGGGCTGCCTCAGGGTACCATTGATCCCAACAAACCATAACACCCAGTTTTCCGACTGAAGTTTGAATGGGCTCAAAACCCAGGTCACCCGGTGTAAAATAAAACTTTTCGTAATAAGCCGGATCATCCGGAATGTGCATCTTACGGTATTTTCCCGCAATTGAGCCGTCTTTCTCAAATACTACGGCCGTATTGTGATAGATTCCTGCTGAGCGCTTTTCAAAAAGGGAAGTAATCAGGACCACTTTGTGCTCCTTTGCAAGCTCGCTGTAAAACGTGGTTGATTCACCCGGAATAGTCTCCGCAAGATCGAAAAGACCGGTATTTTCAGTCTGGCAAAAATAGAGTGAATTATGAAGTTCCTGAAGGATGATCAACTCTGCCCCTTTGCCGGAACACCAAGCAATATTAGCTGCCAGTTTTGACTTATTTGCCGCAATATCGGAGCTGTTTGACTGCTGTACTAAACCTGTTTTGAGCATGTTTATTGACATTAAAAATAAATTCAGAAAGACATAGCTGTTGCCAATCCGGAATGAAAGTTACAAATTTAATCGCTTCAGCCTAAATTCATCAATGTATAATCCGATAAATTTTCTTGTGAACAATTATTGGCAATTTGTAACAGGAAGCTGGCATCATAGCACACCTTTGGGGAATTGCATGGTCACACAATGAAGCGATCCGTGTTGTTTGATCAGCGGACGGCAATCAATGCCGATTATCTCCCTTCCGGGGAAAACCTTTTGAAGCTGTTGCACGGCAATTTCATCTTTTGCAGAGTTATAAAATGGCAATAAAACAGCTCCGTTAATAATCAGAAAATTGGCATATGTTGCAGGTAACCTGTCCCCGCCATCAAAAACAGCGTCAGCCATGGGTAGCGGAATAAGCTGATAGGGTTCGTTTTTCAGTGTACGAAACAAAGAGAGTTCCTGCTCCATAAGCCGCAAAGCTTCAAAGTGCTCATCTTTCTGATCATCACATTTAACGTATGCAATGGTTTTCGGATTACAAAATCTTGCCAGTGTATCGATATGGCTGTCAGTATCATCTCCGGCCAGGTAGCCCGACGTTAGCCAGTGAACCTGTTTCAGGCCAAATAGATTTATTAATTGTTCCTCAATTTGTGCCTGAGATAAGAACTGGTTTCTGTTTACAGATAAAAGACAGTCTCTGGTTGTAAGCAAAGTTCCTTCACCATCAGATTCAATGCTTCCCCCTTCCAGGACCAGGTGCTTTATATTTTCGTATCGAACTTCGTTCTTAAAAAATCGGTTTTTGAAAAGTGAAGAAGTTAACTGGTTGTCGAGATTGGCGGCAAATTTCATACCCCAGCCATTAAATGTAAAGTCGCACAATGTTATCTTATTGTCTTTCAACACGGTAATAGCACCATGATCGCGTGCCCACGTATCATTCGAGGGTAGCTCAGCAAAAATAATATTTTCGGGGAAGTAAACTTTTAACTTATCTTTCAACGACACATGGTCAGGGCAGACAATAAGAAGTTTTTCCCTTTCCGCTATGACTCTGGCGATTGCTATAAAACAACTCTCCACTTCATCGAGCATATCAGCCCAGTCGGTGTTCTTGTGTGGCCAGGTGAGCATCACCCCGCTTTGATCATCCCATTCAGCGGGGAAGATGATATTTGGTTTATTCATGTTGATTTATTGCTTCCAGAATTCCCTTTAAGAATTCATTATGATCAAATACTTTTTCTGAGAAACCTAAACGAACCACGATAAGATCACGTGAAGGGATAATAAATATCCGCTGCCCGCGATGACCATTGCATGAATACATATCTTCGGGAACGTCGGGCAAATTTTTTGATTGATTGAGCCAGAAATGTGCGCCATATTCTCCGTCGGAAGGGTTGACAGGCATCCGGGTATATCCAACCCATCCTTTTGGCAAAATTGTATCACCTTTCCATACGCCATCATTATAATAAAGCAATCCGAATCTTGCCCAATCGCGTGCCGTGGCGTAGCTGTAGGATGAGCCAACAAAATTGCCGGCTACATCGGTTTCCATAATCAGGGAGGAAACTCCGATTTTATTAAATATCTCACGATACGGAAATTCATGGTATTTCAGATCATTCCCAATCATCGTACGCATGATTCCTGAAAGAATGTTTGCAGTACCGGAAGAATACTTCCATTCTTTTCCGGGCTCCTTTTGGTAAGGTACATCAACAGCCACCTTGTAACAATCTTTCGAACGGTATAGCATATTTGTTACAGGCGAAACATCGCTGTAGTCCTCATCCCATTTAAGTCCGCTGGTCATTTGCATCAGATCATTAATTCTGATATTGCGACGCCGGTCACTTAACCAATCCGTAACAGGTGCAGAGGCATTGATATCCAGTTTACCCTGCTTAACAAGTACCCCTGCCATTGCATTCATGATGCTTTTAGTCATCGACCATCCCCATAAGCGGGTATCTGGTGTTATTCCCAATTCACTGGCATATTTTTCCGAGATAAGTTCCCCTTTATAAATGACAACAACAGCCGCTGTTCTTTTTTGATTCTCTGTTGGCAAATCAAAAGCTGCATCTACCGACTTTTTAAGTTTGACCGTATCAATTTCAGGGAAAATCGTGTCTTTGAGAAGATCGCCAACGGGCCAGGAGATTCGCCACACTCCGTCGCGTTTTTTTACCGGAGGCGTGAAAGTCAGTTTTTGAATAGAGTCAGCAGGACTGCCATTAATCAGGCAGCAACCAAAACCATCCCGAAAAACGGCAGTCTGTTTTGCCATACCCCAGAAAGAAGTGGTTATTGACTTCCCTTTATAATCGAGCACGCTCTGCGTATACTTTACAATCGAATAATCCAGATCGGTATTCTTTACCATCTGAGGGTCTCTTTCCGCAACAAAAACAGCTGTCGCCATTGACTTTGCGCCATAACCTGTAGCAAGATAGAGCTTAGGATACTGCGACATCAGAATGATTGTCAGTGCAGCCAGAATTACAATCGGGATAACAATTTTACGTCTCATGAGTGGTTGAACTTTTAAAGTAGCTGACTTCGTTCTTTAGAAGACAGTTCCGGATTGAGATTATTCAGGCGGACTTATCGCTCCAGGTTAAAGAGGCACACGAACTACTCCTCTTCAAGCGCCTTCTCGAGTTCATCGGTCATTTCGAGGTTGTGATAGACATTCTGCACATCCTCATTTTCCTCCAATTCCTCGATCATCCGTAGAGCCAGTTTCGCTTCGGCAACAGGAAGATGTTTATCCACGTTTGGTATTCGCTGCAATTCAGCCCTTTGAGGCTCGATGCCCAATTCTTCCAGTTTTTTATTAAAATTTCCAAAATCTCCGAGCGCCGTAGTAATAGTAATCATATCATCCTCTATTTCAATATCTTCAGCACCAGATTCAATAAATTCCATTTCGAGCATTTCCATATCCATGCCTGGTTTCAGTGGAATGGAAAACACTCCTTTACGATCAAAAATAAAATTCAGGCAACCTTTGGTCCCGAGACTTCCGCCCCGCTTGTTGAATATACAACGGATATCGGCAACTGTCCGGTTATTGTTATCGCTTAAACATTCCACAAAAACGGCTACCCTGCCGGCTCCGTATCCCTCAAAAAAAATCTCTGTAAGATCGTTGCCATCTTTTTCACCCTTGCTGATTGCCCTGTCGATGTTGTCTTTGGGCATGTTCTGCCCTTTGGCATTCATTACAGCAAGCCTGAGTCTAGAATTCATCGCGGGATCACTAATCCCTCCCTCCTTAACAGCAACAGTTATTTCCTTCGATAACCTTGAGAAGATATTCGATTTTTTGGCATCAAGCGCCCCTTTCTTACGTTTAATTTTAGACCATTTACTATGTCCTGACATATATTGAAATTTACAATGGCCACAAATTTAGTAAATCCCCCGAACTTGTTAAAACAACTTAAATCTGATTTTTGGTTATATAACGATATTCTCTTACTTTGTAACGCGTTCAAAATGATCGTTTCGGGCGTAGCCGGATTAAACGCACGACCAATATTACAAGTTGAGCGGCAGAGAATCAGGTCTTTATTTTTAACAATACTTTAATTACAACGTTTAAGATTTATGTCAAAACCAATTATTAACAGGGATAAGCTGCAAAAGAAGTATATTATTACCCATAATCAGGACATTTCGGGTGGTGAACTCCTGCAATACATTCAGCAATATTCACTTTTAATTGATATTCAAAACAATCCCAAAATTGGAATCTATTCGGAGAACAGGGTGGAGTGGATCTGTGCGTTTTATGCTGTGCTTCAGAGAAACTGTGTGGCAGTCCCGATTGATTATATGGCATCTGCAGATGATGTTGCTTACATGATTGATGATTGCCGGCCTGAACTACTGTTTATCAGTAAAGCAATGGAAGATGCATACAGTAAAGTGAGTCAGCAATGCGCTTTTCATCCGCGGATTGTGTTGTTCGAAGAAAACCCGCTGGTAGCAGACCAGCCTGAAAGTACCTGGACTGGTCCGGAGGACAATGACACAACGGCTGTAATTATTTATACTTCAGGTACTACCGGAAGTCCCAAAGGAGTAATGCTCTCTTATACCAATATCATACAAAATATGGTTGCGGTGATTGATGCAAAAATCTTTCACTCCGAAAGCCAGGTTTTGGTCCTTCTTCCCCTGCATCATATTTTCCCGCTTGTAGGATCAATGATGGTTCCTTTGTATGCGGGTGGCACATTAGTGATTTCCCCTTCAATGCAAACACCCGACCTGTTAAAAACGTTGGCAGACAATTCCGTTACTGTAATGATAGGTGTTCCGCGACTGTACGAACTGATGTACCGCGGTCTTCTTGCTAAAATCAATAAAAACCTTGTAGCGAAGGCATTTTTAAAGCTGGTTTATAGCACAGGAAGCCGAAAACTTGGCAAGACCTTATTCCGGAAAATTCATAACGGGCTAGGTGGTCATCTGAAGTTTATGATTGCCGGAGGTGCGGCGCTTAATAAGGAGGTTGGAAATTTCTTTTATACAATAGGTTTCGACATTCTCGAAGGATATGGAATGACAGAGGCAGCCCCGATGATTACATTTCCCAGGCCCGGGAATATAAAAATCGGATCAACAGGCCAGGCATTGCCCGGGCTGGATATTGAGATCAGGGATGGCGAAATTGTAGCCAGAGGACCCAATATTATGAAAGGATATTACAACCACCCTGATGAGACCGCTGATGTCGTCAAAGACGGATGGCTCTATACGGGCGATCTTGGCAGGATTGAAGAAGGGGGGTTCCTTTACATCACCGGCAGGAAAAAAGAGATCATTGTTTTACCTAACGGGAAAAATATTAATCCTGCAGAGTTGGAGGTGAAACTCGAAAACTCTTCGGCTGCCATTAAAGAAGCAGGTGTACTGATGTATAAGGATGCACTCCATGCGGTCATATTCCCAGATTATCAATACCTTACGAACACCGGCATCGCGGATATACCTCGCTTTTACAGAGAATCAGTACTTACACCGTTCAATAATGAGATGGCTTCCTATAAACGGATCATGCAGTTTACCCTCGTTAATTCAGAATTACCCCGAACCCGCCTGTCGAAGCTTCAACGTTTCAAACTCGAAGAACTTATTACCAGGAATGAGAGCAAAAAAACCAAAGCATCTGAACCTGAGACCGCGGAATACCGTGCTTTAAAATCCTATATTGAGACACTTGCGGATGTGGATGTTTCGCCTGACAACCATCTTGTTTTCGATATCGCCCTCGATTCACTGGGCAAATTAAGTCTTATCGATTATATCGAAAAAACCTTTGGCGTTAAGATCAATGAAGAACAGTTGCTGAAGTTCCCGTCAATTAAAATAATTTCGGAGTATATACAACAGAATAAACGCTTTCATAAACAAGAGGATAGTAAATGGTCAGGCAACCTGAAAGAAAATATGGCTGTAGATCTTCCAGAATATTCATTTCTGCTCGGAACCATTGTGCACACAGTTCGGTTCATTACCAGGCTGTTTATCTCGACCCGGGGCAATGGTTTTGAAAATATTCCTGAAGGGCCATGTCTTTTTACCCCGAATCACCAAAGCAAACTGGATGGATTCCTGGTCCTCTCCTTTTTGGATAAAAAAACATTGAAGTCGACCTACGCCTATGCAAAAAATGACCATGTGAAAGGCGCAATCCGAAGATTCGTAGCCCGCAAAACCAATGTGATTGTGATGGACCCCTCCAGGGATATAAAGGAGTCGATTCATAAGATGGCAGAGGTGGTCAAACTGGGTAATAAGATTATGATTTTCCCGGAAGGAACAAGAACGGTGACCGGGAAACTCGGGACATTTAAGAAAACCTATGCCATTTTAAGTACTGAATTAAATGTACCTGTTGTACCTGTTGCCATTTCAGGAGCATTTTATGGTGAAGCGGATGATG
>JBBRGI010000035.1:0-17163 GCA_038240855.1 Bacteroidales bacterium | reverse complement strand
CCGTCAACTTCTGCCAATTCCATTGCCTTTCCACGCGTGAGTGAACTTGTTGACTTAAACAAGTCACCGAGAATAAATGCTGCGAGCGCCACTCCAATAAATATTGCAATTGCAATTCCGGCTCGGTTCCTGATTTTCTGTAATGTTGCCATCGATATTTGGTTACTTTATTATTACTTATTTTTATTGTTTATAAGGGTACGAAGTTAGTAAAATTAGACTTTTAAAATGCGGTGTGAGCATGAAATTTAAATACTTCCTGCCAATTTCATCTCTACTAGTTCGATTCGGGTTTTTGAACACCGTAATATTTTGAATTCATATTTCCCGATTAACAATATTGTGTTTGTTTTGGGAAAGCTGGGGTAATGATAAAGGAGGTATCCGGCGAGAGTTTCGTAGCTATTATCTTCCTGTAAATTAGCATTATAAGTTTCGTTGATCTCATCCACACCGATTCTTCCGGAAAGTATAAAATGATTTTCTTTCACCTTTTTTGATATGATATTCGACATGTCATGTTCGTCTTCAATTTCTCCGAATATCTCCTCCAGAATATCCTCTGTTGTAATCATTCCGGCAATCCCACCGAATTCGTCAACAACAATGGCTGTGCTTTTATGCTCACGAAGGAGTTTGGCAAGCAATTTACTTGCTTCCATCGTATCGGGCACAAAGGAGACTTTTCGCAGACACTCTTCAATATTTTGAGGATTATTGAAAAGATCGGAGGAGTGTGCATAACCAATGATGTTATCGCTCTTCTCTTTATATATTAATATTTTGGAAAAGCCGGTCTCAATAAATTTCTGGTTTAATGATTCTAATGTGGCATTTAGTTCAATCGACTGCATATCGGGGCGGGGTACCATACAATCCCTGATTTTGATCTTCGAAAAATCGAGCGCATTTCTGAAAAGTTTTATCTCACTATCAAGTTCATGTTGTTTGTTACCTTGAAAATTTTCCATCTCACCCAAAAACTGGTCTAAATCGGTTTTGCCAAATACGCGCATTTCCCGTTTCGGATTTATTTCGGCATGCAGGTTATTTTTCAGAAGAGATTTTGACATCCGAATCAAAAGATGCGTGATGGGGTAGAACAGATAATAGAAGAACGCTGCAGGGATGGATAACAGGTTGAGCGCCTGGTTATTTTTAGCCTTAAACACTATTTTTGGCAGAAATTCGGCAACAACGACAATAATCAGTGTCAGGATGATGGCTTGAACGAATAACTCTAACGATTTGTTTAATTGGTAATAAAACAAAAGCCGGTCAAGAACTTTTGCTAATACCAGACTGTATACGACGAGTACAATAATGTTACCTAGCAACATCGTGGCTATAAATTGCCCCGGTCTTTTCAGAAACTTACTGATTATTTGTGTATTGATACGATTTTTAGTCTTATCAAATTCAAACCTCAGTTTATCAGACGAAACAAATGCAATTTCCATTCCCGAAAAGAATGCAGAGGCAAGTAAGGTAATCGCTATGATTATAATTTCATTCATCTATCAATGCCAGGCATTATTGTTCTTCAAATTCAAGATTTCCTTTGATTTTTTTGAAAGTCCATTTTGTCATCTGGGTATCTGACTCAAATCCGCCCGAACCCGTAACGAATTGATCTCCTTTTTTAATGCTAACAAACTTTTCAGTAAAGATCCGGTTTTCTTTTTCAAGGAAAATAAGTTCCTCTGTGCGTAGGGTATCTCCCTGATTATTTACTAATACGACATTTCCTGTAGCAAGCCATTTTTGCTCTTGTTGGAGATCTTTACCATAATTGGCCGACAATTCAGATATGATTTTTTTGTTTGCATCGAACTGTTGAAGATGAAATCCATCCGGAAACTCTTTATATGGAGGCTTTTCCTTGTCGAAGATCAGCAATTTTGGAGTCCTGAGGAAATATCGCACTACACCTGAATCAGTAATTGATGACTGGAAATCTGTAGCTTCTACTGAGGGCATTATTTTCCCGGGTAGAAGATCGGAGGGAAGATCGGAGCCAACTTTTTGGTTACAGGATAAAATGAGTATTGTCGCCCCGCAGAAGAGGGCGACAATACTTAGATTTTTGCTATAGTTTAATTGTTGGAGCAAATTAACGAAGACGAACAGTCGTATTTTCATTAATCCAACCTCCAATTTTAATTGTGCTTCCTTCTTTAATACCTTCAAAAAATGCATCTTCCTTGCGTGGAAAATACTGGGAATATTGTGTAATCTTTTTATTTGCTTCTGCGGTAACGTCGGGATCAACTGTCTTTGCTTTAATATATTGATCAACAGCAATAAGATAAACCATGCGATGCTGCAATTCAGAGTCTCCAATTGATTGGGCTGATGCGGCATAAATATCCCCTATTACCAGGTATGGTTTGCCCCATTCAGGATTCAGACTTATTGCCTGGCGGGCAAGAGTCCGGACACGTGGAAAATCTTTTTGACCGTACATTACAATCGCCAATTCATAGCAGTAATTTGCCTTTTCGTATTTATCTTTTTCTGTAGAGATTGCTTCTTCGTAGTATTCAATGGCTTTTGCTGTATTGTTTCTCTTCAGGAATAAACGTGCCATAGAGAAGGCTGATTGCGAAGTTGGTTCCATTGAATAAAGTTTTTCAGCCACATCAGCATAAAGCTTACTGTCTGAACAATCCTCACGGTTCAACATGTAGTTGATTTTTTTCAGTGTTGCAAGATCATCTGATTTCTTTGCAAATTCAATCTCGTAAAGAGGTACCAGGACCTCGCAGGTCACTGCTCCCGACTCAACAAACGCCCTGTTAATCCCTGCTTTTGCCTTTTGATAATTGTCATCATCGGGTGTCTTTACCAGATTTTCTTCAATGATGGCACTAGTTTTATCATATACGGCCATCACCTTATCCGCTTTAAATTCACCGGTTTTGAATAATAATGCTGTTGCACGGTTTAAAAGCAGAAGAACCGCTGCTTCAGCGTCTTTGCCTTGTTTTTCAACGGATGATTCGAGCCATTTATAACCGGTTTTGTAAACCTCTTTTTTCTGCTCGTCGGTCATTTGATCAGCTTGAGCAAGCTTGTATTTTAAATAAATAGTAGCCTTACGACCCAGGTTATAACCTTCGTTATCGAAGTATTGCATTCTTTTATCGTAAATATCCAGGATTTTATTCAATAATGCCTCTTTTTCAGCTTCAGGAGCTTTACTGATCATATCTTCGTGCATTTTAATCCCCATGACATATACATTCTCTGATGACTTTGGGTATTTCATATATTCAACAGACCAGGGACCCAAAGCCGATTTGTAATCGCCTTGCTTGTAAAACTGGTCAAAGACTGAAGCCGTTTCGATATATTCTTTAACGCCGGCTGCTACGAGCTGTGCCCTTGTACGCAGATCAACATCACCAGAGGTAACAACAGCAGCACCCGGAGCTTCAGCTTTTTTTCCGAAATCAATCACGTCACTGGTATTACCCTCAATATCAAGTTTCTCTTCACGGTCCGGAAAGGCAAATTTAATGTATTTGGATTTTGCATCAATAGTCATCTGATATACTCCGTCAAAACTGGTAAAAAAACTTTCATTCGAGCGATTTGCGGTAACTGTTACACCTGATGCCGGTTTACCATTGGCATCATACACAGTTCCCTTAATAACTCTTGACTGAGCTATTGCTACTGTAATCCCGAGAATAAAAATCAGAATTACGACCGTTAACGATTTTTGCATTGTTTTCATTTCAATTTATATTTTAATTTTTAGTCGAATTTTCGTTTAATAAACCACCTGTCATGTAAAAGAAGGTGAACCGTAAATTTTGCGTATGACTCTTTTATCAGATTGTTTTCGGTTGTCCCTAATTGCCCCAGCTCTGCTGAAATATTCAGCGACGAAAGTGCGCGGCTAAATGGTAATCCCAATCCCATAGTAACTCCAAAACCTTTTATTTGTTGTCCATTGATGGTTAAATAGGAGTTCTCATAAAAACATCCCGCTCTGTATTGCACTCTTGACCAATAGTTTCTTATCGAGTAAGCATCCGGCGTGATCTCAAAACCGGTAGAGTAACGCGTACTGTTGGTCAAATACTGTGATGTGCTTCCCAATAATGGTGCCACACTCCATTTCTGATGATATAAATCTGCACCAAAAGTAATTTTATTTTTTAAAGTATACGAAAATCCGGCCCCTAATGTCAACGGAAGTGTCAACCCCTCTTTGTCGTTATCCACATGACGAAGCGTATCTACAATCGGACTATTGCTGGAAGAATTTCTGAACAGTACTCTTTCTTCATGTATAGTATACTTTGCTGACATATTTTGTTTCGGCTCAAAAATAAGACCAAATGTCCATTGATTTTTCTTTTTGTTCTTCCAGGTATATTGCAGTCCCGCTGTAAGACCAAAATTATGTACATTTAATTTATTTTCCAACAGGTAATCGTAAGATGCGGCATCATAAGGGAAATAAAGGTAATAAGTATCGGATAATGTGCCAAATAAATACCATGCATTGACTCCCAGAGAGAGGTTTTTGCCAATATTAACGGAGTTCCCAATAAATGCCTTCGAGAGGGTGCCTTTGCCTGAAATTAATGTCGAAGATATGCCGTTTACGGATTCGGCGGTTGATGCAATATTATATCCTTTATCCGCCAGGGGTAGAATTCCGAATGCCAGAGCCCAATTTTTTTTAACAGGAAATGAAAATGCCAGGTAATTAAAATTTACGTCATTGCTGCCATTTTCCTTATTATCAGCCTCATAAAGAGTATGTTTGGAACTCATTCCAAATTCCATAAGAAAGGTCATGGTATCAATGGCGGTATACGAAGCAGGATTACCGGTATTGATCTGAAGACCGTAACGGAAACCGATTCCGGTGCCACCCATAGCAGCGCTGCGCCCCGGAGCATACCCGTTAAGGGTGCCAATACCATAACGGGAATAAGGCGAACTCGTACTTGAGCTGTTTTCCTTCTGAGCCTTCAGGACGGGGGACATCAGTAACAATGTTGTTGCAATTGCAAATGTCAGACTAATTTTTTTCAGCATTATATTCAAGAATTCGGTTTAACCCTATTAGGGTAATTTCATATTTTACAAAGATGGTGTTTTTTAACTTTTTTTCAAAAAAGAATAAATCACCTCCGGTCAAAATCACCTGACACTCCGGCCAGTCCATCAGTACATGATCAATCATTCCATCAATCTCGTAAATCATCCCGTTTTGAACGCCGGCTCTTATGGCTTCTTCTGTTGTTTTGCCGATATCGGGCCATTGGTCTGAACGTTCAATTGCAGGAAGATTCTTCGTAAATTCATGAAGTGATCTGTATCTCATGCTTAATCCGGGAGAAATATTCCCCCCTAAAAAACGGTTTTGTTTATCAATCAAATCAAATGTTATCGCAGATCCCGCATCAATAACTAAAAGCTCTTTCCCCGGGAAAAGTGTACCGGCTCCGACGGCTGCGGCAATCCTGTCGTGGCCCAAAGTCTCCTTCGTTTCATACAGGTTTACAATCGGAGCGATCGTCTGGTGTCCGAATTCAATAAAAAATCCAAACGCTTCTTTCAAAGAGGCTATCAGGCCGTGTTCAATACCGGCAACGGATGACAGGATAGCTTTGTTTATTCCCGGATAGCGGTGCACTATATCACCCAACCGGGCGGTATTGAACTGTTCGATGCAGATTATCTGAACGATACTGCCTGAATCAAAAACCGCAACTTTGGTCTGACTGTTCCCTATATCGATAACGAGATTCAACTTCTTATGATTCAATGTTCATACTAATATCGAATGCCATAACCGAATGAGTCAGCGCCCCGATAGAAATATAATCGACCCCTGTGGCAGCCACCTGTTTAAGACGTTCGATGGTCATATTTCCTGATGCTTCAACTTTTGCGCGGCCGGCGATGATTTTTACACATTCCGCCATCACATCCGTTGTCATATTGTCGAGCATAATAATATCTACTCCGGAATCTAATGCCTGGTGAACCTCCTCCAGGTTTGTTGTCTCAACTTCGATCTGAATTCCGGAAGCAAGACCTTTTTTTATTTGCGACACAGCCCGGGTAATTCCTCCGGCTACTTTGATATGATTGTCCTTGATAAGTACCATATCATAGAGCCCGATCCGGTGGTTAGTTCCGCCACCCATCAGTACAGCGTATTTATCCAGCAATCGCAAACCCGGCACTGTTTTTCGCGTGTCGAGAATTTTTGCATTATACCCGGAAATTGTACTTACGCATTCAGCGGTCAGTGTTGCAATTCCGCTCATACGCTGCAGGAAGTTTAATGCAAGCCGTTCACCGGTCAGCAAGGCACGGTATGAACCTGAAATTTCCAGAAGAAGGTCTCCTTTATCCACTTTGTCTCCATCTTTTACAAAGGTCTTCCAAATAATACCGGGATTGAGTGTCCGGAAAATATATTCTGCAACGGCAAGTCCGGCTATAACACCTGAGGACTTTGCCACCATGGTCGCACGGGCTTCCAAATCAGAAGGGATAAGTAATGAGGTCGTTATATCTCCACTCCCGATATCTTCATTCAAGGCATAATCGATTACAGGCTTAATTGCCTTGAAATTTATTCCGTTTCTATTCATGATATTCTCACCGCTTCGTATTGGATTTTTTTACCCTTTTCCTGTATGATGTGATGCAACTCTTCTTCGATCTCAAAAGGAAAATCAATTCGGACATGTCCGCCGCGGCTTTCCTTCCTTTCAATAGCTGAGAGAGTAATTGCCCTACAGATATCGGTAAGATTAATGATCTTAAGGTAATTGTAGTCGTTTCCCGGTTCTTTGTAATGCTCTGCTATCGATTCGATTCTCCCTATTGCCGTTTCAAGCCCTTCGCCATTTCTTACAATACCGACAAGATCACTCATTGTAATTGCCAGTTCGTTTTTCACTTTCAGAAATTCGTTATCTGTTGCCTGATTCAAAAAAATCGGAATCTGTTTTGTTTGTAAAGGTGCAGTGAATTTTAAATACCGGGCTTTTTCAATCACTCTTTTACCATAGACGAGACATTCGAGCAGAGAGTTGCTTGCAAGTCGGTTGGCGCCCATAACTCCGGTTGCTGCCACCTCACCGCAAGCAAAAAGAGCAGTTATGTTTGTCTGTCCCCAGTTATCAGTTCTTATCCCACCTACCATGTAATGGGCAGCGGGTGCAATGGGGATTAAATCAGTTAGCATATTGATTCCTAACGGCCGGAGATGAGCGTCAATTGAATGAAACCGTTCAAGCAGGTTTTGGGCCGGGAGATGCCTCAGGCTTAGAAACACGTTAGATCCGGTGTCCTGCGTTCTTTTGAAAATAGCAGAAGAGACCACATCACGCGGGGCAAGTTCTGCTAATGGATGGATATCAGTCATAAAGCGGATTCCGTTCACATCGAGCAGGTAAGCCCCTTCACCTCTTACCGCCTCACTGATCAGGTAAGCTTCTTCACCTGAAATTGATAAAGCAGTGGGATGAAACTGAATAAATTCCATATCAGCCAGTCGTGCACCTGCTTGCCAGGCAAGAGCAATACCGTCTCCGGTAGCTGTGTATGGATTGGTAGAGCGGGAATATAAACGCGAAAGGCCACCGGTTGACAAAATTATTGCTTTTCCAAGAAATACAATATTTTCACCGCCTGTGTATTGCAGCGTTTGTACGCCTTTACAAATATTGTCTTCAATAATTAGTTTTACAGCAGCGCAGTATTCAAAGGGAGTTATTTCAGGTCGGTCAAGTACCTTCCGTAACATAAAACTGGTCATCATTTTTCCGGTTGCATCACCGTCAGCGTGCAGGATTCGGCGCCTCGAATGACCTCCTTCAAGTCCTAATATGAGATGTCCATCTTCATCCATGTCGAACTCCATACCCCTTTTGATAAGTTCGTTAACACGGTCAAGACCTTCATTGACAAGAAGTGATACTGCATCACGGTCGCATAAGTTACGTCCTGCAATCAGCGTATCTTCGAAATGCAGTCGCGGATCATCATCTTCACCGATGGCAGCAGCAATACCACCTTGGGCATGATAGGAGTTACTGATATCAAGCTCTGATTTTGAAATTAATGCCACAGTGCCAAAATCAGCCGCATGAAAAGCGGCCAACAAACCGGCCAGGCCGCTTCCAACGACTATAAAATCAAATGTAAGGGTTTTCATTACGAATAAGTTCCCTCCGGATTAATGAGCGACAAAAGTAACATTTCTGTTCAAGAAAATTGCAGGGAATTATTTTATTAATCGGAGGTAGTTATCGAAGCTCTGTTATGTTTGTGACAGGTTTTTAACTATTCTGACCCCGTATAATTCTTGCATAAGCGACCGGAGGTTGCCTGACTTCATCAATTCTGACCTCTACAAAATCGGAATAATTGAGGATGAATTTCGATAATTTGCTGTATTTAATACTTTTACTTCGAAGTATAACCCCAACTTCCGCCAGATTGGCCCAGCCTTCATCCTTGGCACACTCTTCTATTGCATTCATTAATACATCTTTGTCAGTTATTTCCATAATATTTGATATTAAGTCTGTAAAACAGAATAGAATTACATATTAATACTGGTAAAACTCAAATGCTAATATACACATTTTTTTGATTATAATCTGGAAATTTATTACTTTTGAGCCCCCATTGGTGTGTTCGCTATCTTGATTTATTTGATATTTAAATGATAATTTTGTAATCGATTGTGTATGTCTGATTCTTTCGAAAGTGCCATTTCCGTGAATATCGGGGATTGTACGAATGGCATTAGTTACCCCCGGCCAGATCTGACTTATCTTAAGGATATGGCCGACGGCGATGAATCTTTTGTAACAGAAATTATTTCTCATTTTTTGGAATATGGACCCGAATTGTTGAATTCAATGAGACAGAGTGCATTAGCCGGTGATAACGAAAAATTGCGGTTCGATGCACATAAGCTACTTCCACAACTTACTTTTGTTGGAATTGTGGCCGCTATCCCCCTGGTCACTAAAATAGAAAATGAAAGTACAACCAACAGGAATCTTTCTGCAATCACCGAAAGAGCCGTAATGATTATCAATAAGGGTATTGAAGAACTGAAGAAAATGATTTGAAACAATAGTTACTACCTAATCCTTATTAGCTTAATAGTTTTGTAGTTTCGCGCCTTATTCGCTTCAGTTTGGGAATCATACCTGAGTAATAACGGGAATTATTAATTTAATTATTTCATATGAGAATATTAGTTTGCGAAGATGATTTCATGATCACAAAAGCAATAGAACATAAACTTATCAGTGAAGGGCATGAGGTAGATGTTGCCGCTGATGGTAACCAAGCCGTTGCAAAGATCAATACTACGCACTATGATCTGATCATGACTGATTTGTTAATGCCTTTTGTCGGAGGTATTGAGCTGATTAATGCAATCAGAAATGATTTACATCTTGACACACCAATCATTGTTCTGTCAACACTTAGTAACGAAGATTCAATTATTGAGGCATTTAAACTGGGTGCTGATGACTATATAACAAAACCGTTTAGTCCAAACGAAGTATCAATCCGTGTAAAAAGGCTATTAATACGAAGATAATATGACGATAATCAAGTTTGTAACCAGGATCGTCATGGTCTTTGTGATTTTTCTTTTAGTAGTTTCAAAACTGACAGTTTTTGGGCAATCAGCAGAAGTTACTGATACAGTGTCGTCAGAACAACTTCTTGTCAAAGCACGTGAATTTGCTTACAATAACCGGAAGATTGAGGCACGAAAATTATGCCGGCTAATTTTGCAGCGTGACAGCACATACCTGGATGCTGCTGTTTTAATGGGCAGGACCTATGCCTGGGATCAAAAATACGATTCAGCCAGGATTGTTCTTAATAAAGTTACTGAACAAAAACCCGGTTATTACGACGCACTGGATGCCCTGATTGATGTTGAGATCTGGGGTGAGGATCACAAGGCAGCCTTAAAATACGCAAATATCGGGTTAACATCACATCCGGATGATGCTGTTTTTCTGTATAAAAAAGCCCGGATTCTGAATAATTCCGGAGATTCTCAAAATGCGGTGGTCATTCTGAATCAACTTCTCAAAATTAATCCTGCAAATAAGGATGCTTCCGGATTGTTGCTGACCATCCGCACTGCAAAATTGGTCCATAAGTTGACCCTCAATGCCTGGGTATATGCTTTTGATAATGAAAATCCATGGAGTTTTGCTTCGGCTGCAGTCGGCCGAAAGACTTCAATGTTCGGAACAGTCACCCTCCGGTATAACTATGCCCGGCGTTTTGGAAGTGAGGGTCACCAGTTGGAGATCGATGCTTATCCCGCAATTGCTAAAGGCGTTTATATGTATTTTAATACTGGTATATCCAATAAAAAGAATTTCCCCTTTTCCCGCCTTTCGATCGAACCTTACGTGAAATTACCGGCAAGTTTCGAAATGTCGTTAGGTTTCAGGTATCTTAATTTTGATGACAAGAGGATTGTTGCCCTTGATTCGAATAAGGTGTTAATTTATACAGGAACTATAGGAAAATATTATGGCGATTACTGGTTTTCGGTCCGATCTTACTTTACTCCGGGAAAAGAAAGATGGTCGAAATCAATAAACTTTACTGTCAGACGTTACCTGGCTGATGCTGACAGCTATTTTTCCCTGATTTTGGGAACAGGTTTTTCACCAGACGAGCAACAGTTTGCTTTTAATCCTAATTACTATTTGAAATCCAGCAAGATAGATCTCGATTATCAACAAAAAATTGCAACCCGGTTTTTTTTAAATTGCGGATATGGCTTTGCACGTGAGGAAATACGTACAAATACCAAACGTAGCCGATTCTCTTTTGATCTGGGAGTCAGCTATCTTTTTTAAATTATTGTTGGGTGTAATTCATGATGAATAGCCTGACCAAAGCAATTATAAAGCTTTATATCCTAACATATTAACAGGTTGATAATGAATTTTTCAATTAAGGCACTTATAATGATTTTGCTTTTTGCCCCGTGGTTCAGTACCGGAGCCGAAGACACGGTATCGGCCCGGCATTTCGTTAAGGCAGGTGAAAACATTTTTAGAATATCTCTTCGGTATATAGTGCCCATGGATTCTCTGAAAAATTGGAATCAGCTGGATCAGAATTTTACGGTAACGATCGGCCGGCAATTATTTGTCGCTGGCAGGAATGATGTAACGATTAAAGATAAAC
Organism: Bacteroidales bacterium; assembly: GCA_038240855.1. GTDB lineage: Bacteria > Bacteroidota > Bacteroidia > Bacteroidales > Prolixibacteraceae > JAAFHB01. Next base: position 5,925 of record JBBRGI010000035.1, on the reverse strand, counting down.
CATCACTTAACAGCGGTATCATTGCCGGTGAAGATGCAGATTCGTTGTTGAAAGTTGCTGACTCAGACTCCATTGCCCAGGGGCAAACTGAATATTTACCTTTTTATTCGGAACCGAACCCCGATAGCCGAAGGTTAACGTTTTCCGAAACATTACAGTATTATTATGGTAGATCAAACATTCTCTTCAGAATTATTCTTGTTCTTAATCTATTCTTTATCTTATCAGTAGTTATCTTGCTAATTATCATCCTATTCAGGCGTATAAGGAAAGGATTTGATGACTTAAAAAGACAAAAATGTCAGGAGCGTTACCCCAATTATATAGCCGCATGGCTTTACCAGGAGAATACCGGAAAACTACCAGACTCATTGGAAAAAGAGTTAAAGGACAGGGTTTATCGTGATGTATTCACTTCTGAACTTCTGGCCTTGCATGCAAATCTGACCGGTGAAAGTGCTGAAAAATTGGTCGCATTATTTCATTTTGCCGGATTAAAAAAATATTCGATACTAAAAGTCCAACATTCTTCATGGCATGTGAAAGCAAAAGGATTCAGGGAGTTGGCTCAAATGAAAATTGTAGATGGGAATAATCTGATCTATAATTACCTGAATTCCGATAGTCCAATTCTTCAGATTGAGGCGCAATTGGCATGGATTCAGTTGAATCCCGGTGATCCGCTTCGTTTCCTTGATGATCCGGATATTCGCCTCACGGAATGGGCCTTACTCAATACGCACCATTCATTGAAAAAGATTGATCCAACTCCCGATTTTGGCCGTTGGTTGCAACTCACAAACAAAAGTGTTACACTTTTTGCGATCAAAATGTCGGGAATTTTCAAACAATTCAAAAATATTGAATTAATTATCCAACGACTTCAGGATCCTGATACAGATATCAGAACTGAAGCTATCCTTGCTCTGGGCAAAATGGAGGCATTATTTGCGGGATCCTTTCTGATTCAAATGTTCTCCAGCGAGGAACAACTTAATAAATCTGCAATTATCCAATCGCTTACCATGATAGCTGATGTGATCAATATTCCCTTTTTTGAAGAGGTCTTAATAAATGAAAATGAGCCTGGCCTGCGCATTATGGCTGCCAAAGGGTTGGTCTCAATGAAAAATCAGGGTATTGAAAGACTTGATTTTTGCTACCTTGATGCCGGTCCGGTGTTAAAAAACATTATTATACATGCAAAAGACGAAAGAATCTGATGTACGAAATCATTAGAATATTAAATTACCTGATCGAAAACGGTATATTCGTTTATGCCATTGCGATTTTCCTCACATACATTGTTATGGCTGTTATTTCAGGATTTGAAATAATGAAGTATATGAGAAAGAACAGTTTTGTTGATTACAAGGCAATTATTTCGTCACCTTTTGCCCCGCCGGTAACAATTCTTGCACCCGCTTTTAATGAAGGGAATACGATAATTGAAAATATCAGGTCTCTGTTATCGATTCATTACAGTGATTTTGAAGTGATTGTTATTAATGACGGAAGTAAGGATGATTCGCTTTTAAAGATAATTGATCATTATCAACTCGAAAAGGTGGATTTTATAATTAATTATTCGATTCATACGAAGCCTGTACGCGGTATCTATAAATCGACCAATAAAGCATATAGCAAGCTAATTGTAATTGATAAGGTAAACGGTGGGAAAGCCGATTCATTAAATGCAGGAATTAATATCAGCTCGAAAAAATATTTTGCGGCAATTGATGTGGATTGTATACTTGAAGAGGATGCCTTGCTTAAAATGATAAAACCCATTTTGGAGGACAACCAGAATCGGGTTATTGCCACCGGAGGTGTTATTCGTATTGCCAATTCCTGTACAGTCAAGGCCGGGAAAATTGTGGAGATTAATTTGCCGTCCAGTTTATTAGCCCGCTTCCAGGTACTTGAGTATAGCAGGGCATTTTTAATGGGACGTATGGCCTGGAGCCGTCTTAACGGATTGCTTTTAATTTCAGGAGCTTTCGGAGTTTTTGACCGCGAAATTGTAATTAAATGTGGAGGATACGATTCAAAGACTGTTGGTGAGGATATGGAACTTATTGTACGAATGAGACGGTACATGATTGAAAATAATCTCAAATACCGGATTGTATATATTCCCGATCCGCTTTGCTGGACCGAAGTACCTGAAAAATTGAAAATATTGTCGCGTCAGCGCAACCGCTGGACCCGGGGTACCATGGAGACATTATTTAAACATATGACCTTGTTTGGAAATCCAAAATATGGAAATCTTGGACTTCTTGGCCACCCTTACTGGTTCTTTTTTGAGTGGTTGGCCCCACTGATCGAGTTTTTTGGTTTGTTCTATTTATTACTTGTCTTTGTGATCGGAAATCCTGACTGGCCGTTTTTTCTTTTGTTATTAGGATTTACCTATCTGTTCGCCGTAACCTATTCCTCCTGGGCAGTTGTTTTCGAAGAATTTACTTTTGCCCGCTACAGGCGAAAGCGTGATATTTTCAGTTTATTATTCATAGCGCTTATTGAACCGATTTTCTATCATCCATTAAATGTCTGGTTTGCAATCAGAGGTAATTTTCAATACCTGGTTGGTAATATTTCTTGGGGTAAAATGGAAAAGGCCGGATTTTCAGATAAAAAGAAAGAAAATTTTTTAAACCAAACCAAGTAATGAAAATTATAAGCCGAAGAAAAATCTTGAAGGATCATCTTATTTCCGGGATCAACAGGTACCTGACCATCAATCTTGTATTTTTAGTCCTGTTGGTCTTTGTCCGGATCTATGAATATTTTTTTCTGAAAAATACAATTACCATACCTTCAGATAGTATGGTACTTGAATTCAGGGGCATATTACACGACACTCTAATGTTGTTAAATCTTTCAGCCTGGTTTATTTTCCCGTTTTTGTTCCTGTTTCTTATTTCGGGGCGTCTGGCTGTGATCGTGTCAGGTATTTTAATAATTAGCTTCGTTGTCGTGGAACTTGCCCTGATTCAGTATCTGAGTGTTACTTCACTGTTGCTTGGAGTCGATTTGTTTGGTTACTCATTTGAGGAAATAGTCGGGATTGCCTCAGCAGGTGGGGGTTTCGCATTTACATCACTTATTCCATTCTTTTTTGCGATTTTGATCGCCATTCTATTAATCTCCGTTTCGAAACGATTAAAACCTGGTCGTACCGTGGCATTTGTATTCGTGGCATTGAGTTTGATGTCACTGTCGTTCCAAAAATATACCAAACCTGATGCGGGCAAGTTTAATTCGGAATTGGCCTATGACCTGGTGACCAATAAAGCCTATCATATCTTCTCCGCAACTTATCTTTTTCTTTACCCGGCGGAAGCAAGTGAAGCGGCACTGTTTAATTATTTTTACACAGGCCTGAGTGTGCCTGGGAAGTCCTTCGAATTTATCAGTCCTGAGTATCCTTTTCTCCGCAAGGATGATACACCCGATATTTTGGGTAAGCATTTTAATGTGGGGACAGATAAGCCAAATCTGGTCTTTATCATTGTAGAAAGCCTGGGCAGAGCTTACAGCGGCAAAGACGCCTATCTGGAAAGTTTTACCCCATTTCTTGATTCGCTTGAAAATCATAGTCTGTACTGGGAAAATACATTGAGCACAGCTGGTCGTACTTTTGAGGTTCTTCCTTCTGTTTTCGGATCGATGCCTTACGGTAAGAGTGGATTTGCGGAATTGGGCACCTCCATGCCGGATGGAATGTCGTTGATCAGTCTGCTGAAAGAGCGTGGTTATACATCACGGTTTTTTTATGGCGGCGATGCAAATTTCGACAATATGAATTTATTTCTGAACAAACAGGGTATTGATGATGTGATCGAAGAAAATGATTTCGGCTCCGGGTATAAGAAAATGCCTGCCAATTCGGGTAAGTTTACCTGGGGTTATGGTGAAAAGGATATTTTTAAAAAAGGGTTCGAAATTATTGCCAACGCGGGATCGGGCCCCCGGCTCGACATCTACCTCACGCTTGCTATGCATGATCCGTACCGGATTCAGGACCAGGAATACTACAATGAAAAGGTGGAGCAGCGATTAACTGCATTCAAATTTAATGAAACTCAAAAAACAGAATACCGCAAATATCTTCCCAATTACGCCTCTGTACTTTATTTTGATGATGCACTGCGCTATTTTTTCGGAGAATATCAAAAACGGGCAGATTTTACGAACACAATTTTCATCATTACAGGCGATCACCGGATGTCGTCACCACCGATATCCACCCAGATTGATCGTTTTCATGTTCCCTTGATTATTTTCTCACCTATGATTAAATCACCGGCCAGATTTTCTTCGGTAATATCGCACCTCGATTTCACCCCTTCGGTGGTGGCCTTCCTGAAAAATAATTACGGGATGAAATTCCCTGCGTATGTTCCATGGCTTGGACAAGGTTTCGACAGCGTAACAACTTTCAGAAACACACGGTCAATCCCATTTATCAGAACCAAGAACGAGATCATTGATTATATTGATGGAGAGTATTTTATTGTAAATGATCAACTATTTAAGGTTTCAGAAAATCTCGCACTTGATAAGTTGACCGATGAGAAAAAACTGACTGATATAAAGCGAAAGTTCGATAAATTCAAGACAGATAATTTAAAGGCGAGTTTGAATAATAAACTGATTCCCGATAGTCTTAAATTCAGGTTGAAACCCTGAATCGTCAGAAGAATAGTTTGTTCAGGTCATAAAAATATGGGAAGTGCCTGCAGTACTTATAGTTATGTGTAAATTACATTTTCACCGGATTAAAATGCGGCGCTACAATATGTCACATTGCTAATGATCCAACACTGTCAAGGCCGTTCAGTTTTCGAAATAGTTATCAAGAATTTTTGAGGTTATTGGCAGATAATATCTCCAAAAGAATGGTGACCTGTCGTTTAAATCGTTCTCATTCAGAACAAACATCTTCAGGTATTCCATCCCAATTAATTCTTCGAAAGCATTTTTGATCGGTACGTCGGTAAAATCTCCACAGAAATAGTAATGTGGAGAGGCTTGAATATTTTCAAAAGCTGCCGGAAAAATCCTTGGGATGCCGTGATGATGAAGAATTGAATCTCCACTTTCATTAGGAGAAATTTCGTAGTAGGATAAAACACGGTTGTTTGTGTCGGTGCTTAGTGTGATATCAAACCAATACGGATATCTTATTTCCTTTGGAATATTGAACTTCTCTACTCCATAATTAAAGCTTTTCACAATTGGAACTTCAAAGTCCAGGTCGGTTTCCTTTTCCAAAATTGCAATGGTCTCGTCAGAATGTATGAAAACAATTCCCGGTTTGGTAAAGGGCCATTCAGACTGGTGTTGCTCTTTATAAAGCCGGATGACCCATTTGGGCAATCCCGGGTTTTTTATCGTGTCGAGCTGTTCGAAATACCGGCCGGTCCATCCGCTCCATTTCAGTCCTAAAAGATGCTCCGTTTCTACTCTTTCTGCAGTTGATGTTGGGGTCGCAAAAAGGTTAAATTCAGCAATTATTAGTTTATTCTTCTCCTTCATTTTCTTTAGATAACGCACATCATTGATATGTAAGCCGCCATACACTTTGTCTGAATGTTCGGTCATGTCTTTTTTGCGGTACCATTCGTTTTTGTAAATGCCATAAGTATCTGTAAAATAGGCCATATCTGTCACCGTGCTGAGACTGTCCAACTGTAGATCGGTTTGTCGGGATAGATCCTTAATTAAAAACTGAGAATTTTCAAGGGGAAAGAATCCGCGGTAATCATGTTCAGGAGTATAAAAATTGCCGTCCGGTTTTACATATTTCCGATGTGTCAGCACCCAGTTAATGGCACGATGTTCCAGTCCGTAATTTGTTAATACGGTTTTGTCCATCAAAAGAATATTTACTTTATGCGATGGTTTAATGACCCA
>JBBRGI010000034.1:0-17298 GCA_038240855.1 Bacteroidales bacterium | reverse complement strand
GGCGAGCAAATGATAGACTTGATAGATAATTTATCAAATTGATATTTATTAATTCATTATATAAGAGTAATAAAGACAAAAAATTAACAGAAATTACGGGAAGTGGGTAACGTGATAAAAGATAATTCAACTTAAATAATTTGCATCATGATAAAAGTAAGTAAAGAAATAATTCTATCTAAATTAATAAACCGGATAGCAGGAATAATATCCCTTTGCCTGTTAATTGGATTATTCTACAATGCGAAGTCGCAGTCTTCAAAAGAATACCTTGTTTCAGATGTTAAGACAATTATTGCAGATCTCAACAATGATGTATTCTTGTTGACCACCAAAAGAGGTGAATATCTGCCCCTGCGCCAGGATTCAATCCTGTTGGATGGTATTTGGGTAAAGATTCAAAAGAAGAATTTTGAGCCGACATTGCTCGATGTGACTTACGGACCCTATGAGCGGAACAAATTGGATTTCTGGAAAGCTGAATCGAAAACCCCTACGCCTCTGGTGTTATATATTCATGGTGGAGGCTGGGGCGCTGGCAGCAAGGAAGAGAACAGTGGTCCCTATCTCAATTTACTGAATGAAGGAGTTTCTTATGTAAGCATCAATTATCGTTTGGCTCGAGATGAGAACAAGTTGCCATGTAGCCTTATTGATGCGGCCAGAGCGCTTCAATTTGTTCGGAGCAAGGCGACGGAATGGAATATCGATCCGGATCGAATAATTGCCACAGGAGGGTCTGCCGGAGGTTGTTCCAGTTTGTGGTTAGCTTGCCATGACGACCTGGCCAACCCGGAGAGTGAAGATCCCATTGAGAGAGAATCCACGCGCCTCCTGGCTGCCGCAGTGATTTCGGCACAAACCACCATAGACGCCATGTTGATACAGGAGCGAATAGGAAACTCAGCCACCAGCCATAGCATGATTTGGAAGTCTGTCGGCGCGACGAGCCCTGAGGCCTTATTTGGCAACTGGGAGAATTACAAGGATTTGGCTCTGGAATGTTCGCCTCTAACGCATCTGAGCAAAGACGACCCTCCGGTATACTTGACTTATAGCGACGATAGCCCAAAACCGATCACGAGAAATGGCATTCATCATGCTGAATTTGGCCGCATATTTAGAGAGGCAGCTGACTCCACTGGTGTTGATTGTACATTTGAAATACAAAGCGCGAAGACACGACAGAAGGAATTGGAAAAATTTATGCTTCGAACCTTTAATGAAGCAAAAGAGAAATAACGCGAGATGAACAGAGGCATAACTCACATAATGTATATTTCCATTGTTGTCCTGGCAATTTTTGGATTTCAGGCAGCAGCATTTGCATCGACTCAGAAGGATGAGATACAATTTTATATTTCTCCAAATGGCAATGATGAGTGGACAGGAAAGCTTTCGGAACCAAATATAGACAAAAGCGACGGTCCGCTTGCCACACTGAATGGAGCACGTATTAAGGTACGGGAACACATTTCTGATGGTCTTTCAGATCCTTTAACGGTCTGGATTCGCGGTGGCGAATATGTGCTTGATTCAACTATCATTTTCGGACCGGAGGACTCCGGAACAAAAGAATTCCCCATTCATTATCGTGCCTGGTCAAATGAAACTCCTGTTTTTACCGGCGGAAAGAAACTGAAAAACTGGAAAAAAAGTACCGATGATCCTCTGGGAATTTCCAATAAAGCCAAGGGCAAACTTTGGTACCATGAAATACCTGAAGATCAAAAAGGTGTATGGCAAATAACCACGCTCTACGATGGGGAAAAACTTTTATCCCGATCACGTTCTGGAAAGTTTAAAGCTTCGGACAAACAGTTACTCGATCCATATAATGCTCAACCCAAAGATTTAAGGGGAGTGGAATGGGATGCTGAACCTGTGGTTTTCAGCCGGGAATTTCGCTACAGTGGTGATGATTTAAAAATCTGGGAAACACCGTCAGATATCGAAATTTTTCTGAGCCCAAAACATGGATGGCTTATCAATATGTTGCCGCTCGAACGAATCGATACAAAAAGCAAAACCGCTTATTTTGCCGTAGATCCTACGTATGGAATTCGTCCGGGAAACGATTATTTTGTGGAAAATGCTATTGAATATCTTGATGAACCGGGAGAATGGATTTTCGACAGCAAAGAAGCGCGGGTTTATATTTGGCCGGAAAACTCAATTGATAAAGCTGATATTCGTGCACCCTTTCTGCAGGAATTTATTCGTGTTGAAGGCATTGAAGACAGCATACCGGTGCAATTTCTGCATTTTGAAGGACTAACTTTCCGGCACGGCTTGCGTGATACCTGGAAACCAAGAGACAAAGGACTGCAGCACGACTGGGAAATGTACGACAAAGGAAATGCAATATTACGTTTCCGGCATGCCGAAGACTGTTCGGTGGTTAAATGTACCTTTGAAGCAAGCAGTGGTAGCGGAATACGTTTGGATTTGCATGCACAACGCATTAAAGTAGCCGACTGTGTTATTGCACATCTCGGAGGTACGGGTATATTACTGAGTGGCTACGGACCCGGCTTAAAGGATGAGAATAAATTTAATACCGTTACCAATAATTACATCCACCACGTTGGAACTATTTACAAGCACTCTCCCGGTATCTTTATTGCCCAAAGCGGACATAACCTCATTAGCCACAACACAATTCATGACCTAGCCTACAACGGAATGATAATCAGTGGTTGCCGGCCTCATGAATTGGTATTGGCAAAGCCGCTCGGTAACCGGCGCGAATGGGTGAGCAGTATCCGCGTCGATGAAATTGGTCCTTTCATCAAACACATAACTCCTGAAATGCTGCGTAACTGGCTTGAATTTGATGTGAGTAAAATCGAGCCACTTTTACATGCTCGTGAAAACCTTATTGAGTACAACGAGATATACAGGGTTATGCTGGAACTGCATGACGGAAACGGCATCTATTTTTCTGCAATGGGGAAGAATAACCGGGCTGTAAGGAACTATCTTCATGATATTTATAATTCCAATGGATACATTCGACTGGATGATGTTTCGGGTTATACAATAATCACGCACAATGTGGGGGTGCGGGGTTCCAGAATGATGCAAATCAAAGGTCCCGGAGAAATCCGCAACAATTTTGCTATAGATACAGAGCTTTTTATCGCACGGAGGTGGTGTCCAACAGAAATCGACAACTTTATACTATATAATACACCCCAGGGCAAAGAGCATTTCAACCAGTATAAAAGGTTTCCCGATGTGAAAATGATCTATGAATTTTTTGACAGGATTTCCAATTCCCTGATCTTCGTGGAAGATCCACCAGATGAAATCAAATTGGGACAGGACGTGATTGCTCCTGATAAAAGAGGAGACGCCAATGTGGGGATGCTGTTTGCCGATCCGATGTTCGACGAAGAAGCGATGAAACAACAGGTTTTCCGTTTTAAACCGGGGTCCCCTGCACCAGATTTAGGTATCGAACCCATTGATTTGAGTTCAGCAGGAAGTACCTTGGCGAGATAGAATTAGTTTTGTTTTTAAATAACTAACTAAGTATTAAATAGATTTGAATAATTAATACAGAACTTAAAAACCAAAGAAAGATGTTAAAAAAAGTAACATTTAAAATTTTTATATTTATTGCAGTTTCGGCATTTGCACAACTGTTATTTGTTACCTGCTATGCAGTTACTCCGGAAAAGTTTACCGGACAGCAATTGTATTCCGTGCGCGAAGCCATGACAGAAAATCCTGAGTCTGCCGTTACAAAGTTAGACGAGATGGGATATAAATTTGTGAAGGCCACAGGTTACAGCGACGGCAAATTTTACGGAATGGAACCAACAGCGTTTAAAGAGGTACCCAGCGTTTCTGCTGCTGATACTGTGGAATATGATCCCAACACGACGGTCTATTGCGATGCATTGTGGTTCCGTGTCCATGCGGAGAACTGCCCTGAACTTATCCTGAAAGAGAAAACCATGACGCTGGAGGAGGCCGATAAGGCCGGCTACCGCATTGGTGAATCAGGACAATCAGGACGAAATAATTGCTGCTTTCAAGGCTATCAGAGGAAGTATCCGGAGAAGACGTTCACTGACGATACCATCCTCTATGGTGACGATAGAAAGGACAGTTACAAGCACGTGGCTGGATGCCACCGTTACTGGCCCGATAGAACTCACATGCGACGCACTCTGAAAGAGTGGGTTGCGGACGGATTTAACGTTTGTCCTCACTGCATAGAGCGGGGCCCGAGTCTCGCCACAATATCCGATGAAGAGTGGAATAAGCTCCCATCTACCAACACGTTCGTTCCCCCTGAAGGCTGGGAGCCGAAATCCTTTTCCACTGACAAATTGCCTCCAAAAGAGGAGGTGGAAATTCTGATCCAGGAGACGCTGGCCCAGCCGAACGGCATCCAGGAATTGCAATTTACGGATCCAGTCGCCTCCATGGAAAATTTCGTGACGATGAGATTTTTCTTTCCCGTCCACAATTGGCTTGATTTCTACAAGGCCTATCGAGCCACGGGCGACAAGCGACTCCTTGACAAACTTCTTGAGTCGGCCCGGCATTACAACAAGCTGTCAACAGAATATCCTACTGTTGCACAGGCGAAGGCAAGCGATCCCGAGGGCATGCCGTTCATGTATTCCATGGCAGCCTGTGCGCGAATCACGCTGCAGTTGGCGCAAAAGCAGCCTAGTGCGGTCAGCACGAACGATATTGCAGAGGCCGAAACGTTTCTCAACACCATGGTTTCCGTTTTGGAGCCGACCTGCGAAGGGACCAACTCCCTCGATCCGGAAATGGGCATCCCTCAAAAACTGGCTGACGACTTCAGATACCGGGCCTTTAACCGCTCCATGAACGGGATCGGCACACTCTCCATGGCAACGGCGGCGCTCGAGGATCTGCAGGCGCTCAAAAAGACAAAGGAGTACCAGCCGACGATTGACCGCTATCGCAAGGTGATCCAGGAGTTTATAAAGAACTGGTTCAGCATTGGCCACTTATGCAAATTCGATGGCGAGAATCATTTTTACTATCCCTATTCCCCCCGTGGAGAGGTAGGCCGCAAAGTAGATGGTTGCGTTATCTTCAAAAGAGCAGAGGATGTTGGCCACTATTCGCATACCATGCAGGGGTTGATGTGCCTGTATGAATCGATGCCGGAACTGGGCATTGACGACCGCTTTTTGACGGCGGTAGCCAATGCCATATACCATAACGCAACAACCGAAATAAGAATCGGCGGGAAAAAAATAGGATACGGATACATCGAATGCCCAACGCAGTCCGAGGTAAGTCCTACCAAGGGAGGACACCTAAACGATGCTGGTCCTGCGAGAGACCGATTCTATATGCTGCAGGCCTTTAGGAATGACATGATTGACGGCCTTTGCGACCCGTTGAATAAGAAAGAGAAGGCTGCGATAAACAGCGAATATGCAAAAAGGCTCGCGACGCTGCACGCACAGTATATGAAGGCCCTTCGCAAGGATCCGAGCCTCATTCATCTGGGGGAGAAGATGTAGAATCCGCTGCAAGGGATTTGTTAAGCTGAAAGATGGTCAGGCCATTTTCGTACAGGGGGTTTTCTCTGATGTCACCTTTCAGAAAATTCCTACCTTCAAGGGATCGCGAGAACTGGTATTGATCGGGACCTTTAAAAGAAAAGAAAACCTACAAATCATATATGATGAATACTGTAAAAGCAGCAACTACAATCAAGTTTAGCTTTGATGAGCTGGTCATCGATCAGGACCAGATCAAGAGACTTTTGGGTTATGATTCAGGGGCTCTGCCAGAACCTTTTGCCGGTTATTTGGGCGATGTCAAGCAGGCGTGCACCGAGCTGCCGGATATTTGCGGAGCCTACCAAATCTTCGATCAGGTGGAACTTACAAATAGTAAAAAATCAATCGTTGTCAATGAAGTTGAGTTTTCTGTTGGACCAACGATCCGGGGTGAGCTCAAGGGATCTGAAAAACTGGCCTTCTTTGTTTGTGCAGCCGGCGCAACCCTCAACAAGAAAGCAGTGACCTTACAACAGGGCGAAGATCCGGTGCTGGGCTATGTGTATGATATTTTTGGAAGCGATATTGCTGAAGCTGTTGGCGATAAAATTCAACAGACGGTAATTGTGGGAAATTCCATGGACAAAGAAAAAGAGTATGTCCTTGTTCCTGGAAAAGAGACCAGAATTAACATTGAACAGTGACAACTGAATATACATTAAATAAAAACTAATATAATTCTACAAATTATGAGAAAACTAATGACAATTATTTTATTGGTAGTAATGATCGCAGGTCATTCCCAAACACCTTATGACCCGTATCAAAATGAGACAAAGGAACAAAAAGATGAACGGATGGCCTGGTGGAGAGAAGCAAGGTTTGGCATGTTCATACATTGGGGGGTTTATGCCGTCCCTGCCGGAACATATAACGGTAAACAAATAGATGGAATTGGCGAGTGGATTATGCTGAAAGCGCAGATTCCTGTAAATGAGTATAAGGCTTATGCTAAGGAATTCAACCCAGTGAAATATAACCCGGTCGAATGGGCTAAACTAGCAAAAAAGGCAGGCATGAATTACATGGTAATCACATCAAAACACCATGATGGATTTGCTTTATTTCCTTCTGCAGTTACAGATTGGGATGTAGAAGATGCAACGCCCTATGGAAAAGACCTAATTGGCCCCTTAGCAGAGGCTGCACGAGATCAAGGATTAAAATTTGGACTTTATTATTCACAGGCCCAGGATTGGAACCATCCGGGTGGAGCAAAATCCAGGCATGAGGAGGGAACAGGTTGGGATACCTTGCAGTACGGGGATTTCGATACATACCTTGAGCAAATAGCTGCGCCACAGGTTGGGGAAATACTTAGTCGCTATCGTCCGGATGTCCTGTGGTGGGATACACCAACCTGGATGAACCAGGAGAGAGCGGAAACCTTAATTCCGCTGATCCGCATTGTACCCGGAATCATTACCAACAACAGGCTCGGTGGTGGATACGAAGGCGATACTGAAACGCCGGAGCAACACATTCCTGCTGTTGGATTTAAGGATCGGGACTGGGAGGTTTGTATGACCATGAACCGGACATGGGGATATAAGAGCTATGATCATGACTGGAAATCCACCGAAGAACTGATCCAAAAGCTATGTGACATTGCCAGTAAGGGGGGAAATTTTCTTCTGAATGTGGGCCCTACGGCTGAAGGACTTATTCCACAGGCTAGCATCGACCGCCTGGAGGAGATAGGTGCCTGGATGGATATAAACGGAGAGGCGATTTACGGAACCACTGCAAGTCCTTTCTTTCGTCTAACCTGGGGAAGGTGCACGAAAAAGATCCATCCGAATGGAGCAGTTCTCTACCTGCACGTATTCGACTGGCCCGAAGACGGTAAATTAATCCTGCCGGGACTAAAAAACAATCCCTCTTCAATTACGCTCATGCAGGGCGGACAAGAACTAAGCTGGAAAAAATTGAAAGGTGATGAATCAGGAATAAGCATCTCTGTACCCAAAAGTGCACCGGATGTAATTTCCACTATAATCAAGCTCGAGATTGAAGGTCAATTAGAGGTGGAAACAATGCTTCCTGCTCAGGACAAAAATGGGAATCTTGTACTGGAACCTGAATATGCAGATTTGCACAATCGCATAGCAACCAACCTCAGCTTGGAACAGAAGGGTGGAGAAATGAATATTGGACAATGGACAGATGCAAGGACTTGGATTAGCTACACTTTTGAGATAGAACAGCCCGGAACATTTGACTTACAGGCCGATTTTGCCGGAGAAGAAAAAAGCAAAATAAGCTTTAATATAGTTGATCAACCCCTTACCAATGTTGAGATAATACCATCAGGAAGTTACAGTAATTTTCGCATGATTGATCTGGGTACTTTAAGCATCAAGGAAGCAGGCACATATACCCTTGAAATAAGGGCGATAAGTAAGGATTGGGCCTCGGTAAATCTGCGAAATGTTTTGCTGATACCAAAAAAGTAAATAAAGGCACAGTAAGGGCTTAAGTGTTTTTTTTTGATGGAACGAATACAAAACAACTTGGGATAGCATCTAAATCAAAAAAACTTATTTTTTTTTAATTTTACTATGTCTATATTTTCTTATCTATTAATCAATAAAAATCATGTTGAAATTTTCACACTATCTTTTAATCATAGGCGTTATTGCATGTCAGACGATGACTACAGAGTTGTATTCCCAGGATACTGATCTTCCTGAGTCGTGGGTGAACCCCGAGCCTAAAGAGATACCCACCTACACTTTCAAGCCAAGCCCGCTCAAGCCATTGGTCTCGATGGGCTCTGACGGAAAGCTTGTTTACAAGCCCTATAGCAACAAGGGTGACCGTGTCCTCGACTGGTCCCGGATAGGATACAAACAGAGCAATGTTCCTATTCCTGATGCGCCCGTCAGGAAAATCCTGCGGCCACTCTTGGGCGAAATCAGCCGGGACGGGAATATGGCCTATCCCAAAGGCCCTGACAGTCAAGGTGAGATTCAGGCAGCCCTGAACAAAGTTGCTGACATGACACCCGACGCCGACGGCGTTAAAGGTGCGGTCCTACTCAAAGCCGGCACCTACTATGTCAACGGTAGCTTACAGATTCCATCAGGAGTAGTCCTTCGCGGTGAAGGTGACGATGAAAATGGCACCATACTTATCCTGCGGAGCGCCAAAGGTGACGGGAATGCCATCGAATTTGGTGCGGGTGGAATCAAAGAACTTCGCGAAAGCACCGTCAGAATCGCCGACGACTATGTGCCTTCCGGAAGCTATGAGGTTTCGGTAACGGATGCCGGTTCGTTTAAGCCGGGCGACTTCGTGTTTGTCAGGAAGACCGTCAATCAGAAATGGATTGACGACCTTGGTATGGGAGAGCGTCTCCGTCACATTCGTGGCGGCGAAGAAGGGTCGAAGAAAAATCTCTGGAAGCCGGAGTCCTACCAGTTTATGCACCTTCGGCAAATCGCAAAGGTGGACGGGAACACGATCACGCTTGACGTGATGATGCCGCAGTCGATCGCAAAAGAACATGGCGGCGGAGAGGTGTTCAAAGCGGATATAAGTTCTCTGGCGACCCATTCCGGAGTGGAGTCACTTCGTCTGGTCTCCAACTATGACACCACAGTAAAGGATACGGGGAAAGACGTTAACTTCCTAAATTTCAGAACTGCAATCTCTGTCAGCAATGCCATGGACAGTTGGGTGCGGAATGTGACCGTGAAACACCTGCAATTTGCAGCTGTGTCTATGGGAGACGGCTCGCGTCAAATTACCGTTCGTGATTGCAAGTACCTTGAGCCCGTGGGTTCAAAACGCGGAGGCTTTCGTTACTCTTACTCGATCAACGGTGGAACCGGCCATTTGGTTTACAACTGTTATTCGGAGGATGCACGCCACGATTTTGCGGGGGGGGCACGAACCATGGGTCCTTTTGCCTTCGTGAATTCCACAGCGGTCCGCGGCGAACAATCCGAGCCGCACCACCGCTGGGGCACCGGTTTTCTCTACGATAACATCACGACGAAAGACGGAAGCATTGCTGCAATCAATCGCGGGGATTCCGGTACTGGCCACGGCTGGGCTGCCGCCAATACCATGATTTGGAATTGTAATGCGTCCTATATCGTAGTCTTTGACCCTGAAACAGAGGGAGAAAATAACTTCGCGATTGGCTACACCGGTGATAAAAAAGAAGGCTTCGATCCCAGTGCAATCAAGTATTCCAACACTCGTTCAGGCTACTGGGGCACGCCTCAGGAAGGTAAGTTTTATGGCTACGCACTGATGGGCAGCGGTTACATCGAAAGCCCGGACGCACCGGTCGAACCGAGAAGCCTGTTCGTTCAGCAACTGATCGACCGTATCGGACAGGACCTGGCGATGCGCGTATTGAAAGACTAGGAAGCTGAAGCCAATATCCTCTTAGAAGATTCTATGACTGGGGACTGGCGGAAAAACTGGTTCCTCGACGGGAAAAAGGCCACCCTACGCACCACGGAGGAAGGCCTGTTTTTCTCCGCTGGCACCGTGACCAAGAGCGACGATTCCGTGGAATATAACGCCCATCACGCCGTGCTTTGGACCCGACAGGAGTTTGAGGGCGACATCAAAATTCGCTATGAAATGACCAGGGTCGACGACAGCGATTACGGTACCACCCTGCTTTATATTCAGGCCCGGGGAATTGGTACGCCCCCCTATGTGGAGGATATTTCCGCCTGGAAGGAACTTCGTGAAATTCCCGACATGGGGATATACTTCACCTATATGGACTTGCTCAGCCTCAGTTTCCGTGAGAACCTTCGTTGCAAGCGGTATCCCTGGCGGGATGAAAACCTGGAATGGTATCCCGGAGAAGGACTGATCGAGCTAATGGTGGACCAGAGGTAATTTTGAGCTATCGATGAATTGAAAATGAAAACAACCTTGATGAGATTTGCCTGAAGAAACAGCCAAAAAGCTCATTCATGTTAAAACCAATAAATAATGAAGTAGTAGAAGAATTAAAATCATTACTAATCTGAATGAGAAAATGATTGCCTTCCTGGCCACCCAACTGAATAAATAAGTATCAAACCATTAAATATCAATAATATGTCGTCCAAAAAAAAGTTATTATTCCTGCTGATGTCTGTTTTATACAGCACCGTGGTATCCGCTCAGATCGGACATAAAGAGGTCAAAGTGAATGTGATCCATTTACAGGAAGATGTTGGAAACAAATTCATTATTTATATCAACGATGTAAAAAAACTCGAATTCCCCGACAACGAAAAGGTGACCAACCATGACTGGAAAAACTACCATAAATATGGCTGTTACGGTACTTTAAAAACCGACGGAGCACTCGTAAAATGGAGAAAGGTAAGGAATTTTAAAGATGGTTCTGAAAAGTGAATAAATGAGAACCCGCAGAGAGCGATTTAGATCAGCAATTGGTTCAGCAGCTCAATGAAGCCACCCGGGAGTTAAAGGAAAAACTTGGAAATCATTTTGATTATTACGAAAACAAACAGAACGACAGAACATTATAAAAAAATAGTCATGCAGGCACTAGTATTAACCGAATATAAAAAATTCGAATTGCAGGAAGTACCCGTTCCGGCAATTCAGCCCGACGAGGTGCTTATCAGGGTGATGGCCGTTGGAATCTGCGGAAGCGATGTGCATGGAATGGACGGGAGTACCGGTCGGCGGATACCTCCTGTCATCATGGGACACGAAGCTGCAGGAGTCATTGAGGCAATTGGATCAGAAGTAACCAACTGGCATCCTGGCGACAGGGTTACTTTTGACTCAACAATTTACCGTCTCGATGACTGGTATACGCGGAAAGGTCTTTATAACCTGAGCGATAACCGGATGGTGCTGGGTGTTTCATGTCCTGAATTCAAGAGAGACGGCGCTTTTGCCGAATTTGTGGCGGTTCCGCAACATATTCTGTACAAAATTCCCTTGAGTGTAAGTTTCGAACATGCCGCTATGGTAGAACCAGTTGCGGTAGCGCTTCATGCCGTGAACCTGACCACCATCTCGGTGAACGATACCGCATTGGTCGGGGGAACCGGAATGATCGCACTTTTTGTGATTCAGTTGCTGAAACTCGCCGGATGTGGAAAGATTATCACGTTTGATCTTGATCAGGAACGTCTCGACCTTGCCCTGAAACTTGGCGCAACCCACGCGTTCAGAGCTGATACCATGAATGTAACAGCCGAAGTACTAAAGATGACTGGCGGCAGAGGAGCAGATATTGGATTTGAAGTAGTAGGAATCACGCCGGTGCTCAAAACGTTGATCGAATCTGTCCGCAAAGGTGCGCAAATCACGCTGGTAGGAAATATTTCTGCAGAGGTTAATTTCCCGCTTCAAAAAGTGGTTACGCGCCAGTTAAAAATACAGGGAAGTTGTGCAATATGCGGTGAATATGAGCAGGTACTCGAACTTATCAGCCAGGGTCTTATCGAACTTGAACCGCTCACAAGTGCCATTGCTCCGCTGAAAGAGGGTGCCGAATGGTTTAACCGTCTTTATAATCATGAAAAAGGTCTTATAAAAGTAATTTTAAAACCCTGATTCCATAATGCAACGAAAAATTAAAACAGCCATCATCGGTTGTGGAAAGGTGTCACACCTTCATGCAACCGCCTTGCAACAAGGATATAATACAGAATTGACAGCTATTTACAGCCGTTCACTCGCAAAAGCAGAGGAATTTGCCATCAGATACGGAATTCTGGCTTTTGACGATATAGAGAAGATGATCAAAGAAGCAGGGATTGAGTCGGTGGTGGTTTGTACGCCGCATCCTTATCATGCAGAGGTAGTTATCAAAGCCGCCAATCTGGGTGCACACTGTCTTGTCGAAAAACCACTGGCTGCCTCTTTACAGGATTGCGATGCGATGATTGCGTGTTGCAGAAAAAATAAAGTAAAGCTCGCAGTAGTGAGTCAGCGACGGTTTTATGCACCGGTGCAGCGTCTCCGGCAGGCAATTGACCAGGGCAAAATTGGGACACCTGCATTGGGAACCATCACTATGCTGGGATGGCGTGATCAGAATTATTACGACAGTGACGAGTGGCGTGGTACGTGGGAAATGGAGGGAGGCGGTGTGCTGGTTAACCAGGCACCACATCAGCTCGATATCTTTCAATGGCTTATGGGGCCAATCGATGAATTGTTTGGCTTCTGGAAAAACCTGAACCACCCCTACATCGAGGTTGAAGATTCTGCGGTGGCCGTGATAAAATTTAAAAATGGCGGAATCGGGAATATTATAGTAAGCAATTCGCAGAAACCCGGTATTTATGGTAAAGTGCATGTGCATGGATCGAACGGTGCCTCGGTTGGTGTACAGACCGATGGCGGCGCGATGTTTATTGCAGGAATGTCATCAATTACGGAACCTCCGGTGAATGATCTCTGGACTGTTCCCGGTGAAGAGGCAATGCTGGAAGAATGGAATAAGCAGGACTCGCTTTTTTTCAATTCCATCAATGCCATGGAATACTATATGAAGTTGCAGAATGAAGATTTTTGTGATGCTATAATCAATAATCATAAACCAATGACTTCAGGAGAGGAGGGTCGTATCACGGTCGAATTATTTACAGCCATCTATAGGTCACAACGCGATAACAAGCCGGTTAGATTTCCACTCGAACCTGAATGCGAACGGAATGATTTTGACGGAAGAATAAAGATGCCGGATTCTATTTGATATTTTAAAAGAGAATCAACATGGACAGACGGAAATTTTTATACAACAGCCTGGGAATTATTACCGGTTCACTGTTAAGTGCCGAAGTAGCTAAAGGATTTAAGGGGCTGGCTGAAAATAAGTTTTTCACATTGCCCCAGGCCATCACTGCCCGGAAACTATCAAAATATACACACAAACTTCCCCTAACTGATCAGAATTTTAAACGTTCACGAAATTAACGTCTGGCCTATTCCTTCAAAATTGAGGCTGAATAAATCACCAAAAAATATGAATAAAATGCAGAATTACTTTTGTGTCATGATTACGCTCCTGTTGGCCAACATAACCCTGGCACAGGAATCAACAATCAATGTCAGTTCAATTACTTCACTTCAGGAAGCTGTTGACAAAGCTCTACCGGGTCAAACAATTACACTGGCAGATGGAATTTATACCGCGGAGAGTAAGATATTAGTGAAAACTGCAGGGAGCGCTGAAAAACCAATTGTGATCGCGGCACAAACAATCGGCGGCGTCGAAATCAATGGTACAGGAGGCTTTGAACTGGGAAGTTCCGCCGCCTTTGTCGTGATCCGTGGATTTAAATTTACCCATGAAGCAGGTAAAACGAAAATAGCCGTTGGTGCGAACCACTGCCGGATAACCAGGAACCTGTTCGAATGTAAAGGAAAAGGAGCTTATCTCTCCGTTTCGGGCGATGACAATCAAATCGATCACAATACCTTTCAGAATAAATTTACCGAAGGTCAGATGATTTCAGTCCAGGGACCGGGGGGAAGCGGTATGGCCCAAAGAACATGGATCCATCATAACTACTTTTATAAATTTGCACCTACTTCGAATAACTGCAGTTCTATCCAGGTTGGATTGAGTGGCAGAAGCCTTTCATCCTCCTTTACATTGGTTGAGTTTAATCTTTTTAGCCAGACCAGGGGTGAGAATGAGAATATATGTAATAAATCGTGTAATAATATTTACCGGTACAACACATTCGGCGAAGGGGTGACCGAATTATCATTAAGACACGGAAACTACTGTCAGGTTTACGGAAACTACTTTATTGGCTCAGATGGAATAAGGTTTTACGGTTCCAATCATAAGATTTTCAGTAACTATTTTGAGAATTGTTCCCCCGCCATCAATATTGGCAATGGAGACGGAATCATTCCTCCCGATAAACTTGTTATGCACGATCGTCCCGATTCTGTTGAAGTCACGTTTAATACATTGATAAATAATAAGGTCAATATAATCATGGCTAACAGAAATGGGGGATTGGGAGCCACGTATATTACGGTAGCCCACAATATCATCCAGGGCGGGGGGCCTGCAGTCAAAATCAGCGGCAATATAGTAAGTCCGACCTGGAAGGGAAATATTATCTGGAAAACCGAAGAAGTTGGTACTATCCCCGCTGAGGGATATCAATCGGTCGATCCGTTGCTCATTCAGGGCAAAAATGGTGTGTATCATATTTCGGCCAAAAGTCCTGCAATCGGTAATACCATCGGATCATTTCCTTACGTCATCGTTGATATTGACGGCCAGACACGTTCCGCGAAACCGGATGCCGGTGCAGATCAGTTCTCCTCTTCCAAAATTATCAATGGAGTTCTGACGTTGGATGCGGTTGGCCAAAATGCTGCTTTTTAGTGGATTAAAAATAAACAAGTAATTCAAAACCAAATGAATATGAAAAACAAAAAAACGGCTTTAATAGTGTTTGCAGTATTAACCATCTTATCAGGTTATGCACAGCCAAGCTGGCAGTCAAAATATGTACAGGAATCAAACGGGAAACTGAGCTATTTATCCGATGAAAATGGAAATATAATTCCCGATTTCAGTCGTGTAGGATATCACCAGGGCGATGCTGAAATCCCGGCTGTTCGGGTAGTGAAGACCATCACGGCTCCGAAAAGTGGTGACAGTCAGCGATTAATCCAGCAGGCCATTGCTGAGGTTGCCCTCCTGCCAATGGATAAACGTGGGATCAGGGGTGCTATCCTGCTGAAAAAAGGAACCTGGCGTATTCCGGGCTCGTTGAAAATAACTTCAGGAGGCATAATTCTTCGTGGTGAAGGTGACAATGAAAATGGAACTGTACTGGTAGCATCAGGCAAAGAGCAGCGAAAATTGCTTGTTATTTCAGGTTCAGGAAGAAGAGTGGAGCTACCTGGAACCCGGACACCCATTTCGGATGCTTACGTTCCTGTTGGTGCCTTTTCATTTACTGTCGGGGATGCAGGGAAATTTAAAGTTGGAGATCAGGTTGTGGTTTATCGTCCCAGTACCGAAAAGTGGATTAAGGATTTGAAGATGGATCAGATTATCGAGCGGCCTGGTACCAAACAATGGCAGCCCAATACGTATGATCTGAATTTTGAACGCACCATTACCGGAATAGAGGGAAATAAAATAGTTATCGACAATCCCGTTGTAATGGCCATGGAACGAAAATATGGAGGAGGGGCCGTATATAAGTATGAATTCGATGGAAGAATTTCAGAGGTTGGCATTGAAAATATACTGTTTAAATCAGATTATCTGTCAGATACGGATGAAAATCATGGATGGGTGGCCATTGATTTTGGGAATGTGGAGAATAGCTGGGTGAGCAAAGTTACTTCGAAATATTTCGGGAATAGCTGTGTCAATGTAGGTGGCAGCGGAAAATACATTACAATTGTCGATTCAAAATGCCTTGATGCGAAATCTGTTATCACCGGGGGACGCAGGTATTCGTTTAGTGTGAACGGACAAATGATTCTGGTAAAGAATTGCGAATCGACAGAAGCCCGGCATGACTATGTAACGGGTTCGAAAGTCTGCGGGCCGAATGTGTTTTATAACTGTAAAACGAGGAATGCCCATGCTGATATTGGCCCGCACCATCGTTGGACGGCGGGAACATTGTACGATAACATAGATACCGATGGAGAGATAAATGTTCAGGATCGCGGAAATTATGGATCAGGACATGGGTGGGCTGGAGCTAACCAGGTAATCTGGAACTGTAAAGCCGGTAAAGTTGCGGTACAGAATCCCTGGGTTTCAGCAAAGAATTGGTGCATAGGACTACAGGGTCAGAAATACCCGGGCAGATTCAGCGACAAACCGGATGGTGAATGGGAAGGGTTGAACAAACCCGGACTACAACCCGCTTCATTGTACCTTGCACAATTGAAAAACAGGAAGTAACTTTAGGAAAAGATATAATTTTAAATAGTTGTCAATGAGAAGAATATTAATTTTGGCGTTCATTTCTGCCTGCTTTGGGTTAGTTACTGCGCAATCCAAAAAAGCGGAAGATCCAAACCTTAAACTTTGGTATAACAGGCCTGCTTCCATCTGGGAAGAGGCGCTTCCGATGGGTAACGGAAAAATGGGAGCAATGGTTTTCGGCGGAATCGTCACTGAACGCTACCAGCTAAATGATCTTACCTTATGGTCGGGCTCATCCAAAGATGGGAATAATTCCGATGGTCCTGAGATACTTAAACAGACCCGTGAAGCAGTAGCTACCGGTAACTATGAAAAGGCCGGAGAAGCATGGAAAAAGATTCATGGACCGTATTCTGCACGTTATCTGCCTATGGGTGATCTCTTCCTGCGTATGAATCTTGCTGATACAATCGTAAATAATTATTACCGCGACCTGAACATCCGGAATGCCATTGCAACTGTCAGCTATCAGACACCCCAGGGAACCTATAAGCGTGAATCGTTTCTCAGTTATCCCGATAAAACACTGGTTGTTGAACTTACAGGCAGTACTAAAAACTCCATTTCATTCGAGACCTGGATGTCGAGTAAGCTCAGGTATAATATAATTTCAAAATCAGATAATTATTTTGTTCTTCGGGGAAAGGCTCCAAGTTATGTGGCTCACCGGAACTACGAACCAATACAGGTGGGTTATGATGAGGTGAATGGTGAAGGAACCAATTTTGAGATTCATCTGAAAATAAAGGCGATTGGCGGTACGGTCAAAGTTACCGATGATAAGCTCGTCGTTACCAAAGC
>JBBRGI010000033.1:0-17358 GCA_038240855.1 Bacteroidales bacterium | reverse complement strand
TTTGTCAATACGGGCATTGTATCAGCTTCAAGAAAAAAACCGGAAGGATAATTCGGGATTGAACACAGAGTATCTTTTTTTAGAGGTGATAAGTGTTCCTGAAGAAACTCAATTTTGGTTCATGATGTCCGGAAACCGGATTATTTAGCTGGTACAATACTAAACAACAAAAGGCACCCATTTCCGGATGCATTTTATTCTTATGAATGTATTTTCTACAATCCAAGCAATTGCTCTTCAGAACTTTTGCCACCGAAAAGCAACTTAGCGGGATCTTCAATCAACTCCTTTAACTTAACGAGGAAACCAACGGAATCTTTACCGTCGATAATCCGGTGATCATACGAGAGCGCTACATACATCATGGGCCTGATTTCCACCTTGCCATCAACGGCGATGGGACGATCTTTAATCGCATGCATTCCCAGGATCGCACTCTGGGGTGGATTCAGAATCGGGGTCGACATCAGCGAGCCGTATACGCCACCATTTGTAATGGTAAATGTGCCACCGGTCATCTCCTGGACCGTGAGCTTCTTATCCCTGGCTTTTTCGGCAAGTACCTTTATCTCACGTTCGATGGCTTCAATATCTTTGACTTCAGCATTGCGGACAACGGGAACCATTAGTCCTTTGGGGGTCTGAACGGCAATACCTATGTCATGATAATGCGGTGTGATGATTGCTTCTCCGTCGATCATCGAATTGATTGAAGGATGATCAGCCAATGCAATGCTGACAGCCTTGGTGAAAAACGACATAAAGCCCAGTTTTATCCCGTATTTATCCACAAAAAGTTGCTGATATTTTTTCCGAAGATTCATCAGCCGACTCATATCGACTTCGTTAAAAGTGGTGAGCATGGCGGTATCGTTCTTTACCGCAACAAGCCGCTCGCTTAGTTTACGCCGAAGGGGCGACATCGCGACACGATCTTCTTCTCTCGTTTTTTCAGTTTCCGAAGCAGGAGCAACTGTTTTCCGCGATGCAATTACAGCTTCCACATCCTTACGGCTAATACGGCGAAGCCCGTTCAATAAATCGTCAACGCTTAATCCCTCTTCATCCATCACTGCTTTGGCAGCGGGAGTAATTTTAACCGGCAGACCATCTTCCTCAGTACTACTTTTTAATTCTGCTTCTTTTTCTTCCGTTATGGGTGCTGAAACTTTAATTTCTTCTTTAATTTCTTCCGGTTTTTCTTCAACAGGTTTAACAACCGGTTTTTCCTCTTTCAACAGCACGGTCGCTTCAGTTTGTGTTAGCTCATCGGTATTCAGGGTACATACAATGGCGCCAACGGTTACCCGTTCGCCCTCTTTTTTCAAAATAGTTAATTTTCCGGCAGCCGGAGCCGTCAATGACAAGGTTGCTTTATCCGATTCAATTTCAGCAATTTCCTGATCTTTTGTTACCAGGGTGTCATTTTCAACCAGCCATTTACCGATTTCAACTTCAGTAATTGACTCTCCGGGCGAGGGTATTTTAATTTCAACAATCATTTCAGGTTATTTTATTGATAAAATTAGTTAAAAACTGCATTCAGGATTCGTTCAAGACTTTTTTTATGTTTTTCGAGCAGTCCTGTTGCCGGACTTGCACTCTCGGCCCTGCTAATCAACTCGAGTTCAAGCTCCGGATTCTTTCTGGCGATATAAGGCCATGCACCCATATTGGCAGGCTCATCCTGAACCCAGAGTATTCGTTTAGCCAGGGGATTATCAAATTTAATCATTCGCACGACCTCTGACGGAAAAGGAAATAGTTGCTCAATACGGACAATGGCAAAAGACGAACGGGCTAATTTCTCGCGCCTCTCAAGCAATTCGTAATAAATTTTACCTGTTGTAAATATAAGTACTTCAGCTTTGCCTGCCGCGACTTTATCATCTGGAATTACTTCCATAAAATCGTGCGATGTAAGATGTTCGACAGGCGAGATTGCCATAGGATGCCGAAGCAGGCTTTTAGGTGTAAATACAATTGTAGGTATGCGGATATCCCATAATACCTGCCGCCGTAAAAGATGAAAGAAATTGGCAGGAGTGGTAGGCATCATTACCTGCATATTGTAATTGGCACACAACGATAACATTCGCTCGACTCTTGCACTCGAGTGTTCCGGTCCTTGTCCTTCGTAGCCGTGCGGCAATAGTAAAACCAGACCATTCATCAATCCCCATTTTTCTCCGGCGGAACTAATGTACTGGTCTATAATTACCTGCGCAACATTACTGAAATCTCCGAATTGAGCCTCCCATATGGTTAACCCTTTGGGATAAGCCAGCGAATAGCCATATTCAAATCCCATCACGGCATATTCGTTGAGTGGTGAGTTCAGAATAGTAAATAAGGCCTGGTCGTCGGATACATTTTTCAACGGGAAATACTTTTCATCCCCCTCTTCCAACACTATGGCAGCATGCCGGTGTGAAAATGTTCCCCGCTGACTGTCCTGTCCGCTTAACCTGACGGGGATACCTTCGGTAAGAAGCGTTGCAAAAGCAAGTTGTTCTGCCAATGCCCAATCGACTTTATTTTCGGCAATAAGCTGTCTGCGGTCATCCAGTAATTTGATGATCTTACCAAAGAATTTCTTATCAGCAGGCAATGTATTTACCTTATTGGCAAGTACTATTAACTGCGTAGCGGATACGCCAGTAGGTGTGGAATTAACCTCCATCGGTTCAGGGAACCGGTAGGGTTTGTATTCAGCGACAAGAAAGTTTTTAATCTTTACCTTGGCGATACCTTTGCTGATTTCGTATTTTTCTTCGAGCAACTGATCGAAGGAGGAAATCTCCTGTTGCACTTCCTGCTGAGTCATCACACCTGTTTCAATCAGTTTTTGTGCGTAAACATCCCTTGGATTTGGATGCTGAGTTATTGCCTTATAAAGTGCAGGTTGGGTAAACCTTGGCTCATCACCTTCGTTATGACCATATTTCCGGTACGAAAGGATATCGATAAAAATATCGGAATGAAACCGTTGCCGGAACTCAAGTGCAAGCTTTACTGTAAATATGATTGCTTCGGCATCGTCGCCATTTACATGAAAGACAGGTGACCGTGTAATTTTTGCTACATCTGTACAATAAGTGCTCGATCGTGCCTCGAGATAATCGGTGGTAAATCCGACCTGGTTATTCACCACAATATGAATCGTTCCGCCGGTTTTATAACCGTTGATCAGCGACATCTGAACGACTTCATAAACTACGCCCTGACCTGCAATAGCCGCATCTCCATGGATAATGATGGGGGCGATTTTGCTGTAATCTCCATTGTGCCTAAAGTCGATCTTTGCCTTTACCATGCCTTCAACCAGTGGTGCGACAGCTTCGAGGTGTGATGGATTCGGTAAAAGACTAAGTTTTATTTTTGTTCCGTTTTTTGAAATAATTTCCTTATCTGCTCCCAAATGATATTTCACATCGCCTAAAACGATACCATCCTCATATTCTGTGGCATAAAATTCCTTAAAAATATTTTCATAAGGTTTCTTTAAGATATTTGCCAGCACGTTTAATCTTCCGCGGTGCGAGATGCCAATTACATATTCTTCGAGGCCAAGGTTAACTCCATGTTCGATAATCGTGTTTAATGCAGGGATCAATCCTTCAGTTCCTTCAAGCGAAAAACGCTTGGCTCCGACAAATTTTTTGTGGATAAAGCTCTCGAATCCCGCAGCCTCTTTCAGATCATGAAATATTTCCTTGCGGAATTCGGCGGAAAGTTTTTCGGTATTCCGGGTGCTTTCCATTCTGAGCCGAAGCCACTCTATAAGTTCCGGCTGACGCATATAGACATACTCAACGCCAACTGATTCACAATAGGTTTCCTCGAGGTGGGAAATAATCGCACTTAATGGGGCCGGACCAATTCCTATATTATTTCCTGCTTCAAACACACTAGTTAAATCTTTCTCTTCCAGACCAAAGTTATGATAATCCAGAGTAGGGGTATACTGACGACGACGACGCACAGGATTTGTCCGGGTAAAAAGATGTCCTCGTTGACGGTAACCATTGATCAGGTTTAGAATGCTAAACTCTTTTTGTAAATGACCTTTATCAACAAATTCAAGAGATTTGGTGTCGTAAGATTTTCGGGCCAGCTCAAACCCTTCGAAAAAATTACGCCAACTTTCATCAATTTCCTGAGGATTTTGAAGGTAACTTTTGTATAATTCTTCGATTGCACCAATTTCATGATTTCCTACCTGAGAGAATCTATCCATGTTAAATATTTTGTTCTGTATAATTACAATTAAATATCGGAATAAGTTCAATAAAAGTCAATCTTGATTTATTATATTATCACTTATTAAAAAAAAAGAACCATTTTTAGATTTTATTTAAAGGTGCATTTATACATTATTGTTAAGTCTACGGGTTTATGAACGGATTTTTAAAGCAAGTCGCCTCTCATTTGTTTGATATACATAAGAGTAACATAAGTCATCTGACCCTTGTTTTTCCAAACAGGAGGGGAGGGGTGTTTTTTACAAATTACCTGAATAGTCTGATTAATAAACCGTTGATTTCGCCTGAGATTATCACGATTAATGAATTGTTTTCATCACTTTCTCAATTGCATGTTCCCGATCGTCTGAGTCTGATATTCCGACTTTACAAAGTTTACCGCGAATCGACCAAAACGAAAGAACTTTTTGATGATTTTTATTTCTGGGGTGAGATGTTGATCGGCGATTTTGATCAGGTCGATAAATACCTGGTCAATGCCAGTAATCTGTTTACCAATGTCACAGAACTAAAGGATATTGATGCCCGGTTTGATTCTCTGAATGACGATGAAAAAGAGCGTTTGGGAAGCTTTTGGAAAACACTTTCCGATAAGGAGAAAACACCCAACCAACAGGAGTTTATCCGATTATGGGAGGACTTATATGGAGTTTACGAACAGTTTAAAACTTCGTTGTTAAGCGAAGGACTTGCTTACGAGGGGATGTTATACCGCGAGGTCGTGGAGCAAAGTTTTAAAACCACGTTGTTTGATGAAAAACACTTTGTATTTGTTGGATTTAACGCGCTGAACCGTTGCGAAGAGGAACTTTTCGATCATCTGCAAAAACAGGGGAAAGCTTCCTTTTACTGGGACTTCGACAATTATTATTTAAATGATGTAACCCAGGAGGCCGGTTATTTTCTGCGCAAAAATCTTATTCGTTTTCCGCATTCGGGATATGTACCTGAATCCGACATGCTTAATTCGATTCCCAAATCAATAAAGATTATAAATATTGCCTCCCAGGTCGGACAGGCACAAGTTGCCGGTGCTGAGCTTTTGTCACAGGTTAACGGAGAACTTAATTTTGATGAAACAGCAGTAGTTCTGTGTGATGAGGAATTGCTGCTACCGGTTATCAATGCTTTACCTGAAAATATTGAGAAGGTAAATGTCACAATGGGTTATCCGCTGAAAATGACACCTGTTTTTAGTTTGATTTCCCAACTGATTGATTTGCAGAAAAACGTGAGGAATTCGGGCGGAGAGGTCTCATTTTATAACAAGAATGTTCTCAGGGTCTTAAGTCATCAGTTTGTAATTGATTTCGGGCAAACGGAAAGCAAAAAACTCAGTGACTATATTTTGATGAATAATTCAATCTATTTAACGGAGGAGGAGCTGGGTCGGAACGCCATTTTCAGGCAGTTGTTTATTGCACCGCAAAATATTATCGGACTTTCGGATTATTTTCTGGATATCCTGAAATTAGTTTTTCTTCATTGGCAACTTAAAAAGGACGGAGAGGTACCAGGTGGTTTTAATTCACAAAAAAGTGAAAGTCCGGCAGATATAAATGCAGCCATTTACAGTGAATACCTTTTCCAGTCGTTTCTTGCGGTTAATAAACTAAAGGATATCCTGGTTAATGATGGTATCAAGGTATTTGGAACAGATGACTTTGTTTCGAAAGATGCCTTTTTTCGCTTTTTATTGCAATACCTGAGCGGACTGACCATTCCTTTTGATGGTGAGCCACTTGAAGGATTACAGGTGATGGGAATACTTGAAACACGTACCCTCGATTTTAAGAATCTCATTCTGCTATCAATGAATGATGGAATTATGCCCGGCATTTCTTCTTCTGGTTCCTTCATTCCCTATAACCTCCGGCGTGTATTCGGATTGCCCGCTATCGAAGAGCAGAATGCCATGTATGCCTATTATTTTTACAGGTTACTGCAACGCGCTGAAAATGTAACTTTAGTATATGATTCAGGATCAGGAGGACAATTCTCGGGCGAAAAGAGCAGGTATCTTTATCAGCTTTTGCTTGAATCACCATTTGAAATTTTGGAAACAAATATGGTGTTTGATCTGGAGCATATTACTGTGCAGCCGATTACTATTCAAAAAACGGAACAGGTAATGTTCCGTATGAATGATTACCTGTGTGGTAAACGACCTTTATCACCCAGTGCGATCGATAAATACCTGAATTGTCCTTTACAATTTTATTTCAGGTATTGTGCCGGACTGGACGAACCCGATGAGATATCGGAAGAGGTTGACGCATTGATTTTCGGATTACTTTTTCATGATGCTATGGAAAACATATACCGGCCTTTTGTTGGTAAAACAGTCGACCAGGCATCGCTGAATGCAATCATTCAGAATCAGGAATTGGTTCATGAAGTCATTTTGTCTTCCTTTCGGAAAGTATATTTTAAAGGTTCAGGCGCCACTGAAAAAGTAACATTGACTGGTCGCAACTGGCTGATTTATGAAGTGGTAAAGAAGTATGTAATTCAATTACTTGAAGTAGATAAATGTCGCACTCCATTTGAGATTACCGGCCTTGAAGAGCAGGTCAGAACAACAATTCCGATTAATGAGTCGCGGCAAAATGTGATGATCGGGGGAACCATCGATCGACTCGATCTTAAAGATGGCAATGCCTGTATTTTTGATTATAAAACGGGAAAGGCAGAATTATCCTTTCCCATGATTGCTTCACTATTCGATAAAGAGAATAAGACACGGAATAAGGCAGCCTTTCAGACGCTGGTGTATTCGTATGTTCTGCATAAAAATCAGCCGGAACTAACCGCAATACGCCCCTCAATTTACTCTTTACGAGGCATCTTTGAAGAAGGGTTTGATCCATCGCTCCGTCTGAAAGAAACTGGAAATCAACCTGTTGAATTTATTTCAGTTTCAGATCAGTTTGAAAAATATTTCAGGGAGTTGCTCGAAGAGATGTTCAACATCGAAATACCTTTCAGCCAGACAGCCATTGATGAGAATTGTAATTACTGTACATTCAGGCAGATTTGCAGGAAATAAAACACACATTCAATCCTTTAAACCTTGCGTTCTTACTCCCCGCTCAGCATATCGGGTCTGATTTGTTTTGTTCTCAGGAAAGCCTGTTCCTGTTTCCAGTCATCAATCAGCTTATCATTGCCTGAGAGTAGAATATCGGGAACTTTCCAACCTTTGTATTCTGCGGGCCTGGTATAAACCGGCGGTGTGAGGAGGCCATCCTGGAAAGAGTCGGAAAGTGCCGATGTTTCATCTGATAACACACCGGGAATTAATCTTACAATAGCATCAGCTACAATGGCTGCAGCGAGTTCCCCACCTGTCAGTACGTAATCCCCGATTGATAACTCCAGGGTGACCAAATGATCGCGGACACGCTGATCGACACCTTTATAATGACCACACAAAAGAATGAGATTTTTCTTCAGTGAAAGCTGGTTCGCATCGCGCTGAACAAACTGGCGTGCATCGGGAGTCAGAAAAATAATCTCATCATATTCACGCTGACTTTTCAGTTCACTGATTGCGCGATCGATTGGTTCTATGCTCATAACCATCCCGGCACCTTTGCTAAATGCATAGTCATCAACCTTTTTATGCTTGTCAGTTGACCAGTCCCTGATATTATGAATGTGGATTTCGGCTAGTCCTTTATCTTTTGCTCTTTTCAGAATTGAATGATGAAACGGGCTTTCCAGTAATTCGGGGACGACCGTAAGAATATCGATACGCATGATTATTTTTTTGCAAAAGTATTAATTAATAATAAACGCTTAAGAAAAACAACAGAAAGATAATTTGAACCAAAAACCAACTATATCATTAATAAACACTATCTTAGAAGTCGAATTGTATATTTTTGAAGCCAATTGTTTTATATGGTTAAAAAATATGTTTTCGAATTAGTTGAGGATTAGCGAGTAAATATCTATTTTCGTGAAAAATATTAGTGCATATACATCCTGGCTTAATCGCCGTAACGAAATTGAAGATGGAATCTAGTGAATTGAAAAAAATCGCCGCATCGGAAGAAAACGGGTCTCTCAAAAATGATGAGTCTGGTAAAGATGTAGCCTCAACTTCAGGTGCTATTCTGGAAAGTGACAATGAGATTGAAACATTGGTTGAAGAGGTAGAACCTTCATCCGTTAATGTTTCAAATCCTGAGCCTGTAAAAGAGCCTGAGCCTGTAAAGGAACCGGAACCTCCAACAATACCTGATCCGGAGCCGTTGCCACCACCTGTAACCATGACTGATCCGGAAGAAGAAGTACCGGCAACTGCAATGATGAGTGATGATACGGAACCACCATTGGAAAAGGATGCCAGTGCAGAACCTTTAGCCGGGATTCCGGAAACAGTATCGACCGAAGCAATTGCTCATTCCACTGAAGAACCGGACGAAGAGGATGATGATCTTTTCAGTGACAGAGAACCTGATGCAAACATTATTCCGATTCATGATTATTCGTCATACAGTAAAATACAACTAATAAATACCTTAAGAAAAATATTGGCGGAAGGAACGGTTGATGAAATCAGACCTCATGCCGAAGCTATCAAAGGGTGCTTTTATAAGATCCGCAACAACGAGATACAGGAACAAAAACTGGCCTTTGTGTCCGAAGGTAATGAGGAGGCGCTTTTTGAAGCTCTGCCCGATTCGTACGAAACAGAATTAAAAGATCTTCTTCGTGAATATAAAAACCTGCGGGCTGAATTAAACAAAAAGCAGGAAGCGGTAAAAGAAGAAAATTATCACCGGAAGGTGGCTATTATTGAGGAAATTAAATCCTTAATAAACAGTGAAGAATCTATAAATGTAACTTTCCAGGAGTTCAATAATCTCCAGGAAAAATGGAAAAATATAGGTCAGGTTCCTCAAACCAGGGTTAAGGATTTGTGGGAAAATTATCATTATAACGTTGAGCTTTTTTACGATTTCGTAAAGATCAACCGCGAACTGCGCGATCTTGATTTACGCCGGAACATGGATGAAAAGGCCAAACTATGTATCAAAGCCGAAGAATTAGCCGCGACCAATAATGATGCATTATCTACTTTCAGAGACCTTCAGAAGCTTCACGAAGCATGGAGGGAAATTGGTCCTGTGCCCCGGGACGCCAAGCAGGATTTGTGGGAGCGTTTTAAGGTAGCCACTACTACCATAAACAAACGTTATCAGCAGTTCTTCGAACAGGAGAGATCCAACCAAAAGGAGCAATTGCAGAAGAAGATTGAACTTTGCGAACAGGCCGAACTGCATTCGGGTTTTACTTCTGATAATCCGCGTGAATGGAACGACGTTACGGAGAAAGTGATTGCGTTACAGGAAGCCTGGAAAATCTCAGGTTTTGGGCCACGCAAAGAGAATGCAAAGATTTGGGAACGCTTCAGATCAGCCAATGACGCTTTCTTTCAAAATAAGCGTAATTTCTGGAATAAAAGTAAAGATCAGCTCAACAAAAATCTCGCGCTTAAACTCGAAATATGCGAGCAGGCTGAAAAACTTAAAGAATCAGATGATTGGAAGGCCATTACTGATAAGTTGATTGCCCTTCAGAAAAAATGGAAAGAAGTTGGACCTGTACCACGGAAACAATCTGAATTGATCTGGAAGAGGTTTCGTAGTGCCTGCGACGATTTCTTTAATCGCAAAACCACCCATTTTTCGGGTGTAACAGGCGATCAGGATGAAAATTACAAGCTGAAAAAAACGTTGATTGCCGAAATCGAAAACTTCAAGCCTACTGGTCATCCCAGGGAAGATATAGAAGTGATTAAGAAATTTCAGGAGCGATGGGCTGCCATTGGTTTTGTACCATTCCGTAAAAAAGAGGAGTTGCAATCTCGTTACCATAGTTTGATCGATGGCTTTTTTGATCAGATGAAATTAGATGATCAGGATATAGGTCTCTATAAATTCAAAAGCAAAATTGAACATCTTGCCTCTCAGCAACATGGCTGGTCAAAAATCAATATGGAACGCGACAGGTGCGCACAACACCTCAAACAACTTGAAAATGATATTAATACCCTTGCCAATAATGTTGGGTTCTTTGGTTCCAGCAAGGGAGCACAATCTCTGATCGAAGGGGTTAACGCCCAGATGGACAAAATTAAAACACAGATTGATTTTCTGAAGGCTAAATTAAAGATTATTGACTCCCAGGAAGAAGTAAACTAATGTATATGTGATTACTTAAAAACCCGTTCCGGTTAAATGGAACGGGTTTTTCATTGTTTTTAACTCACCAATTTTAGTCAGACTATACCTTGGTTCCGATAATTATTAGTTACTTTGCAAACTTTAAAAACATACAACAAATCTTACAATTGTGGCCACAACGAAGTATATATTTGTAACAGGCGGTGTGACCTCTTCTCTCGGAAAAGGGATTATTGCTTCATCCCTTGCGAAACTGCTTCAGGCAAGAGGATACAAGGTAACAATTCAGAAATTAGATCCTTACATCAATGTTGACCCCGGAACCCTGAATCCTTACGAACATGGTGAATGTTATGTGACTGAGGATGGGGCGGAAACAGATCTTGATCTCGGACATTATGAACGATTTTTAAATTCACCGACTACACAGGCGAATAATGTAACAACCGGCAGAATTTACCAGTCCGTGATCAATAAGGAACGACGCGGTGATTACCTGGGAAAAACGGTTCAAATAATTCCCCATATTACGGATGAGATCAAACGATACATCAAATTTTTAGGATCAAAGAAGAAATTTGATGTCGTAATCTCTGAGATAGGAGGTACTGTGGGGGATATCGAATCCTTGCCCTTTATTGAAGCTGTACGTCAGTTAAAGTGGGAGATGGGTAGTGATGCCCTGTTTATCCATCTTACATTGGTACCTTACCTCCAGGCATCGGGTGAATTGAAGACCAAACCCACCCAACATTCGGTAAAAGCTTTACTCGAAAACGGAGTTCAGCCCGATGTTCTTGTTCTTCGTACCGAACATCCCCTTTCTCCGGGACTTAAAGAGAAAGTTGCCCTCTTTTGTAATGTGAATAAGGAGGCTGTCATTGAATCGATCGATGTTCAGACGATCTACGAAGTCCCTATCAAAATGAAAGAGGAAAAACTGGACGAAATCGTGCTTAAAAAGCTTGGGCTTCCACTCGGAGAACAACCTGAACTTAAAGACTGGAATGAATTTATTTTCAGATTTAAAAATCCTAAACGTGAAATTAGAATAGCTCTGATCGGGAAATACGTCGAACTTCACGATGCCTATAAATCAATAGTTGAAGCGTTGATTCATTCAGGTGCAGCCAATGAGTGCATGGTTAAGATAGAGTGGATTCATTCCGAAAGGATCAACGAGGAAAATATTGAACGAAAACTTAAAGGTTGCACGGGTATAATTATCGCTCCCGGATTCGGACATCGCGGTATCGACGGTAAAATCGTTGCTGCAAAATATGCCCGTATAAATAAGATTCCGTTCTTTGGAATATGCCTTGGGATGCAGATTGCAGTAATTGAGTTTGCACGTAATGTCCTCAAAATGTGTGATGCAGACTCAACAGAGATGAATCCGGAAACCAAATTTCCAGTTATCGACCTCATGGAAGAACAAAAGGAGATCACCGATAAGGGTGGCACAATGCGTCTGGGTGCTTATGGCTGTCATCTGAAAAAGGATTCCAGATCATTTGCTGCTTATGGAAGATCAAAGGTTACAGAGAGACACAGGCACCGCTATGAATTTAATGACGCCTATCTCAAAAGTTTTGAAGAGGCCGGAATGAAAGCCGTGGGGATCAATCCGGAAACAAAACTGGTTGAAGTTGTCGAAATTCCGGATCATCCCTGGTTCGTGGGTGTACAGTTCCATCCCGAATACAGCAGTACGGTCTTACAACCTCATCCTTTATTTGTCGCGTTTATAAAATCTGTTCTCGAAAACTCAAAATAAAAAATACGATCATTACTATTTTATGGATAAAAATACGATCACAGGCCTGGTCCTGATTTTTGTGATTTTGGTAACCTTCAGCTACCTCAATAAACCATCTCAACACGAAATCGAGTCTGCACAACGACGTAACGATTCAATTGTTCAGGTACAAAAAGAAAATGCACGACAGGCTGAAATTGATGCAAAGGAGGCTGCAGACAAGCTTACAACACATGCATTAAATCTTCCTTCGGATAGTGCAGGTGTTGCCGGTGAAGAGAGTGAATTAAAAAATCTGTACGGTGTTTTCTACGATGCTGCCAAAGGAACCGAGAAATTCATTACACTCGAAAATAACCTGATGAAGATCAGGGTTTCAACAAAAGGAGGAAAGATTTATTCTGTTGAATTAAAGGACTATAAACGGTATAATGGGCAGCCTCTTGTTCTTTTCGAAGGGGATAAAAACCGTTTCGGATTAAATTTCTTCTCTCAAAACAAAAGCATTCAGACTGATCAGTTCTTTTTTACCCCCTCAGTAGCTGATACATTAATAACAGTTGCCGGTCCTCCGGTCTCCAAGGGAAAAGAGGGACGTGAAAAATTTAATGAGGAGAACCAGGAAGGTAAATCATTAACCATGCTTCTCGATGCGGGGAATGCCGTTTCGGTCGAATACATGTATACCTTAAAGCATAACTCTTTTATGGTCGGGTTCGATATTCGTACCAAAGGACTTAAAAAAGTTATGGGGGCAAATTCCGACTATATCAACTTTGCGTGGACCATGGAAATGCCTCGCCAGGAGAAAGTCTCAAAATTCGGGGAAGATAATTATGCCACCTCCTATTTTAAATATTTCAAGGACGATGTGGATAATATTCCTACTGCAAAATCGGAAACAAAAGCGTTAACTACCAAAGTTCAATGGGTAAGTTTTAAAACACTATTCTTCTCTTCGGCCTTAATTGCTGATGAAGCCTTTATGAATGGGCAGGTAAGCACGAAATTGCGTGATAAGGATCTTGACTATGTTTCGGACATGACCGCCGATTTAACGATTCCGCTGGATAATGCAGGGAGCGAAACATTTCCGGCCCGGTTTTATTTTGGTCCTAATCAATACAACACACTGAAACAATATGATATTGGACTTGAAGACGAGCTGGCGCTTGGCTGGACGGTTATTGGCTGGGTGAACAAGTATATCATTATTCCCGCTTTCGACTTTTTAAGAAGATATATCGGAAATTTTGGTGTGATCATCTTGTTGTTAACCATTTATGTAAAACTGATAATCGCGCCGTTTACCTATAAATCGTACATCTCGCAGGCAAAAATGAGGTTGTTAAAACCTGAAATCGAAGAGATACAGAAAAAATTTGGGGATGATAAAAAGATGGAATCGCAGCAAGCTGTGATGGCACTTTATAAAAAGGCGGGGGTTAACCCAATGGGAGGTTGTTTACCAATGCTGTTCCAGATGCCGATCCTGATCGCGATGTTTTATTTTTTCCCGATCTCTATCGAACTACGTCAGGAGAGTTTCCTATGGGCTCATGACCTGTCTTCGTACGACTCAATTGTCACACTCCCCTGGGAGATTCCCTGGTATGGAAGTCATGTGAGCCTTTTCTGCTTATTGATGACTGTTACCAATATTCTGTATGTGAAATACAACAATGAGATGAGTGCTGCCGGAACACAACAAATGCCAGGTATGAAAACCATGATGTATTTGATGCCTGTTATGTTCCTGTTTATCTTTAACAGTTACGCTTCGGGATTAAGCTTATACTATTTCTTATCATTGGTCTTTACATTTGTTCAGATGTTTATCTTCAAGAAATTGATTAATGAAGAGGCAATACATGCTCAATTGAAAGCCAAACAAAAGATGCCGGTGGTAAAATCGAAATTTACGGCAAGACTTGAGGAGATGGCCAAACAACGCAATACACCTCAAAAGAAAAGATAAAAGGGAGCACACGATGGGTTTAAGTTTTCATTACAGTATCATTCAGCTTTTCAGGTACCTGAATGAGAAATATTACAGAAAGAATACGGCGCAGGAATATGCATCTTACTGCAACGTGCACAGGCTTTTGTAGCGTATTTTGAATACATAAGTCACTGTTTTGTAATTAAAAGAACACCTCTGTTCGTATATTTTCAGGTGCGATGCCGCTTTTTTCGAGTAAATCAGACATGTCTGTCACCATGGCAGAATTACCGCAGATGTAAAAAATCGAATCCCGTTTAATTCCTTTCTCTTTGAGATAGTGGGTCACCCGTCCATGATAATTATCCCCTTGTTCGCGCGATGTACACAGCCTGTATCGTTCTTTGGCATAATCGTTTGCATCGTAAGCTTCATAACAGTATCTCACACCATGAATTATCTTATATTCAAGAGCGGGGTTTGATAAAATAATACTGTGAAACGGTGCAATTCCCGTTCCTGTTGCGATGAATGTAAAGTGTGTTTTCTTGTTCTGCCCGTTATGCCTAAGGATAAAAAAACCAAATGGCCCGGTTATTTCCACTTTTGTTCCGATTTTCAGGTATTTTAATTCCTTTGAGAATTCTCCCTGATCGACCTCTTTGATCAGCAGATCAATAAAAGGAGCCTCTTCGGGACTGTAAATAGAGTATTCACGCGAATCGTTCTCTCCAGGAATATGCAATATCACGTACTGACCAGCTTTGAATTCAAAATCGTTCTTTTCCAGTCTTAATACATAGGTAGATTCCGTCAGATTTCTGATTTCCAAAATTTTACTATGGGTAATTTCGTTCATTTTAAATTATTTATGCGTTTTTGACGGTGATATAATCGTTTCCTGATGGGAGAGGAGTCTTCATCCAGTCAGGAAGTCTTCGCGTTTGTGTAATCATAAAATTTAAGAAAATAGAATGGATTCGGATGCATTTCTGCTTTGAGAAATAGATTTTGAATGTTATAAAGTAAGAAATACCGCGACAGCCAGTAATGCATCAGTGAGTAAAACCGTTACAATATTTGCACCAAGCGCAGGAATCAGCGTATCGGTGTTGCCATTAAAACGCAATGCAGAACCGGTTGCTTTAATTACAAAAGGCAAGGGGAGCAGTCCCAGGTACAGCCAATACGAGGAAATACCGGCTAAAGGCAGGATTAGGATGATCAAAAAAGTAGCAACTACGCCCATCGTATAAACAAAAGCTGCCTTGTGTATGCCCAGTTTGATAACCAGATGTTTTCGTCCCCCTTTCCGGTCAGCCTCTGTATCCGGAAATTGGTTAAGCAACAAGAGTAATGAGGTTAAAATACCGGGTGGAATCGAAATCATGATCACTTCAAAGGGCAGCAATGAGGATAAAGGTTGACCCGGTTCGGCTGTTAAAGCAATAAAGGAACCTAACACGACTAATGTACCCAGTGTCAGTCCCGAGAATAGCTCACCCAGCATCAGTTTTGTTAAAATTGGCGTATACCCTACAATTGAAAAAGCACCGATAAGGATAATGAGAAAAATGGACCAGTGCGCCGTGATTCCGAAATAGATTCCTATCGCACCGGCTAAAAGCAAAGTCGTCGAAGCTGCTGCAAGCACCGATCGGGGTTTTGTGAACCCGGAATTAATCATTCCGCTACCGCCACTGAAAGGTGTTCGCTGTGTATTTTTATCGATCCCTGTCTGATAGTCTGAATATTCATTAAAAAGATTTACGGAAGCGTGTGCAAGCACCGATCCGATCATGATCAATGCAATATGAAACCAGCTAATCGACTGATCATCGGGTAAATATTTATAAGATAAGGCAGTACCCAGAATGACTAAAAGTGCTGCCAATATTAAAAAATTGGCTCTGATCTGATTGAGCCATATCACAATTTTACCGGGTTGTTGCATAATGATTGAACTTTTAAAAAACAACGAAAATAAATCAAAACTGTTATTTCATGTTATTTCACATGTCATAATTAAACAACCGTACAACAAGATAGTTTAAATTAAAATACAACCCGGCGATGGGGAAGCAGGCTGTAATAGGACAATTTTGGTGCACATCAACTGAAACTCCTGAAAAATTGCCTTATTTAACTGGTGAATCCGGTTCTTTGGCCATATGGTTAAAGGTGAGCCGATCGAGCAATGAGGGAAAGAATTTTCCGAGAAAAACGGTTAATTTTCCTTCCTTAAACGTTAGAATCAGCTCTCTTTTCCTTTTACTGATAGCCTGTGCAATATGAAAGGCACAGGTTTCGGCACTCATCATCGAAGCTTCATTCCTCGGAGTTTCTCCCTGGGGAGATCCGTCAGCAGTGAGGGCTGCCTTGCGAACTTCGGAAGCTGTAAAACCGGGTGCCGCCACTAAAACGTGCAATCCGGAGTGAAGATGTTCAATACGGATGGTGTCCAGAAATCCCCTGACGGCAAATTTTGAAGCAGAATAGGCTGACCTTCCCGGGAGTCCGACGTGGCCCGCGATTGAGATTACCCCAACGAGCGATCCTTTACGCTCAAGCAAATAAGGCAGTGCATATTTGGTACAATAAACCGTCCCATAAAAATTGACATCCATTACGCGGTGCATCACCTCAATATCCATATCTTTAAACAGGGCCCGCATCGAGATCCCTGCATTATTGATCAGTACGTCGATATGTCCGTATTTTTCAAATGTCAGCTCAATCAGTTTTTTACAATCGGCTTCTTTTGCAACATCTGTTTCGACACATAAAATTCCTGGGTCGTTCAGTTCTGTTTTTAACGCTTCGAGTTGATCGATCCTGCGCGCTCCCAATGCCAACAATGCACCGCGCGAAAAGAATTCCTTCGCTAAAGCCCTGCCAATACCAGACGAAGCACCTGTAATAACGATAACTTTTCCCTTCATGATTAAATTTTATGTGAGGTAAACACCTGTCATACCAGTTTATATTCACCTTTATGACAACAAAACTACGAATAAAACCAACGAATCTGCATATTTTCAGCTTTGGGTTTTGCATTAATTAAAAACAAGGTTATCTTTGCACCGCCTTTGAAAAACAGAGGTACATAAAGGATGACTCAGTAGCTCAGTTGGTAGAGCACATCCCTTTTAAGGATGGGGTCCTGGGTCCGAGCCCCAGCTGGGTCACGAAAAA
>JBBRGI010000032.1:0-17778 GCA_038240855.1 Bacteroidales bacterium | reverse complement strand
TTTGATCTTCAACCAATCGGGCTTTTGTCGTCTTTCCATCAAATATATTGTATGAACACGCAAAGATAAACAGATTAAGAGAGAATAAAAAAGTCTGAAAACTTAACCAATTTGTAACAAGGATGAAATCGGAATTAAGTTCCTTCGCTAAAATTAATTCAAATTAAATGTTAGGCTGGATACTTCACAAACATTCCAATTTTCTTCTCAAACCAGAAACCTATGAGATACAGAAGCTTGTCGAAGAAGGAGCTGCTGTAGGCATCGAAATAAAGGTATACAAACCAGAACAGATTGAAATCATCATAAACCGTGATGACCGAAAAAGTATTTTTGTCAACGATGTTTTGACTTCTCTACCGGATTTTATCATTCCACGGATGGGTGCCGGAACCACTTATTTTGCACTTGCCTTGATTAGACATCTCGAAAAACTCGGCGTATATTCTTACAATTCAGCTAATTCCATAGATATCGTTAAAGATAAACTATGGCAGCTTCAGATTCTGGCCGAATCTGGTCTACCAATACCCAATACCATGCTTGC
Organism: Bacteroidales bacterium; assembly: GCA_038240855.1. GTDB lineage: Bacteria > Bacteroidota > Bacteroidia > Bacteroidales > Prolixibacteraceae > JAAFHB01. Next base: position 17,231 of record JBBRGI010000032.1, on the reverse strand, counting down.
CAGATTTCCTCTCGATCTTAATCTCGTCGGGAAACATATCGGCTTTCCGGTAGTTGTCAAAACTCTTTCAGGCTCTCAGGGTAGTGGAGTTTTCCTATGTGAAACCCAGAATTCCTTTGAAGAACTGATGCATATGTTAGAAAACTCAAACCCCAATGTAAATCTGATCTTTCAGGAGTTTGTAAAAACAAGCTATGGCAGGGATCTTCGGGTCGTTACTGTAGGTGGTCGGATCGTCGGCGCAATGGAAAGGAATGCTGCCGACGGAAACTTCAAAGCGAATTATTCAAGAGGAGGGGACGTTAAAAAATTTGATATTACCCCTGAAATAGAATGGTTGGTATTAGAAGTTGCACGTATCCTGGACCTTGATATTGCAGGTATCGATCTGCTCTTTGATGGCGACCGCTTTAAAATTTGTGAGGTTAATTCTTCACCTGGCTTCGAGGGACTCGAAAAGGCATGTGAAAAAAATATCGCAAAGGAAATCATCCAGTATGTTAGTCTTAGACTGGAAATGAAAGCAAAAAGAGGATAGAGCCATTTCCCGGATTAGGTCAACTGCCAAAGAATGGGTCAACCGATAATTGGTATAAAAAACCTATGGTTGTAGTGAATCAAAAATTAATACTTTTGATCCGCTCAATAATTATGGATAAATGAACCCTAAAACAATTTTAAAAAAATATCCCTCTACATTTTGGGTGGCCAATATTATGGAATTGTTCGAACGTTGGGCATGGTATGGCTTTTACATCATATTTGCCTTGTACCTGACTAACTCCACCGACGAAGGAGCCCTTGGCTTTTCTCAGACTCAAAAAGGGTGGATCATGGGAATTGGTACAGCTTTTCTCTATTTGCTGCCGATAATGACAGGCGCACTATCAGACCGTATCGGTTACCGGAAAACACTTTTTATCGCCTATACTATATATACTATAGTGTTCCTTCTTATTCCCATATTCAAATCCTATGTCGCCGTTTTTACCATTTACCTGTTTTTGGCTGTCGGAGCTGCCCTGTTTAAACCCATTATATCTGCGACCGTGACCAAGACAACCGATGAAGAGAGTTCATCAATCGGATTTGGAATTTTTTATATGATGGTCAATATTGGTGCATTTATCGGCCCATTCGTTACCGGCTATGTCAGGAAATTTTCATGGGATTACGTATTCTATTCCTCAGCAGCGGTAATTGCAGTCAATTTTATTCTTGTTGTCTTTTTTTACAAGGATCCTATAAAAAAGGATGCAAACACTGATCTGCACTATACATTCAAACAACAGGCAGGTTTTGTTTTTGGAAATATCAGGAAAGCCTTGTCGGACTGGAGATTCAGCATGTTTCTGTTAATTATTGCCGTATTCTGGACCATGTATAACCAGTTTTATATGAGCTTGCCTGTTTTTATCGATCAGTGGGTGGATACCAGGATTATTTATGATTTCCTGATCAACTATTGGCCCTGGTTGGCACATCAGCTCGGAACCTCCGAAGGAACTATACCTGCCGAATACATCATGAATGTCGATGCAGGTGCCATTATTATGTTCCAGATTGTAATATCCTATATAGTAATGCGCTACAAGCCGCTTAGCGCCATGATTGCCGGAATACTGATCGCATCTGTCGGCCTTGGACTTAGCCTTGCTACTCAGAACGGGCTTTATATCGTATTGTCCTTGTTGATTTTCTCCGTAGGCGAAATGTCGAGTTCCCCAAAGATCACAGAATACATTGGTCGCATTGCCCCTCCTGACAAGACTGCCCTATACATGGGATGTTCCTATATCCCACTTGCTATTGGTTACATATTTGCCGGAATTGTATCCGGGAATGTTTATCAGACGCTTTCCGATAAAATTACACTAACCCAGCGGGAGATGGCTGCCCGCGGAATAGATCTTCCCGAAATTGGGGATACATTTACTAAAAATGATTTCTTCAGCACGGCGGCAACAAAAATGAATATGTCTACCGATCAGCTTACACAATTTTTATGGGATAAGTATGAACCCTCGTCCTTCTGGCTTGTTGTTCTCGGCATGGGGGTAACAGCTTCGGCACTTTTATTTTTGTACGATCAGTATATCATCAGAAAGAGATAACTTTGCAAAGGAGAATCAATTAATACCTGACCGATGATCGCAAGATTCAATAAGTTACAAATCAGAAAGATGGTTTTGATTTTGTTCCTGTTTACAGGCAGCCTAACGGCTACCGGACAGAACGACTATCGCATTTTTCGATATTATGAACCCTTCAATCCCGACAGTACCGGATCTTTCTTTATCGCTGTCGATAATGTGAATTTTTTTAAAAACAATGAGTATAAAGGCGATATAACAACCGGTTATACACTCACCGGCGCCTGGCTTCGTCCTAAACTGGTTTATTATCCCGATAAAAAGCTGAGAATGGAATTCGGGGGAAATGTTCTTAGGTATAACGGACGGGACGAGTATCACCATCTTTTACCGTGGTTTAACGTACAATTTCAGCCTAACGAAAAAATCTCCCTGATCCTCGGGAATCTGAATGCCAACCAAAATCACAATTTGCCAGAACCAATCGCAGATCCTGAAAGGTTTCTCAATGCTAAACCCGAAGCAGGTCTTCAAATCATGTATAAATCACGTAATTTTACGACAGATTTGTGGATCGACTGGCAACAGTTCATCCTTAAGGGAGATCCGTTTAAGGAACAATTTGCATTCGGAACGAGGACAAGCTGGAAAATATTGGAAAACGGCAATTACAGCCTTTCAGTCCCTATTGCCTTTTACGGTTGGCATCAGGGAGGTGAAATTGATATTGCTCCAGGACTTGCCAAATCCTATATCAGTATCACGCCTGGTCTCTCCTGGGTGAAGAAAATTTCGGGAAAAACTTTCAGGGAATGGGGTTTCAATGCTCATTATTCACTTTCGACTTATCCGGAAGATGGCATTATCTTCAAGGAATCGAAGGGTTGGGGATTTTATGCAAACAGTTCGATAGACACCCGTTTTGGAGGATTAACGGTGGCTTACTGGCATGGCCATGAGTTCTATGCGCCACAGGGTGGACCACTCTATCAAAATCTGTCCTACTCCGGAACACAAATGATCCCTGAAAACAAATTGTTGAATCTGAAGTATCACTTTGATCACGAAATCATGCCTCAGACTTTTTTTGGCTTCATGTTTGATTACTATTACGACACTATTAACATGCAAACGATGAATAGTGCGGCATTGTACCTGGTTGTCAATTTCGGAGTAATACCTAAGATGCGGAAATAACTCATTTTCATCTTTCAATTAATGAATCAAATAGCCGGATTATCGTAATATTGAATTCCGCATACCCCATGTTGCGCTTATCAATAGATTTATCTTCGCTTTTCATTGATTCAGTAGAAGTTATTTTTATTCAGAAGTTGTTAATTCAAAAATATTAAATACTTTTGCAGTCCCGATTTTATCCTCATTTGCTGAAGTATTAGTCGGGTGTTGTAGCAACCTTAGCAAAATTTTATTAACAATTTATTGTTGGTAAACCTGTTACAACTCCTGTTAATCGTGTGAATCAGCAAAATATGGATTGTCACATTTAAAACTTGAAACGAAAGTGGATACTTTAAGTTACAAAACAATATCGTTGAACAAAGCAACGGTAAACAAAGAGTGGGTCATCGTAGATGCCACCGATCAGATTCTGGGTCGTTTGGCCAGCAAAGTGGCACTTGTCCTCAGGGGTAAGCATAAACCAGGATACACTCCTCATGTTGATTGTGGTGATAACGTGATCGTTATTAACGCTGAAAAAGTAAAATTAACCGGGAATAAATGGAAGGGTAAAGAATATATCCGTCATACAGGTTATCCCGGAGGTCAGCGAGTACAGACTGCTGCGGATATTCTGAAAAAATATCCCGAAAGACTCATGGAAAAATCTGTGAAAGGAATGCTCCCTAAAAATAGTCTGGGTGCCAAACTTTTCACCAATCTGCATGTATTTGTAGGCGCGAATCATGACAAGGAAGCACAGCAGCCAAAAATTATTAACCTGGACAATATTAGGTAAGAATCATGGAAATCATTAACTCTATTGGCAGAAGAAAAACTGCTGTTGCCCGTGTATATCTTTCTGAAGGAAAAGGAAACATTACCATCAATAAACGGGAATTAAACGAATATTTCCCCGTAGGGACATTGCAATACATTGTACTTCAGCCATTTAATCTCTGTGAGGTTGCGGGTCAGTACGATGTAAAAGTCAATCTCGACGGAGGTGGTTTAAATGGTCAGGCGGAAGCTCTTCGTCTGGGTATTTCACGTGCCCTGCTCAAAATCAACGAAGCTGAGTATCGTCCCAAACTGAAAGCAGCCGGTTTTCTGACACGCGATCCACGCGAGGTGGAACGTAAAAAACCAGGACGTCCGAAAGCGCGTAAACGCTTCCAGTTCTCGAAACGTTAATCTTCGGATTGAAATTTTTTTAATAAATATTGTTTAGCATCTAAATTACCCGGACTCCAATTATTTTGGACTACCGGGTAATTGACTGAACAGAACGTAAACAAATCATTATTATGCCAAGAACAGAATTTAAGCAATTACTTGACGCAGGTGTACATTTCGGTCACCTTAAGCGCAAATGGAACCCGGCTATGGCTCCTTATATTTTTATGGAGAAGAACGGGATTCACATTATTGACCTGCAAAAAACGATCGTCAAAATTGACGAAGCCGCCGAAGCACTCAAACAAATCTCAAGATCAGGCCGGAAAATACTTTTCGTTGCCACAAAGAAACAGGCGAAATTAATTGTTGCTGAAAAGGTTAGCGCAGTAAATATGCCTTACGTTGCTGAACGTTGGCCAGGTGGTATGCTTACCAACTTCCCGACCATCCGCAAGGCTGTAAAGAAAATGTCTTCGATCGATAAATTGACCAAGGATGCTGCATGGGACAATTTATCAAAACGTGAAAAATTGCAGATCACCCGTCAGAGAGCAAAGCTTGAGAAGGTTTTGGGATCAATCGTTGATCTTACCCGTCTTCCGGCCGCCCTTTTTATCGTTGATGTTTTAAAGGAAAAAATCGCGGTACGCGAAGCACAGCGCCTGAGTATCCCTATTTTTGCAATGGTCGATACCAATTCGAATCCTGAAGGAATCGATTTCATTATCCCTTCAAACGACGATGCATCACAATCCATCGAGTTAATCATTAATACAATGTGCGAGGCTATTAAAGATGGTCTTTCGGATCGTAAAGTTGAGCGCGAAAAAGATGAGACCGACGAAAAACCATTTACCTTAAAGAAAACTGGTCGTAAAGCGGTTGTTAAAATCATTGTAGAAGACGACATCGAAGAAGCTGACGAAAAGGAAGATTTTACTGAAGAAAAAATAGCTGATTTATTAAACGATGAAGATCTTTCGGATGAAGGAGATATTGTTGATGAAGAAGTAATTGACGAGTCCCTTCCCGAAGAGGACGTAATTGATATAAAATAATAACTGCATATAAATTTCTGAATAATGAATATTTCTACTGCTGATGTTGTAAAGTTGCGCAAAGCAACCGGCGCCGGAATGATGGATTGCAAAAATGCGCTTACAGACGCAGAGGGCAATTTTGACCGTGCTATCGAAATCATCCGCGAAAAAGGAAAATTAGTTGCCAGCAAACGCGCCGACAGGGAATCATCTGAAGGGGTTGTGCTCGCCAAAGTATCTGAAGACAAGACCTTTGGTGCTGTTTCATCATTAAATTGCGAAACAGATTTCGTGGCTAAAAATGAGAATTTCATCGCGTTGAACGAAAAGATCCTCACGAATGCGATTGCAAGTAAATGTGCCAATCTCGATGAAGTGAAGGCTTTGATCATGGATGGCAGAACAATCGGTGAACAGGTTCTTGAGCAAACCGGCATTATTGGTGAAAAAATAGAGTTGCCTTACTATGCCGCCATCGAGTCTGCATACGTTGTCGCTTACATTCACCCCGGCAATAAATTAGCCACCCTCGTTGGTTTCAGCAAAGTAATTGAAAATCAGGCCGGGAGAGACGTTGCAATGCAAATTGCGGCAATGAGTCCTGTTGCTGTTGACAGCAGTGATGTTGCACCTGAGATCGTTGAACAGGAGTTAAAAATTGCCAGGGAGAAATTCCGCCTCGAGGGAAAACCTGAAGCGATGCTTGATAAAATTGCCCAGGGTGCCCTCAATAAATTTTATAAGGACAGTACCCTTTTAAACCAGGATTTTGTCAAAGACAATAAATTAACTATTCGTCAATACCTTACAGGCGTTGATAAAGACGTGAAAGTAACCGGATTTGTCCGTTTCACGTTGAATGTATAATAAATAGTTTCTATACTATAAGAAGAGCCTCAGTTTTGGGGCTCTTTTTTTCGTTTACTGCTGACTAAAAACCCTCCACATTTAACTTAAATTGGAGCTCAATATTTGGTCAGAGATCCTTATGTTTAAACTTTTTGACGTAGCTTTGTCCTGAAAAACTATAATAATGGTAAAGTATAAAAGAGTCTTACTGAAACTTTCCGGAGAATCACTCATGGGAGAAAAACTTTATGGCATTGACCCGTCGCGGTTAACAGATTATGCCGGACAGATAAAGGAGGCGGTGGAAATGGGAGTACAGTTGGGCATTGTGATCGGCGGCGGAAATATTTTCAGAGGACTCGCTGGTGCCTCAAAAGGATTCGACAGGGTGAAGGGTGATCAGATGGGGATGTTGGCAACGGTTATCAACAGCCTGGCACTGAATTCTGCCCTTACAGTCATTGGAGTCAAATCAAGAGTGCTGACAGCAATCAGGATGGAACCTGTAGGTGAATTCTATTCGAAAGACAAAGCGATTGAAACACTTGAACGGGGCGAAGTGGCCATCTTTTCGGGCGGCACCGGGAATCCCTATTTTACTACTGATACAGGTTCTTCGCTACGCGGAATTGAGATCGAAGCTGACGCGATGCTTAAAGGAACGCGTGTTGACGGGATTTATACGGCCGATCCGCTTAAAGATCCTATGGCGACAAAATTTACCGATATCACGTTTGATGAGATCTATAACCGCGGATTGAAAATCATGGATCTCACGGCAACCACCATGTGTAAGGAGAACAATTTACCCATTATTGTTTTCGATATGGATACGGTGGGTAACCTGATCAAAGTGCTGAATGGCGAATCAATCGGGACAGTTGTACACAACTAGCGAAACAAATGTTCGCTGGTTATTTTATTTTTCGTAATTTTGTTTTGAACTACTTCAAGTTTTAATTTATTCGGCCCTATGAACGAAGAAATACAAATGCTCATTGATGACACCACCGAAAGGATGGAACATGCAATTGCACATCTTGATCACGAATTGGCTCATATCCGGGCAGGAAAAGCCAGTCCCCGGATGATTGAAAGTGTTGTGGTTGATTATTACAGCGTCCCTACCCCCATAATGCAGGTATCGAATGTAAGTACTCCCGACGCAAGAACGATCGCAATACAACCGTGGGACAAGAAAATGATTCAGCCCATTGAAAGAGCCATCATCAATTCCAATCTTGGTTTTAATCCCGAAAACAATGGAGAATTCATCCGTATAAACGTTCCTGTACCTACCGAGGAACGGCGCCGTAATCTTGTCAGGGATGCTCACAAAGAGGGAGAAATTGCCAAAGTAAGCATCCGGGCAGCCCGTAAGGATGCCAACGATTATTTAAAAAAACTGCTTAAATCAAAAGAGATTTCTGAAGATGAAGAAGCAGTGACAACCGATAAAATTCAGGACTTTACAGATAGGTTTACCAGGAAAGTTGATGAATTAATCGCGAAGAAAGAAAAAGAAATCCTCACCGTCTAATTTCATTTATACGCTATAAAATTAATAAAGCTGTCTTTGTAGACAGCTTTATTAATTTACGGAAATCGGGGGCAAAGAACCAAAACTATCAATACAGTCCGGGAGTACAGTAAATGTTCCTGCTTTACTGTATTTTAATTAACAGCCACAAATCATTATACTTGGGATATTTCCCGCGAATTTCAGCCACCCTGTTCCGGGCAGTCGTTTCATCATCATAACTATTGACGCTTACACGATACAAACCCGCTTCATTGACAAGAATTCCGGGAAAGAAATCTTCAGCCATCAATTGTTTTTTAAATTTTTGAGCGTTTTCGTAGACCGCATAACTGCCAAGAATGATATAGAATTTTTTCGTTCCGAAATCCTTTGCCTCGCCACTTGCTGCCGTGACTTTTTCCTCTTTTGAGGTTACAGGTTTAACTTCAACAGTCTCAGACTTAATAGGTTCAGGTTTTGGTGCAATCTTCTTAGACTTGCAACCAACTGTCATTATTACCACCAGTAAAAGAATGATATTCAGTATTTTCATTTTTATTAATTATTAATAAATGTACCCGGTGAAGATACAAAAAAAATGAAAATTTGAATATATCAAATTCATTTATTAAATTTACCTCCATCATTCAAAATTTAACATGGTCCTTTCGTAATAAAACAGGACGAGTCAAACACATAACAAAAAATAACCACTTATGAACAAGGAGAAATATCCCTTAATATTCATTGTAGAAGACAATTCTGTTTATAATAAAATTATTGCTAATCACTTACGTTCGCATAAACTGATAAGAACTGAAAGTTTCACGAGCGGCGAGGAATGCCTTAAAAACATCAACAGGAAACCCGATATTATCATCCAGGATTATCTTCTTGATGGGATCAATGGTATCGATGTCCTGAGGGCTACCAAAAGAAAATACCCCGAAACCGATTTTATTTTTTTATCAGGCCAGGATAATATCGAAGTTGCCATAAATTCGATGAAATACGGCGCGTATGACTATATTGTCAAAGATCAGTATGCTCTGACTAAACTAACTGACAAGATTAACAAAATCATGATCCACCATGAACTTGTGAATAGCAACAAACGCTATAAGCTTGGGATCACCCTGTTTTTTGTTGCCCTGGCAATTATTATCCTGATCTTTGCAAGTCTTACGGTCTTCTTTCCAGAAACCTTTTCAATTTTAGGCAATTAAACCGGAAAAATTATTCCAATTACTTCGATTTCAAGGGATTAAATCGGAATTTGAGCATTAACCGGTTCTATTCCAGGGACCAGTTTAACCCCAGATAGCCGGGTTAACGATAGGGATATCACGCCTTCCATCAAAAAACCGGATAATACTTGCAGAAGCTTCCCTGGCTGTCATGATTCGTGTATCAGTCGTACCCGTTGCATTATGCGGAGTGAGTACAACATTATCCATTAATAGCAGTTCGGGACTTATAACCGGTTCCTGTTCGAAAACATCGAGCCCGGCTCCCCCGATTTTGCCATTTAACAGGCCCCGGACGAGTGCGACTTCATTGATGACAGGTCCCCTGGAGGTATTTATGATATAAACGCCGTCTTTCATTTGTGATATTTGTTTTACATCTATCAAATGAAGGGTATCCTCTGTTAAGGGACAATTCAGCGATATGACATCCGATCGTTGAAGAAGTCCATCAAACGGTACCCAGGTAACATTATTTTGAAGTTCAAGAGCAGTATCCAATCGTGTGCGGTTAAAATAAACGACCTTCATTCCTGAAGCAACTGCCCGCCTCGATAATGCACGTCCGATTCTTCCCATCCCGATAATGCCCAGGGTTTTTCCCCACAGTGAACTCCCCAGGTTTTCCATCATGCCCCATTTCAGACCTGATGGGTTTCGTAATTTGCGGTCGGTCTCGCATATTCTGCGCAACAGGCTAATCATAAGTCCCATAGCCATTTCGGCAGTCGGTTCGGTGACAGAGTCGGGAGTATTACAGACTGCAATACCCTTTGATGTTGCAAAGTCAAGGTCAATGTTATTGTATCCGACACCAAAGTTGGAGATGATTTTCAGTCGCATTGCCAGTTTGAGCATTTCAGCTTTTAACGGCAGGGTAAAAACCGATAAAATACCATCTGCATCAGCAATATGCTTTTGGAGATCACCTTCATTAAATCTAAAACTTTCAGGATAAATAATCTCAAACTGATCCTCAAGATCCGTTAAGCCGGATCTTGGGACCCGGGCCATGACCAGAATTTTTTTCTTCATACCGGGTTTATATCTCTATTTTGATTTCCCGGCTGTAACAACAGAAGTTGGTTTGAATATCCGGGAATATTCCGCAGGATTATGAAATAACGCCACAACATGCTTAATCTCCTCATCGGTTTGCAGCGCAGCCACAATTGCTCCCTTTTGATAATAGTAGCGTGAAACAATTTCATCCTTTAAAAGATCGCGTACTTCCTTTCCCGACTTGTCGAGATCCTGGTCAAGATTTAGCGCCAGGCCCTTTTCAAGAGCGGCAAATTCATTTTTGGCACCTTCGAAATAGCGCTCTTTCCGGGCCGTCTCCATAAGCACCTTCAAAGTTTGTTCACTTCTCGATTCGTAGGAGAATTTCTTATCAAGCAGAAACTGATGAAATTCCTCATAGATATCGTCGCCGATGGTAAATTGGTCTGCCGGAGCAATCGTTTTGTGTTTAGCTGCATATAAAGTGGCAAAATCGAATAGCATATAATCCTGTACCAGCTTATACGACAGTGCACTTAATGTATCCTGAACATTACGGATATCCGGAGTAACTCCTCCCCCATCCTTTACAATACGGCCATTTTTGGTTTTAAATTCGGTGATCAGCGAATCGGGAATATTCCCTACACTTCCATCAGGATTCCGGTGAGAATAATCGAGCGCCTGTATACACCGGCCACTTGGAATATAGTATTTGGCAGTTGTAACTTTAAGTTTCGTGTTGTAACTGAGGTCCCTCGTGGTTTGTACAAGTCCTTTTCCAAATGTACGGTTACCCATAATCACAGCACGATCAAGATCCTGTAGCGCCCCGGCAACAATCTCTGAAGCCGATGCGGAACCGCTATTAACCAGCACAACCAGCGGCATCATTGAATCTACAGGCTGTTCTGTTGCGCGGTAGGTTTTATCCCATTGCGAAACTTTTCCCTTGGTACTCACAATTTCCTGTCCATGATTGACAAAGAGATTGGTTACCTTAACTGCTTCGCCAAGTAAGCCGCCCGGGTTCGAACGAAGGTCAAGAACCAGCGTTGAAGCCCCTTTCTTGTCCCTAAGATCAAGAATAGCATCACGGACACTTTCAGCGCATCCATCGGTAAAACTCGAAAGACGAACATAACCTGTTTTGGAATCAATCATTCCATAATAGGTCACCGGATCGATCTGAATCTCTTCACGGACAATATCGAGCGTGAAAGGTTTCTTCTCCCCGGGCCGCTGCATCTTAACCTTGACCGGTTTTTTAGCTGGACCTTTTAATATTTCCGAGACATCGGAAACAACCATCTTATCAACCGGCTTTCCATCGACTTCAATAAAAATATCACCGGCTTTTAACCCGTTTACCTGTGCCGGGAAACCTTCATAAGGCTCGGCAACCATAATCTGACTGCCCCGTTTACTAATCATCGCACCGATTCCGGCATACTCACCCGTGGTCATAAACTTAAATTCGTCCATTTCCGATTCCGGAATAAACACGGTATAGGGGTCGAGTGTTTCAAGCATATCATCGATCCCCGTCTTAATCAATTTGTCGGCTTCTACCTCATCGACATAGAAAAGATTCAATTCCCGCACCAACGTATAAAAGATATCGAGGTTTTTTGAAATTTGGAAATTCTTCTGATCACTTTTAAATCCCCAGAACGAAAGTCCGAGGATGACTACAAAAGACACGGCAAGCGCTGTCTTCAACATTTTGTTACTCATATATTTTAATCCTTTATTTAATATCACAATTCATTACGTCCAATCTGACAAAAGTAATAAACTCAGGGTTATTACAGAAAAAAAGAGAGATAATTACCTTCGGCTTCACAGACTGAATGATCACACAACAAACCGGGATACCTTTGTGTTGTGCCGGTTCAAACTTTTAATGTATTTTTAACACGTAAAAACATATCGTATTGAGCAAGGGTTTAGTAATTAAATCAACAGGGAGCTGGTATGCGGTAAAAGCGGATACTGGTGAAATTTATGAATGCCGGATAAAAGGTAAGCTTCGGATGAAAGAAGTACGCACCACTAACCCGGTTTCGGTAGGCGATCGTGTGGAATTTGAACTTCAGCATGATGAAACGACAAAGAATGGAGTTGCCGGAATTATTTTTGCCGTGGAACCCCGAAAAAACTACATTATCCGCAAGGCTTCCAACCTGTCGCGAGAGAGCCAGATCATAGCGGCAAATATCGACCAGGCTTTTATTGTTGTAACTGTAAATTATCCGGTTACCCTTCCGGGATTTATCGACCGGTATCTCGTGTCGGCCATGGCTTACCGGATTCCGGCATGTCTGGTCTTCAATAAACTCGATTTATACAACGACAAAGATTACGGAAAACTTGAAGAATATCTGCAAACGTACGAATCGATAGGCTATAAATGTTTCCAGGTATCGGCTGAAAAAAATTTCAATATTGATTTACTGCATGAGGAGATCAAGGGTAAAATATGTCTCTTTTCGGGCCTCTCGGGAGTCGGAAAATCATCCATTTTAAATTGCATTGATCCGGAACTGACACTTAAAACCGGGCTAATATCCGATCATCATCAACAGGGAAAGCACACTACCACTTTCGCCGAAATGTTTGAAACGAAGGATGGCGGTTACATTATTGATACGCCAGGCATCAGGGGATTTGGTGTCATTGATATGGCCAAAGAGGAGATAGCACATTACTTTCCCGAAATGTTTGAGTTGCTTGATCAATGCCGGTTTTTCAATTGTACCCACACTCATGAACCGGGATGTGCTGTAAAAGCTGCGGCGGAGAAAGGTGATATACCCGCAACGAGATATGAGTCATACCTTTCGTTGATTGCTGAAGATAATGGAAGATACAGGCAAGGGTAGGGAAAATTATGAATTGTGGTAAAACTGAAGTTCAGAAAGTTCTCTGCCAATTTTCTGTACGGTTTCCGTAATCCGAAGAGCCTGGCTTTCTGATAATGTTTTCTCGCCTTTGGCATACTGATTCAGCAGTGTACGGTTCATTCCTGCGCGTTTGGCTACTCCTGTAACAGAGAGCGGAAAATATTCAAATAAATCCTGTAAATTAATGTGCAGTTCGAGTTGATATTGTCCATGAATTAAATCGTCAGATACTTTTATATCATCATCAAGCAGCCCTTCAATATGCAAATCAATTGCTTCAGCAATATTTTTCTTCAAATCCCCAATATTGTCACCTGCTGAAAAGCATCCCGGCAGATTGGTTATCTCTGCCCACCAACCATCCTGATTTGGACGAACCAATACATCAACTTTTTCCATCGCGTCAACTATTATGTCAATCTTTAAACCGAAGTTATTTAATACCCGCCTGTTTCAGAATCGAATTTTCAAGCCATTTCGGAACGTCTTTATTGCCATGATAAGGAATAGTAACGGTCCCGGATTTAGCCGAATGCTTAAACTGAATATGGCTCCCTTTTTGCCGAGCCATTTGCCATCCGTCCTCTTCAATTAACTTGATGATTTCGTTTGTCTTCATTTATCAAAAGTATCTATTTTGATACTTCATTACAAATATAATAGCATTTCTTTGATAATAAATTTCATAAGTAAAAAAGATGAAAATAAGCTCCTTACCCTCTGCCAGTGGCAAGATACCTGCTACAAGCTACGCGTCATATCTTTCGTTGATGCCGAAGACGACGGAAGATACAGGAAGGGGTAGGGAAAATTATGAATTGGCCTAATTGAATACCTTTCAGGTAATTTGCACCATGCCTTTGCTCCATGCTCTTAGCCCTCTGCCATTGGCAAAATACTTTCCGAATCCGGGGACAAGGCCTTCAAATTTTTACGGACTACTTCCGGCGAGGTATTGGCATAACAATAAACACACAGATGATTGCAGGTATTATACGATCCAATATCTTTACTGATCATGCAGCCACATGCTTTGCGCTGACCCTTATCTTTAAGATTTGGTTTCTTTGTCTGAATAGTTTCACCAAACAATGACAGCTCTTCCGTTTTCAACCCCAAAAAATCCATCAATTTACCATCATCCGAAAACAGTTTGGCAATTAACTCATCGTCAATACATTTATTGTGAGCAATCTCATATTTTTCCAGATCAATATCTTCGGCACATGTGGCGACTTGAAAATTAGGATTGACTTTACGCCATTCCTGCAAAATCAGTTGAATTCCCGCTGCAAACTCGTTTTTCTGGGCGAGGCTGAATTCAGCCAAATTGATAGTTGTCTTGTTATAAAAAGCAGTTTCCTTAATCAGATTACTCTGCACTTTCCGGCAGGCCAAAATATCAGCAAAACTAAAAACCAGTTTATCGGTATGGCTGACTAACTGATTCCCTAGATTCCAAATTCGTTTAAGTAATCCCCTAACAGTCAATTGATCAGTTAGCAATAAAGGATCAAACCGCCAGATGACCTTCTCCTTCCCTATTTTTTCAGAAAGCTGAAAAAAAGTTTCAACGCGACTTTCGAGTGATGGCACATGCGGCTCAAATCCCTCTTTTTCGTAGTCGTTTAGTGTGTATTGAAAATAGTAATTCAACCCTAACTCTTCAAAGACAGTAAGATGCGGGATAAGCGGTTTTGGATTCTTAGTCCAGAACACAAACAACCGTGCATCCCGAAACGAAATAGTTTGTGCATTTGTCCGGTTAAAAGGGTTCACCCAACACACATAGCCGCGCTTCAACCGGTTGATCAGCCACTCCGAATGAAAAGCCGGAATATCGGTCGACCGGCTGGCTGAAATAATCAACGGCGCAATGGCAGTTTTTACTTCGCCGGAATCGGTGGTAATTTTTATTTCTTCCCAGGTTTTCATAATCATTAAAGATAATCTTTTCCTGGTGAAGCACAAAACCCGTTTTGTAAATGGCGTTAAAACGAGCCACAATTTTCCCGAAAACATCGGCAGCCATTTCATTCCCTTCTATGGAGTAGATGGTTATTATTTGACAGGTTCAGATCGAAATTACCACCGCGTTGATATCTTGCACCGAACTCCTTGAAATGAATTTGATCGATAGATTCAGGCAGTTCACAAAACAATTGGTGCACAGTTTAATTTTCTTACTTATTGCTTTTCAGGATGATTACTTTAATAAATTGAAAAGACTTTCGCTCTTTAACGAACCGAAAAATCTTCCGGTTAGGAAAAATTATTCCGGAAAGACTTTTAAATCATGGAAAGGGTTAAGTAAATATTTGTTGCCATTTTTTGATTCACATAAGGATATAATTACAGGGACAAAAATTTATTTCAATTCATTTGTTTCAACTGACAATTTCAATTCGGCAAAAGCAGCTTTAGAGAATTTGACATCTATTGTCAAAAGCATGAAAGAAAAATACCCTAAAACTAATGTATTTGAAGTCTCAAATAATAGATTATTGAATCATAAGTATTAGGTATTTAAGTAAATTTCTAAAAAACTCCTTTTATGCCCATCAACAAACACTCCCTTATCCGTTATCATGCTTTGGACCGCTGTTTCAGCAATTACTACCGCCAATATTATCTGGAAGATTTGCTGAATGAGTGCAACAAGGCTTTATATGAACATACCGGCGAAGCAATTGGTGTTAAACGGCGGCAATTGTTTGATGATATTAATTTTATGGAGAGCGAGGCGGGTTGGTCGATACCGCTGGAACGTTGCAGAAATGGAAAAAAGTCTATTACCGATATGATGATCAACAATTCTCAATTAATAATCAACCACTCAACACTGCTGAAGCCAACCAGATCAAATCGGCTTTATTGGTAATGTCAAGGTTTAAAGGATTGCCTCAGTTTGAGTGGGTGGATGAATTAATCCCGGTCATTGAGAATAAACTGGGTCTTGTGGGCAACAGCGCTAAAATCATCCTTTTCGACAGCAATATTGATTATACAGGATTACAGCATATTGCCCCGATTTTTCATGCTATCGTCAACCGGCAGGTATTGAAGATCGAATACCAGGATTTTAAATCGGCCGATTCCTAGAGCATTACCTTTCATCCGCAAATACTCAAACAATTCAATAATCGGTGGTTTGCTTTCGGGATTAATGAGGATCGCAAAGAAATAATCTGGAATATGGCTTTAGACCGGATAATCACAGTTGAGACTATTTATGGCGATTACCTGTCACTGGAAATGGATTGGGATAATGACTATTTCTTCGATATCATTGGTGTTACCCGAATGGAAAACGAACCATTAACCGAAATAAAATTGTGGCTTGCTCCCGAAATAGTTCCTTATATGAGGACAAAACCCATTCACCCGTCGCAAAAAGGTCCGACCTTTAATTTGGACGAATGGACAATGACGATTCGGGTTATTCCCAATTATGAGTTATCAAAACTGCTGCTATCCTTTGGAAGTTCCGTCAGGGTGGTATCGCCTGATTCTTTTAAGGAAAGTATTATTAATATACTTAAAGACACATTGATGTCCTACCATGCTTGAGTAAAGATTGAATATCTACTTTACTAACTTTGGTCTGGCTGTTACTATTTTTAGTTCATTAATTAACTGCCGGGTAAATACTAATTTTATCGTTGAATCAGAGAGTTTATCTTTTAATGTTCGTAACTGCTTACCAATCAGAAAACTTATCAAAACATTAGTGTCAATTACGAGAATTATCCCGAATTACAAATTAAATAAGTTGTTCTTTTCGAAGATTTAGTGCGGATGCAATTTCCGGATTTTTATAATGCCAGTTGCCAGCAGCCAATTATAAGATGCTGAATTTTAATTACCCACAACAAACATCACAGCGATTTACTTTCATACTGGGTCCTGAAACTGACAAAAATCATATTTTTGAACAAAATACCCTCTCAATCCTTTTATTTGTAATTATTATTTATATTTTTGTCGCGAATAAAAACAGATTGATACAGATGAATAGCAGTACTTTTTACTTTTGGTTTGGTTATCTTGGCCTTCGCACGGAGACTAATCGGTAAAGTATTGTCACAACAATATTAAATCAAAAGAGGTCTCCGAATTCGGAGACCTCTTTTTTTACAAATAAATTAATCGATGATCAAATGAAACTTGCAGTAATTGGACTTGGGCTGATCGGTGGTTCGATGGCAAAG
>JBBRGI010000031.1:0-18329 GCA_038240855.1 Bacteroidales bacterium | reverse complement strand
CCTCTTCCCATTCCGAACAGAGAAGTTAAGCCCGACAGCGCCGATGGTACTGCGTAAAGTGGGAGAGTAGGCCGCCGCCAACCTTAAATTAACCCCGGATTCTTTATTGAGTCCGGGGTTTTTGTTATGCGAATTACACGAATCAGGACGAATTTTACGAACCCTTCAAGCGGTTGCAAACCCAAGTTATAGTGATAGTTTGACTTGTCCAGGACATGAACAAGTCAAACTATCACTCTGATTCCACCAGGACATGAACAAGTCAAACTATCACTCTGATTCCAGGAGAAAAGGAATTGCAGAATTGCCGAATTGTCTATCTTTGCAACCGATGAATATTCTGTTAAAACAACTTTTAATAATCGCCATTTGCTCTGCATCAGGCTTAACCTATGCGCAAAACCGCGAATTTGGCAATGGTTCTCCCGCCCAGAGATCCGGGTCGGAAAACAACACCCAGGAAGAAGGGGGTGAAAAAGCCGAAAAAGACACAGTTGTGTTCAAAATGAAGGCTTTTAAATTGCAAAATGGCTATTCACAACTGAAGGAAACAGTACTTGATACTGGTTTTGTGGATTATCAGACCTATAATCCGCTATTGAAGAAATCTATATCGGTGCAAACACTCGGAAATTTAGGTGCTTCAGCCCAAAGTAACGATTATTTTGAACGGTCATCTGATCCGGGAGAATTCCTGTTTTTGAAAAATTTAAAGGATTACGGAAAGTGGCCCAAAGATATCCAGTTCTATAATACGACCAAACCTTTTACATTACTCGAGTACGGGCAGTGGTTCAGCAACAGACCGAAAGGCGAATCATGGTTGAATGTCTTCCATACTCAAAACATCAAACCATCATTAAATTTTGGTTTTTCGTACAGTTCCATTTCTTCACAGGGAAAATACCTGAACCAGGAAGCCAAGGATAATAGTCTAAATTTTTTCGCCAGTTATAATCCCGACAGGTACGACCTGTGGTTTATACTCGGCAAGAATAAATTTACAAACCAGGAAAACGGAGGACTTCTCTTTCCCACCGATATTGAAAACCCCGATTTAAAACCTGAAAATCTGCCTGTATGGTTTGAGGGAACATCGGCCGAAACTAAAAATTCGTATGGTGTACTTTCACACCAGTATAAATTTGGCAAATGGATCAAGGTTCAGGAAAACAAGGAGGAATTTCAAAAATTTATCACGCGTTTTGCCTTAATGCATACCGTTGAATTTACAGACAATTCACGATTTTTTAAAGAGGTTGAACCTAACCCTTCTTTCGATTATTCCGGTTCTGGTGATCCTGATTATTCATCAAGAGGACAGGTTTATTTTTATGGAAACGAACATGTTCCCAATATTAAAGGGATAGCGGGTACTGCAACATTGCCCTCAACCCAGGATAAATCGGGAATGAAACGTGTTACCAATATGTTCTATATCAAAGCGGTGGAGGCCCCTGACCGGAAATACACCTTTGGCAAGCAAGCCTATATCGGGAATGACCTGATTAACGTCTACATCCCAAGGGAAAAACTAATATATACACCTGGTTTCATGCAACCACCTTTGGGGCTTACCCGGTCTGATAAACTGACCAATACCTTTGTGGGCGGGTCTATATTCAGAACCGAAGGGAGGTTCTGGAATTATAATGCCTCAAGCAGGTATTATATTCTGGGATATCGTTTTGCAGATTTTGACCTTTCGGGACAAATTGAAAAGCCGATCCGAACGTCGAAGGATACCTCGTATATCAAAATTACGGTGGGTATGTCAAATACAACTCCTGATTATTTTTATAACCATTTCTATTCCAATCACTTTAAATGGGAAAATAATTTTAATAAGACCTATGAATTAAAACTGGGTGCTGTATATGATAACCCTTTCCGGCGGTTTAAAGCAGGGTTTAAGTACTCCATTATTAACAACTATCTGTATTGGAACGCTGCCTCACTCCCCGCTCAGGCAGGCTCTGAGTTTTCCGTGGCCCAGGTTTTTCTGAAAAAGGATTTTAAATTCGGAGGGTTAAATATTCAAAATACGGTAATGTATCAAAAATCGACCACTGAAATTTATATGCATGTACCGGAAATTTCTACCAGGAATACCATTTATTTAGAGGGTGTTCTTTCAAAGGTGCTTACTTTTAACATAGGCTTTGATTTGCGTTATGATACAGAATATTATGCAGACTATTACAGTCCGGCCCTTGGAATGTTTTATGTGCAACAAAAGGAGAAAATCGGAAATTATCCCTGGCTTGATGCGTTTATTAATCTGAAAATCAAGCGGACACGATTCTATGTGAAGTATTCAAATATGGGCACAATGATTGTTCAGGGCGGGTATTATACAACACCGGGTTATGCTGCTCAGGTGGCCGCTGCTTCATTTGGATTGTCCTGGACCTTTTATGACTAAAAAGGTAGCAATGCCTCTGTTTGAAAGTTAATAAGGCGTGACCGGATTAAGTTATGATTTATAGATTTCATTAAATTCCGAGATAATCATGGCCGTAGCACCCCAAATAAATAGCTGATCGCAGTAAAATCCCGGTGCTCCGAATGTACTATGAATTGTCGTAACCTCCTGAACCTGAAATGAAGCGTGATTAATTAACGATTCGACAGGTACTGTAAACAATTCTTTAACTTCCTGGCTGTCAATTTTAAAATCAGGTTTTGTATCACTCCATCCTATAAATGGATTGATTATAAAATTACTTACCTGCACATATAAGGGGGTGAGGCCGCCTAATATTTCGACCTGATTAAAATTGACACCTATCTCTTCGTTGGATTCGCGCAGAGCAGTCTCGGTTAAATCTTTATCCGAAGGTTCATACCTTCCTCCGGGAAAAGCGATCTGTCCGCCATGTGTCCGCATTGTAGCAGGACGACGGATCAAACAAGTGCTCAACTGCCCATGATAAGGGAAAAGCAACAGCAGGACACTACTTTGTATAATTGTGCTTTTGTCAACTGCGGGGATCAGCTCGCGTCCCGGTGGCAAGAGCAATCGATGGGCTTTTTCTCCGGGAAGCGTCCTTCTCAGGTTTTCCTTTAGACGGTATTTTATGGCGGTTAATTCAGACGATACCACTTCATTTAAATTGTTTTACATATTCAAGGAAAGTTCTGGCAATCTTATCAAGATTTTCTATTGAACCTCCACCTTTGAGTACCTCGCACATAATATAGTGTGATATATAAATTGTTAATTAGTTTTCACTTTCATCGTGGCGGTATTTTATGTCCCTTACATTAAGTTGCATATAGGTTTTACCACGATATTCATTTTCAGTTACGGTGTAACAAATATCAAATGGAAGTGACTTTTGAATCATCTCCATATGTTCCGACTGCGAAAAAGCAATTCCTGAAAAAACAGCCGACGAGCGATTGGCTTCCATCAGATCGAGCTTCAGATGCTCGTTATTTTTACCCACCAGACGACTGGTTCCGTAGTCAAAAACGTTTTCGGTCAGAAAAGTTGGCATCATATTATGCGGTCCGTAAGGTTCGAACTGATTTAGCAAGCGTAGAAATTTTGAGGAAAGGTCGGATAATGAAATTTTTGCGTCAATCTCAATAGTTTGTTTCATTTGATCTTTCGTTATTGAATTTCTTACCACCTGCTCGAATCTTCGGGAAAACTCTGCCACATTCTCAAGTTTCATCGAAAGACCGGCTGCATACATATGACCGCCATACGACTCGAGCAAATCGGCGCAGGCACTAATGGCTTCATAAAGATCAAATTCACCTACCGATCGTGCCGAACCTGTGGCAAGACCGTTTGATTCGGTCAGAACCACTGTTGGCCTGTAGTAATATTCTGTAAGCCGCGAGGCAACAATTCCGACCACTCCTTTATGCCAGTCGCGGTTGTAAATTACGGTCGATACGCGCCCTTCGTAAAACTGGCTTTTTTCAATAATATCCAGGGCTTCCTGTGTAATGTCGCGATCGAGTGTTTTCCGGATTTCATTGTATGAATTAATCTCAATTCCAAGATCTTCAAGCTCTTTTGCATCTTCTGCAAGAAGGATGGCAACCGATTTTTTGCCATGTTCGATCCTTCCCGATGCATTTAATCGTGGCCCGATTTTAAAAACGATATCGTTGATTTTGATTTCACCGGTCATCCCGGCATATTTTATAATTGTTTTGAGTCCTGTTGAAGGATTTGAATTCAGTTTCTGCAATCCATAATAGGCTAAAACACGATTTTCGCCCGTTAAGGGAACAATATCTGAGGCAATACTTACAACAACCAGATCAAGATAGCCGAAGGCAACTTCCTCAGGGATTTCCTGGCTGATACAAAATGCCTGAATGAGTTTAAACCCAACGCCGCAACCTGATAAGTCTTTAAACGGATATGAACAATCGGGCTGTTTCGGATCCAGAACAGCTACGGCCTCGGGAATTTTATCATCCGAATTATGGTGGTCACAGATGATAAAATCGATACCTAATTCGTTGGCGTAGGCAATTTTATCCACTGCCTTAATTCCGCAATCCAGTGCAATAACCAATGTGATGTTGTTTTGAGCTGCATATTCGATACTGAGTCGGGATATCCCATAGCCCTCCATATAGCGGTCGGGGATATAATAGTCCAGATTTGTGAGCCTGCTCCTTAGAAATGAGTACATTAGCGCTACAGATGTCGTGCCGTCAACGTCATAGTCGCCATAGATCATCACTTTTTCATCCTTGTCAATTGCTTTTTTGACACGAGCGACTGCTTTATCCATATCCTTCATCAGGAATGGATCGTGAAGATCTGTGAGCCGGGGACGGAAAAATGATCGGGCGTCGGAAAATGTCTTAATACCTCGCTGTATCAGTAAATTGGCTATCGCCATGTCTACACTCAGGGCTGCAGACAAGTGTTTAAGATCGTTAATTTCAGCAGGTTTTTTGATTCTCCACGATTTTTGCATATAGATTTCTTAATACGGCTTCAGTTCTCAATATTTCTCCAAATATACTAAAAAGTAAACATTCCCCACACGATATCTTTTTGTACCTTTGCGATTAATATTCGAAAAACAGAAGGTAAATATTTGAAATGAGTAATATAGAATTAAGTGAGCAGGAACTTATCCGCCGCAGTTCATTGCAGAAGCTTCGCAATCTTGGGATCAATCCATATCCGGCGAATGAATTCAAAATCAACACAACCGCGAATAAGATTCTCACTACTTTCAATCCCGAAATTGCCAATTTTCAAGAAGTTATATTTGCAGGAAGGCTGATGAGCCGGCGCATCATGGGTAAAGCCTCGTTTGGCGAGCTACAGGACGAGACCGGAAGGATCCAGATTTATGTCAGTCGTGATGAAATCTGCCCCGCAGAGGATAAAATCTTATATAACGACGTTTTTAAGAAGTTGCTCGACATCGGGGATATCATAGGGGTGAAAGGGTATGTATTTATAACCCAGATGGGTGAGACCACCATTCATGTCAGGGAGTTTGAGATATTAAGTAAATCAATCAGACCCTTACCTGTTGTCAAGGAAAAGGAAGGTAAAACATTCGATGCTTTTACTGATCCCGAACAACGTTATCGCCAACGGTATCTTGACCTGATTGTGAATCCTCATGTAAAGGAGGTGTTCCTTAAGAGGACAAAAATGATTAACCAGATGCGCGAGATGTTTAATGAGCGGGGTTATGTAGAGGTGGAAACACCCATTTTACAGCCCATCCCGGGAGGTGCTGCTGCGCGTCCGTTTATCACTCATCACAATGCACTCAATATGCCGCTCTACCTGCGTGTGGCTAATGAATTGTATTTAAAACGATTAATTGTAGGCGGATTCGAGGGGGTATATGAATTTTCGAAAGATTTTCGCAACGAAGGGATGGACCGCACACATAATCCTGAATTTACCGTGATGGAGATCTACGTGGCCTACAAGGATTACAACTGGATGATGGATTTTACAGAAGAGATGATAGAGCGGGTAGCGCTTGCTCTGCATGGTAAGACCCTAATTCCGGTAGGCGAAAAGGAAATTGATTTCAAACGTCCTTACAAACGGATAACCATGTTCGAGGCCATCAGGGAACATACAGGTTTTGATATTTCGGGTATGGATGAAGATGCACTGCGCGAAGTTTGTCAACAGATTGGTGTAGAATGTGATAACACCATGGGAAAGGGGAAAATGATTGATGAGATTTTTGGTGAGAAATGTGAAGGTCATTACATTCAGCCAACATTTATTACCGATTACCCTGTTGAGATGTCGCCGCTTTGCAAGAAGCACCGCACCAATCCCGATCTTACAGAACGTTTTGAATTAATGGTGAACGGGAAAGAACTTTGTAACGCCTATTCTGAGCTGAATGACCCTATCGATCAGCTCGAACGATTTCAGGAACAGCTCCGCCTGTCAGCAAAAGGCGATATTGAGGCGATGTTTATTGACATGGATTTTGTGCGTGCCCTTGAATACGGTATGCCACCCACTTCAGGAATGGGAATCGGAATTGACCGTCTTGCCATGTTGATGACCAATTCAGTATCAATTCAGGATGTACTACTGTTTCCTCAGATGAAGCCTGAAAAAAGGGCCGATGAAGATCCTGCCGGGAAGTATCTTGAATTGGGAATTCCATCCGAATGGATAGAAGTACTGATTAAGATGGGCTATAAAAAAGTCGCTCAACTCAAAGAGGTGAAACCGGGTAAATTATTTAATGATTTATGTGGTTTCAATAAAAAAAACCAGATGGGATTAGCAAATCCTACAGCAAACGATGTTTCAAATTGGTTAAATTAAGTTGTCAGTAAATGACTGAAATTAACGAGAAGAGCCGGGTAGCAATTATTGGCAGCGGAAGCTGGGCCACAGCGCTGGCCAAGATATTAATTCATAATGTGCCGGAACTAAACTGGTACATTCGCAAGGAGGAGAATGTCGAACTTTTTAAGAGGTTCAGACATAATCCAAATTACCTGCGATCGGTAGAGTTTGACATGTCGCGGATTAATTTCTATACCGACATTAATAAAATAGTCGGGGAATCTGATATCCTGGTCTTTGTTACCCCATCTGCCTTTCTAAAGGATGCGCTTACACATCTTACTGTCGATTTTGGCGAACGTTTTGTTATATCGGCCATTAAAGGAATCATTCCTGAGGAGAACCTTGTGGTTGGTGAATTTTTTCACGAGTTTTACGATTTGCCATTCGATCAGTTTGGGGTGATTGCGGGACCATGCCACGCTGAGGAGGTTGCCCGTGACCTGTTATCTTATCTAACCATTGCCAGTCCCGATGTAAGGCGTGCCAGGCAATTTGCCATGTTACTCGAAAGTCCTTCCATTCGGACTCATATCTCAGACGATATCTGGGGAACAGAGTATTCTGCTGTTCTGAAAAATATCATGGCCATTGCCGCCGGAATTTCGCATGGACTTCGCTACGGAGATAATTTTCAGGCAGTTTTAATGTCAAATGCCATCCAGGAGATTAAAAGGTTTGTTGATACCGTCCATCCCATAACCCGCGATATTAAATCCTCAGCCTACCTTGGCGACCTGCTCGTGACAGGATATTCACAGTTCTCGCGTAATCGCACATTTGGAACCATGATTGGGAAAGGCTATACTGTGCGGTCAGCAATGCTTGAAATGGATATGATTGCCGAGGGTTATTATGCAACTAAAAGTATTAAAGAGCTTAATCTTCAGTATCATATCAATATGCCGATTACTGACTCAGTCTATAATATTATTTACGAAAACATTTCACCGGCAATTGAGATCCGGTTGCTAACAGAACATCTGCGTTAATTTATATATTTTCTTTATGACAAGTATTACTTTAAAACTGGACAAAGTCTATGATTTTGTGACCCATGACGAAATTGTAGCGTACAAGAAAATTGCTGAGCAACAGAATATTGCACTGCATGAAAAAACCGGAAAAGGAAACGATTTCCTGGGATGGGTAGACCTTCCGTCTTCAATTTCAGAAGCCACACTCGATGAAGTTGAAAAAGTTGCACTAAAGTTGCAATCAAAACACCTCGAAGTATTTGTCGTAATCGGAATTGGAGGCTCTTATCTTGGAAGTAAGGCAGTAATTGATGCATTGTCCGACTCATTTTCCCATATCAAGGGAAGTTTCGAAGCACCGATCGTACTTTTTGCCGGTCAGAATATCAGCGAGGACTATCTTTTCGAATTACGTGATCTGCTCGATACAAAAGAATGGGCATGTGCCATTATTTCAAAATCGGGAACCACAACCGAACCTGCACTTGCCTTCCGCCTTTTAAAACAAGACCTTGAAGACAGATACGGTGTTGAAGAAGCGCGCAAGAGGATTATTGCGATAACCGATGCTGAACGTGGTGCATTGCGTACACTTGCCGCCGAAGAAGGCTATAAAACGTTTGTAATCCCCGATGACATTGGTGGCCGGTATTCCGTTTTAACACCAGTGGGTCTGATCGCTATTGCCATCGCCGGATTCAATGTCCGCGAACTGGTCAGTGGTGCAAAGTCGATGGAGATTGCCTGCGGGGTAGATGTCCCATTTGAAGAAAATATCGCTGCGCAGTATGCCGCCGCACGAAATGCGTTGTACAAAACAGGGAAAAAAGTGGAAATTATGGTTAACTACAACCCTAAATTACACTTCTTTGCCGAATGGTGGAAACAACTTTATGGTGAAAGTGAAGGAAAAGAGTCAAAAGGAATTTTCCCTGCAAGTGTCGATTTTTCAAGCGATTTGCATTCAATGGGTCAATATATCCAGGAAGGTGAGCGCATTCTGTTCGAAACCGTGCTTTCTGTTGAAAATGTAAATAACGAGGTTTTAGTTCCTGAAGACAAAGCTGATCTGGACAAACTCAATTTCCTTGCCGGCAGAAGGATCGACAACATAAACAAAATGGCTGAACTCGGAACTATGATTGCCCATGTTGACGGAGGAGTTCCCAATATGAAGATCAACATTCCGCAATTGAACGAGTATTACCTGGGGCAATTGATCTATTTCTTTGAAATAGCCTGTGGAATAAGTGGCTATATTTTGGATGTCAATCCATTTGACCAGCCCGGAGTTGAAGCTTACAAAAAAAATATGTTTGCCTTGCTCGAAAAGCCGGGTTTCGAAAAGGAAACGGCTGCGATTAAAGCACGCTTATAATTGCGGTCTTACGATATTTAAATTTATACAAGAGGCTATCCCACAAGGGATGGCCTTTCGTGTGTCTATTTCATGTTAAAAAACACAACTATCTGCCTGTGAAGAGTTGCCGGTTGCAAGTCACCAATCTCAGTCCGGATAAATTCCACATACGGTTTTTTCAAATACAACCGTTTAAAGTCCCGGATTGATTCAGTATATTAGTCCTCCGAAATCCTAAATTATTTACCGATCCCCCGGGGTCTAAATGTATGCTCATTCGTGGTTCAAAATAAATTCGAGCACAAAATTTTTATATGGAAACTTATTTGTACTAATACAGTTAAAATGCGTTATATTATCATTATGCTGATCGGTAGTGTAGTTTTTTCCTGTAATTTTCAGCAGACAAAAAACGTTGATGGCAAACCTGTTGTCGACAATGTTCCGGTTATCGATCTGCAGGAAGTGGCAGAGATAAGGTTGACAAATCCCAATGATTTCCGTTTGGTGCTCGAGAAGCTGGATCCGGGAGATCTTAATTCGCTAAATTTGGCCGGAATTGTCTTCAGAAACTGTGTAGCCGATACCCTGACACGTGATTCGATGTTTGTTGTTTTTAATGACTTTTATAACAATGTAGCAGCGAATTATCCCGAAAACAATGAAAGTTTCAGTACACAGCTCTCGAAATCATCATCAGAGAATGGTTTAAATCAAATAAATACACACCTTGCTTCGTATGGAATTCTTCTTAAATCATCGGAAGGGATATCTTATATTGAACCCAGGCTGGAATTCTTATCTGAAAATTATGGGTCCGGACTTTCATTGGCCTATCGTGAATACCTCACCCTATGCATTAAAGAGCAGCAGGCACCTTTCGCGGAAGACGGTTTGATTCTGATCCCCGTCGATTCGATAGTTTCCCGTATTCTGGTGTGGGAGAACTTTGTTTCGAAGTATCCCGATTTTATTGCTATCAGGATGGCACAGGATCAATATACACAATGCCTTGGCGCATTTCTGACCGGGATGGAAAATTCGCGGGTGTTCGATTCAGAAACCAATCACCTTGACGATAACGCTAAACTTGGCTTTGAGTCGTTCGTTGCGAAAAATCCCGGAAGCGTGAGCTCAGGGATTGTAAGAGCGTATCTCGATCTGCTGGAGTCAACAAGATTCAATTATACAGAGAAGGTGGATTCATTTCTGCTCGAAAAGGTATATCATTAGTAATTAAAGAATTAAAATCATTATATTATGGAACAAAAACCCTCGTCTTCCGAAAAAGGAACAGCACCAAAGCAGATCCAGTTAGACGTTAAATCAAATACCGAATTGCTGAAATTTCTAATTGACCAGCTTAAAGGGAAAAGCAGGACAACCGTTAAGGCATTGCTGGCCCATCGGCAGGTGGCTGTCGATCATCATACCATAACACAGTTTGATTATCCGGTCTTATCGGGACAAAAGGTAACTATTACGATGGGGAAGATTCCCGAAGAGATTAAATACAAGGGTTTGCGAATTCTTTTTGAAGATCCTTATATTATTGTGATAGAGAAGGAGGCCGGAATGCTTTCCATTGCAACTGCAAAAGAGAAATTGCTCACAACCTATAGTCTTCTGAGCGGACATGTGAAACGTGAGAATCCGAACAACCGAATATTCGTGGTCCACAGGCTTGATCGCGATACCTCGGGTATTATGATGTTTGCCAAAAGCGAAGAAGTGCAATCTGTAATGCAACGCGCGTGGCAGGAGGTGGTGATTGAAAGGACATATGTCGCCGTGGTTGAAGGCGTGGTGGAAAATAATGAGGGTACAATCCGTTCATTCCTGAAGGAGAATAAGGCATTGATCATGTATTCAACAAAAGTTCCGGGTGAAGGGGATGAGGCGATTACCCATTATAAGGTACTGAGGCGTGGTGATTTTATCACCCTTGTCGAACTCAAACTCGAGACTGGTCGTAAAAACCAGATCAGGGTTCATATGAAGGACCTGGGGTACCCGGTTGTCGGAGACAAAAAATATGGTGCAAAAACTAATCTTATCGGACGGACTTGTCTTCATGCACGGGTTCTGGCTTTTAACCATCCTGTTACGGGTGATGAAGTCCGTTATGAGACTCCCGTTCCCGGACGATTTATGTCTGTATTTGCAAGGCATGAGAAAATTGAGAGGGAGGATGAGTAAGGAAGTAATTTATTAAATTGTGAACGAATTTGAGTCGAATGATAAATTATCGAAGCCATAGTTTTCCAATCTCTTTTTCACATTAAATCTGTTCTTCAACAACTTTTTATTCAGTTCTTTGTTTCTTCTTCTTAGCTTAATATAAATAAGTTGAAATTTTAGAGTATGAAAAAGAACATGGGTACGGTCGATAAAATAATCCGCGTTATTATTGCTGCAATTATTGCGGTACTTTATTTTACTGGAGTTATTAGCGGAACACTGGCTATTGTTTTGATGGTCTTTGCCGTCATCTTCTTAATTACAAGTTTCATCAGTTTTTGTCCGTTGTACACACTTATTGGACTAAAAACCAGCAAAAAGGTATAGGTAAATTTGATGAATGTTAAAGGAGGGGTTGTAAAGGCTTGTTTCTCCTCTAAAAAGGTTTTGAATAATTTCCCGCAAAGTCGCAAAGAACGCAAAGCATTAAAATTTAATCTGTTAACTCTTTGCGGTCTTAGCGTCTTGGCGTGAAACAAGACTTATCACAGCAGGATTGAGGTTAAAGTCCAAAGAGCTTATCTTTAGCCTCTTGCAATTTCAATTTCTGTACTCTTCTCAAGCAGTACAACATTCTCAACGTGGTGAGTATGCGGAAACATATCCACGGGTTGTACTTTTGTCACCGTATAATTGTGACTGAGCAAACCAATGTCCCGTGCCTGTGTAGCCGGATTACAGCTTACATATACTATTCGTTCAGGTGCCGCAAATAAAATGGCACTAATCACATCCTCGTGCATTCCTGCCCGGGGAGGATCAGTAATAATCACATCGGGATGACCATGTTCCTCAATAAAATCAGTTGTAAAAATATTTTTCATATCCCCTGCGAAAAAGAGTGTATTCGCAATTCCGTTATTTTCGGAATTGATTTTTGCATCCGTTATCGCCTCAGGAACATATTCAATGCCAATTACTTTACCTGCTTGCGCGGCCACAAAGCAGGCGATTGTGCCTGTTCCCGTGTAAAGATCATAAACTACTTCAGTTCCTGTAAGGGAGGCAAAATCGCGTGCAACCTTATATAATTCATGAGCCTGATCCGAATTGGTTTGATAAAAGGATTTGGGTCCGATAATGAATTTAAGCCCTTCCATTTCTTCGAAGATATGGTCTCGTCCTTTAAATACATGGATATTCTGATCGGTAATCGTATCGTTTCCTTTTTTATTAATCACATAAAGCAACGAGGTAATTTCAGGAAATTTATCGGCAACGAACTGCAGTAAAGATTCCCTTTTTTCGGTGTCATCGCGGAAAAAATTCACAATTACCATCACTTCGCCTGTACTCGTTGACCGTATAATCAGGTTACGAAGGAGCCCTTCCTTATTCCGCAAGTCGTAGAATGCGAGGTAATTGGCAATCGCATAATCCTTGACCGAATTCCTGATCGCATTTGACGGATCTGGTTGCAACCAGCATTTATTGATATTCAATACCTTATCGAACATGCCCTGCACATGAAAACCCAAAACGTTCATGTCTCCGAAAAGTGCTCCTGAACGCACTTCCTCAAGTGTGAGCCAGCGACGGTTCGAGAAGGTAAACTCCAGTTTATTCCTGTAAAAGGTCGAATTAGCTGATCCTTTAATGGGCAATATCTCAGGCAACACTACTTTCCCAATTCTTTTGAGCTGATCAAAAACCTGTTTCTGTTTATAATGAAGCTGCTTCTCGTAAGGGAGGTATTGCCATTTACATCCTCCGCATACTTCAAAATGTTCACAAAAGGCAGGGATACGATCAGGCGAATTGGTATGAATTTTCACCACTTTCGCCTCCTGGTATTTCTCTCTTTTTTTAATTACCTGGAGATCAACTATGTCTCCGGGGATCACATGTGTGGTAAACACCACAATCCCATCAACCTTAGCGATAGCCTTTCCTTCTGAACCGATATCGATGATTTCCGCTTTTTCGTAAAACGGCAATGGTTTATTTCCTCTTCCCAAAACGTTATATTTGAAATTTGTGCAAAGATATAAATTGATTCTGCATCAGAATGCTTTGTTTCAGATCTTCCTGTTTTGTCGCAAGTAATGGTCGAAAAAATAATTCCCTGTCACGCTGCAAATTCTTGTATCTTTGCAGCGACTTTTAAAATATTTTTGGAATTTATCCCTTCGTAGTGATTGACGGGTAATCCAAAAGGGTATTTATCCTTGTATGTGTTTGTAAATCATGAGTGTTTCAGTAGAAGAATTGTACGTCGAATTTGGCGGTTTTGAGCTTTTTAAGCATGTAAATTTTATTGTAAATCCACGCGATCGTATTGGTCTGGCAGGAAGAAATGGCGCTGGCAAATCAACCTTACTTAAAATATTTGCCGGATTGCAGATTCCAACTTCAGGTCGAGTCGTTGTTCCGCGTGATATTAAAATTGGTTATCTTCCGCAACAAATGGAGCTCTCCGATTCCAGAACAGTGATGGAGGAGGCCGTTACAGCCTTTGCAGAGATTCAGGCACTAGAGCGGCGGATTGAGTTTCTCAACAATGAACTTTCCGTCAGAGAAGATTACGAATCTATTGAATATCATCGAATTATTGATGAAATGCATGAATCGAACGAGCTTTTCCAGTTAATGGGAGGCACCAATTTTCATGTTGATATTGAACAGACTTTGATTGGATTGGGTTTCGAACGGTCCGATTTTACGCGGCAAACATCCGAATTTTCAGGCGGGTGGCGCATGCGCATTGAACTGGCAAAAATACTGCTGAAGAAGCCAAATGTTTTTTTGCTCGACGAACCAACAAATCACCTTGATATTGAGTCAATTGAATGGCTCGAAACTTTTTTGAAGGAATATGCCGGAGCCGTGGTACTTGTATCGCACGACAGGGCTTTCCTCGATAATGTAACAAATCGTACAGTCGAAATCAGTCTTGGAAAGATTTACGATTATAAAGTGAATTATACCAAGTATCTTGAGCTTCGTCTGGAACGGCGTGAGCAGCAGATGGCTGCGTTTCGCAATCAGCAGAAAATGATCCAGGATACAGAGGATTTCATTTCGAGATTCCGGTATAAGGCTACCAAATCGGTGCAGGTGCAATCCCGTATCAAGCAACTTGATAAAGTTGACCGTATTGAGGTCGATGAAGAAGATACCCGATCATTAAATATTAAATTTCCGCCATCGCCTCGTTCAGGAACTGTTGTCTTTGAAGGGATTGATGTGAGTAAGCGGTACGGCGATTTACTGGTTCTTGACAGAGTTGACCTTAAACTTGAAAGAGGCAATCGTGTGGCTTTTGTTGGCAAAAACGGCGAAGGCAAGAGTACGATGGCAAGAATCATTATGCAGGAACTTGAATGTACAGGCGAACATAAACTCGGCCATAATGTAAAAATAGGATATTTTGCTCAGAACCAGGCCGATGGACTGGATGAAGAACTCACGGCATTTGAGACCATCGATAAGACTGCCGTGGGCGATGTCCGGACGAAAATACGGGATATCCTGGGAGCATTTATGTTTTCGGGTCAGGATGCCGACAAAAAGGTAAAAGTACTCTCGGGTGGGGAGCGTGCCCGCCTGGCAATGATTAGTTTGTTACTTGAACCGGTTAATTTCCTTGTTTTGGATGAGCCTACCAATCACCTCGATATTCATTCAAAAGGGTTGTTAAAACAGGCATTGATTAATTTTGACGGTACTTTGCTTGTCGTGTCGCATGACCGTGAATTTATGGATGGTTTGGTTAATGTTGTTTATGAATTCAGACACAAAAAAATAAGACAGCATCTGGGTGGCGTTTACGAATTTCTGCAGAAACGGAAAATGGAGTCGTTAAAGGAACTCGAACTTTCGGCACCCGAAAAAAAGGTTAAGAAAGAGGTTGTCAAAGAAGTGGTTACTGTGAGTTTTGAGGAGCGAAAGGAGATTAACCGGATGATCAGCCGTATTGAACGACTGATCAGTGAAGCGGAATATCAGGTCTCAAAACTTGAAGAGGAAATCGCCGGCATGGATAAAAAATTGGCCGATTCATCAACGATTGACAATGGCTCTCTTTTTGAACGCTATGGGGAAAGTAAAAAACAGGTTGAGACAGAAATGAAGCAATGGGAATCGCTTCACGAAGAATTGAAGGAGTGGGAAAAAAAGAGAACCTGGTAGATATATAATAGAACGAAAAAATATGGAAAAGACAGATTATATTTTTGGAATGCGCACCATTATCGAAGCCATCAATTCCGGTAAGGAGATTGAAAAGATTTTGATAAAAAAGGGATTACAGGGAGAGCTGTATCATGAACTCATGGACCTTGTTCATCAGATGCAAATTCCGGTTCAACTTGTTCCCATCGAGAAAATTGACCGGGTAACGCGTAAAAATCACCAGGGTATTCTGGCATTTATATCGCCGATCGTTTACCAGAATATTGAAGAGATTATACCCCGGTTGTACGAGGAGGGCAAGACAGCGTTAATCCTTATTCTTGATGAATTGACCGATGTGCGCAATTTTGGGGCGATAGCCAGGTCTGCTGAGGTAGCCGGGGTTCATGCAATTATTATACCTGAAAAAGGATCGGCTCAAATTAATGCAGATGCAATCAAAACCTCCGCAGGGGCGTTGCATCATATCGCGGTTTGCAGAACAAAAAGTCTTTTGAATGTTGTGAAGTATTTAAAAAATAGCGGGTTAAAAATCGTCTCAGCAACTGATAAAGGGGAGAAATTTTATTATGATATTAATTTGAAAGATCCCGTTGCAATCATTCTTGGTTCTGAAGATATGGGAATCGAAGCCGGATTGCTTAAGGTTTCGGATGAATGGTCCCGGATTCCGCAATTGGGACAGATTCAGTCGCTTAATGTATCTGTCGCAGCAGGAATTATGGTTTTTGAAGCCGTGCGTCAGCGCTCGGCAGGTTTATGAGAAAATCGGTACTTCGCGTTTAAAGGTCTGTTCCAGAGAGATAAATGTTTCGGTACTCGACACCCCTGGAATGCGTTGTATCTTTTCGCTGAGGATCTCCTTCAGGTGTTCATTGTCGCGGGCATACACTTTTATGAAAATAGCATATTGCCCTGTGGTATAGTGACATTCAACAATCTCACTGATTCTGTTAAGCTGATCCGCAACCTCATGAAACAATCCTCCTTTTTCGAGAAATATTCCCACGTAGGTACATGTTCTGTAATCTACCTTTTTTGGATCGATGTAATAGCCCGAACCGGTAATAACCCCCATTTCGGTCATCCTGTTTACCCTTTGGTGAACAGCGGCTCTGGATATTCCACATTCGGTTGCCACATCCTTAAACGGAATACGCGCATTTTTTGTAATGATGTCCAGGATATGTAAATCAGTATCGTCAAGTTGATTTCTAAGCGCCATCTCAATTTATTTTTACTTACTCAAATATAGATTTCTTTCGCAATATTTTCATTATGCCTGAAAAAGTTAGTTATAAAATGGTCAGAATTAAGCTGCAGATCGCGGCAGCGGAATTCGCTTAATTGTTTAACCGGGTTTTTTCTTCGGGATTGTCAGGTATTGTAACGGTTGACCGAAACTTTGTCCCACAATATATCGCAATTGGAAAGCGGAGGTCGTTCAGAAGCCTTATACCCGATACCGACCACCGAAAGAACTTCCAGTCTGTCAGGGATATTGAAATGTTGGTGAATATATTCATTGGAGGTAATTTCGTCGTTATAATACCGGCGATTGATCTGTACCCAGCATGATCCTAGTCCGAGGGCTTCAGCTTCGAGCTGCACGAATACCGAGGCAATGGAACAGTCTTCAATCCAGACATCACTTTTTGTTTTATCTCCCACTATGATTATCGCGAGCGGAGCATGTTTAAGAAGTGACGCTCCGTGTGGTTTCGCAGCAGCCAGTACCGTTAACAGTTCCGGCTCAGTTACAATTATAAACTCCCATGGTCTGCTCCCTTTCGATGAGGGTGCAAGTAAGGCAGCAGTAAGAAGTTTTTTTATCTTGTCATCTTCAATTTTTTGGTTCAGGAATTTGCGGGTGCTCCGTCGGTTGTATAAGATGTCAAGCATGATGGCAGATTAGATTTGATACAAAATTAAAAACCTTAAATGAACTTTCACTAAAAAAGCCATCCTTTTTTGGGATGGCTTGATTTATTTTTAATATTTAATAATTAGTGCAGCAGATGCTTATAATTGTCATTGATCAAATCAGGGAGATATCCTGCAATCAGATTAAGTGCTGATTCATTGCTGACCTGACCATCGCTGATTATTTTTTGGTTGCTTAGTTCGTCTAAATTGATTATTTTTTCGAGTATCTGAAACGGAACCTGCGCCTTACCGGGTTTAATCATTCGGGCTCCAAATCCGGTTTTATTCATAATATAGGCGACTTCAAAAAACTTGCTACATACGTTATAAACCTTTTCACCATTTTTATCAGCCACAGTGATGGTAAAAGCGTTTTCTGATTCAGCATATCTGAGATTCCAAGCTGATGAATTTACTGAATTTTCGGCTGCGGTAATGGTGAAATTTTCGTTTTCTGCTGCCCTGGCATTTCCCGTATCAATAACGTGACAGATTACGATAAAAAATCCGAAAATTAGAATTGCTCTTCCCATAACGCGATTAATCGATTTCATTTTTTAATGTTTTTATTTGTTTACTTTCAATTTGTAATAACAATGCAAAGAAAATGGTTTTTTGGAAGATAACCTATGATATATAAGTATTTTTCAATCGCGTGGTTTTGATCACTAAAATGGGTTTAAACACTTTTAAATAAAGGTGTTTTGTTTAAAATAAGCTTTTGCTTTTATCCGTGAGATATGTTAAGATATGTTTTAAATATTCGACTTCTGCTTACGAATTGAAAGTTACATGTTTTAAAACATGTTTTTGTCGTAATTTTATTTAACTTGCAGATATATAGCTTATAATATACGTATTT
>JBBRGI010000030.1:0-18756 GCA_038240855.1 Bacteroidales bacterium | reverse complement strand
TGGACTTTGAAATGATTTCCCCCGGTTTAAAATGGTGAAGCACTGAGTTGAATCCAAAAATCATACTCAGATCATTTGACAGGGCCAGCGTGTAATCCTGCTTTAGCGAAAGATCGCTTATTCCTGCCTGAAGCGAGAATTGTCCGTCGATATTACCTTCTGTATTATAGTTGTAATCGTTAATTACCAGAGTAGTATTGGCAAAAAGGAGAGGGGAAAACTGGTGATTCCATCGGAGTGATCCGGCCTTATTTCCCCAGTTAAACCCGAAGTTGTTTGCCTTGAGTACGTCGCGTCCGAAGTATCCGGAAAGAAATATGCGGTTGTTTTTATTTATGATCAGATTCGTTTTTATATTTAAGTCATAGAAATACAATTTATTATCTTTAATTTTCTCGTCTTTTGATAAAGGTAAAAACAGGTCGGCATAAGTTCTTCTTCCGGATAGCATAAATGAAGACTTATTGGCCGAAATCGGACCCTCTGCCATTAATCGGGAAGAGATCAGGCCGATTCCACCCGAAAAATTGTAATCTTTCATGTTCCCCTCCTTCATTCTTATATCCATCACGGATGAAGCCCGGCCACCATAACGGGCAGGAACTCCTCCCTTGTATAATTTTACGTCACGAATGGCATCGGAGTTAAAAACAGAGAAAAAACCAAGCAGGTGGGAGGGATTAAACACAGGTGCATCATCCAATAAAATAAGATTCTGGTCAGGATTTCCTCCGCGGACATAAAATCCTGAATTTCCTTCACCCACGGGCGACACCCCGGGCATAAGCTGAATAGTTTTAAGGATATCCTGTTCACCGAAAAGAACGGGAATTGTGCTTAACTCCTTAACATTCAGCCGTACGCTGCCGATTTCATTTTGCCGGACCATATTTTCTGATGGTCTGCCGATAACTGTAATCTCCTCAATACTGGTTTCAATAGGTGAGAGTGAAAAGTTTTCCTGGAAATTTTTATCAAGAACTATCTCTTTTTTAAGCGTTTGATAACCAACATACGAAAATACCATGGTATATTTCCCTTCAGGTAATTTGATCGTGAAAAATCCATATTCATTGGTTGAGACACCTGTTTTGAGTGATTCAGGATAGATGGTGGCAAAGATCAGTGCCTCTCCAGATGTCGCATCGCGCAGGTATCCGCTAAGTGTAAAGCGTTGCTGAGCAAAGGTGGTTACCGGAATTGCCATAATAAGGAGAAAAATTATCCAAAATGATAATTTCAGGAAGGCGGCGAATACAGGTTTATTACTCGAAAATAAAGGCATTAACAGAAATTTACATAAAAGGCTGAACACAAACCGAATATGCGGAATGCTTCATCCATTTGATTATGGATAATCAGCAAATTTAGTTTTTTTATTAAATCTGACAGCAAATAATTTTACTATGGATTTAAGAACTACCGGATTAGTACGACTTGCATAACATAGAAACTTCAGTAATTTGAACGTGTTCATCAGCCCTGCAACAAAAATCTGTTGATCAGATTCCACATATGGACATATGTCCGGAAGGTATAAAAGTGAAATCATGTAATATAATACGAAAAATCTGTAACGTTTTTGCAGGTCAACAACGCATTTTTGTAATCCTTAGCAAATAGAATTATTAAGTAATATAAGACAATGAATCTTAAACGGAATATTATGACAATTGAAGAATTAATTCAGCAGAATCAAAGGGAGGACTACAAATTCGTTAAACATCGTGACAAATACGGTAAGGAAGTTACTACACACATTTTCTTTGAAGCGCAATTTAACAATTTAGGTAAGTATCTGGGATTTTATAAGGATTTGCCAAACATGACAGAAGTGATTGTACTTGCTGCAGACGCAATTTTCATACTTACAAATCAAGGTATCGAATACATTATTCGGCCTATTCACCGTACATTATTTTCTGAAAATGATGGAAATCAGGGTAGTATTTTTAATGAAGTATCCAAACAAGTCAGGAATAGATTAATTAGGTTTAAAAACAACTTTTTAATCGCAAATACATTTGATGAGGTTTTCAATATAGGATCTGCAGATATAAGAAGTTCGAAGACGAAATATGTTAACTAAATGTCATTGATTTTGGTTCCTGAGCAAAGTTGAAGTAAGCCGAAGTGAACAAAATTTAACATTATCATTTTACGTTATGATACAGCATATTACAGAATCATCAAATCACCCGCTCGTCAAATTTGTAAGGAATAAATTCGGCATGACACCTGCACAGCGGGAGGAGTATTTTAAAACAGTGCTTTTGGATAAATCTTTTGAGATTTCGGGTAAAATCAACGGAATTGAACCTTCTGTTCTGAATATTGAGATCAGGATTGTAAGCCATTACTTACATGAGCTTAACATGATTCAGGAATCTTTCTATTCCGATTTCAAATACGATGAATCGCTGTATGATCAGGTAAGTAATTTTAAAAAGGGAGATATGGTCACCTGTATAGGTAATCTGAAACATCTTTCATACTATTCTTCTTGCGATTTCGACCTAACTGGCATCAATATCTATTCAGTTCCAACGTATAACAAAGTGAAAAAATCAAATTTTAAAAAAATTAGTCAGCTATTTAGAAATTCAATAGATCATTTAAAAATTATCTGATTAATAAATGCAGATAATTCTTTACGCCTCATTGGTACCTAGTATACGCTGAATAATCTTAATTGCATAAATCTTTAAAGGATTTTTTAAGAATCGTTTAATTTGCTGTTAAATTCAAAGCAAAACCACTATTTTTGTTGCAAACCGGAATCATATTTAAGAAACATGAGCGCAATTAAAAATGTAGGTGAAAAAATCACAGCCATACGTAATCAGAAGAATATAACAATCGCGGAATTAGCTGAACGTTGCGGATTTACGCCAGGGATGATGTCTAAAATTGAAGAAAACGAGGCAATACCCTCATTGGGTCATTTGATTAAAGTCGCCCGTGCATTAGGCGTCAGGTTGGGAACCTTTCTCGACGATATGGATCAAATCGGACCCATTCTCACCCGGAATGGTGACGAAAAAAAAGGAATAAGCTTCTCAAACAAAAACAGTACCTCCCGTCTTGATCTCGATTTTTATGCAATGGCCAGTGATAAATCGGGCCGTCATATGGAACCTTTTATAGTTGATATCAACCCGGCTATGAGTTCTGATTTTGCTCCGTCATCTCATGAGGGTGAGGAGTTCATCTATGTTTTAACCGGTAAAATTGAAATTTTCTACGGACGTGAAGTTTATAAGCTCTCCGAAGGCGACAGTATCTACTATGATTCCGTAGTTAATCATCACGTAAAGGCAGCAAATGAATCACCAGCAAAAATTCTGGCGGTGGTATATGCTCCATTTTAATTCTGGCGGTAACCTAACCAGATCGGCAAACTAATATACCTCTTAAGAAAGTTATGGAATTAATCGAAAAGACATTTGGCCAGTTTCTAGAACATTTGGCCACCGAAACACCTGAGAAAGACTTTATTGTTTACCCCGACAGGAACCTCCGTTTTTCGTACAGCGAATTCAACACAAGAGTCGATAATCTGGCCAAAGCTCTGTTACATTTTGGCCTGCGGCCCGGTGAAAAATTAGGCATCTTTGCCAACAATGTTCCCGACTGGCTTACCTTTATGTTCGCCAGCGCCAAGATCGGATTGGTCCTGGTGACCGTAAATACCAATTATAAAACACATGAATTGGAGTATCTGGTTAAAAACTCTGATTTAAAGGCATTATGTCTGGTAAACGGGTGGAAAGACAGTGATTATGTTCAGATGATTTATGAGCTGGTTCCTGAATTAAAGGAGAGTCAGCGGGGATTCCTGCAAAGCTCAAAATTCCCGTTTCTGAAAATGCTGATCTTTATCGGACAGGAAAAGCATCGTGGTATGTTTAGCACCAATGAGTTAATTCTGCTGGGAAGCCAACTCGATGATCGGTTGTTACTTGAAATTAAATCTACTTTGTCGTGCCATGATGTGGTAAATATGCAATATACCTCGGGCACAACCGGATTCCCCAAAGGAGTAATGCTTACCCATTATAACATTCTGAATAACGGATACGCGACCGGCCAGTGTATGAACTACACGGCTGCCGACAGGCTTTGCGTCTGTGTGCCCCTGTTTCACTGTTTTGGCTGTGTGTTAGCCCTTTGTGCGATTATCACACATGGTGCAACCATGGTGATGGTTGAGAATTTCGATCCGCTGGTAGTGCTCGCGTCGGTGCAAAAAGAAAAATGCACTGCACTTTACGGTGTGCCAACAATGTTTATCGCCGAGTTGAATCACCCGATGTTCAGCATGTTCGATCTTTCATCGCTCAGGACCGGTATTATGGCGGGAGCACCGTGTCCCATTGAAACCATGAACGAGGTGATGAACAAAATGAATATGTCGGAACTCATCATTGTTTATGGACTTACTGAATCGTCACCCGGAATGACGGCAACCAGAACTCACGATGCACCTCATATCCGTTCAACTACCGTTGGAAAAGCTTATCCCGCCGTCGAAGTCAAGGTGGCAAATCCTGAAACAGGGGATGAATTGAATCCGGGGGAGCAGGGAGAATTGTGTTGCCGGGGTTATAATGTGATGAAAGGTT
The DNA here is from genome assembly GCA_038240855.1 of Bacteroidales bacterium. Classification (GTDB taxonomy): domain Bacteria; phylum Bacteroidota; class Bacteroidia; order Bacteroidales; family Prolixibacteraceae; genus JAAFHB01. The sequence continues at coordinate 14,131 of JBBRGI010000030.1, read as the reverse complement.
ACTACAAAAATCCTGAGGCAACTGCCAAAACTATCGACAGCGAGGGCTGGCTTCATTCGGGTGATCTGGGTGTGATGGATGCAGACGGCTATTTCAGGGTAACGGGTCGTATTAAAGATATGATTATCCGTGGCGGTGAAAATATCTATCCGCGCGAAATCGAAAACTTTCTCTATACGATGCCTCAGATTCAATCTGTAGAAGTCGTCGGAGTACCAAGCGCAAAATACGGAGAACAGGTCGGCGCCTTTATCAAAAAGAGGATAGGAGCAGAACTTCACGAAGAGGATGTTATCGACTTTTGCCGGGGTAAAATATCGAGGTATAAGATCCCAAAATATATCTTCTTCGTCAACGAATACCCGATGACAGCGAGCGGGAAAATCCAGAAATACAAACTGCGTGATTTAAGCTTACAGCTTTTAAAAGAGACAGGAGTTGTACCGATTTAATATTCAGGTTTTCAATAGGCTATGTAGATAAAACCTTTGATTAAACGGTCAATCCCCCTTGGTTTTAGTGTATAGTAGTAGGTCCCGGTAGGAACATATTGTTGACTTGTTATGGTACCTTTTAATGCTGTTCCATCCCAATCATTCTTATAGTCGTTGCTTTGATAAACAAGCTGTCCCGATCGGGTATAAATATAGAGTTGTGATCCGGGATATTTTTCAAGTCTGCCAAATTCGAGGTGTTCATTCAGTCCGTCACCGTTCGGTGAAAATGCTCCGGGGATGATTATCGAAATATCATCAATATCGATTGTTACAGTTGCTGAGGCGCACAGGTTCAACACATCGCATACTTCATAGTCAAACTGATCGCGTCCTGTAAAAGTCTGGCGTGGAGTATAGGTGATTGTGCCGTTGGTATTTACCTGGGTTACTCCCTGCAATGGTGATTTAACTACACGCACAGTACCCGGAACCAGGTCGATTGTTGACTCGTCATTTGCCAATACATTTAGGATTGTATCCTTTGTGATGGAAATCCTGGCATAATCAGGGTAAATACTAATATGATAAAGTTCAAGAGGGAACTTGAAATCTTTTGATGAGGTACATCCATGTTTGTCGGTAATTTCAAGCGTGTAGATTCCGGCTCCGAATAATTTGACTGTTGACTCGTTAGCAGGGCCGACTATTTTCCCTTCAGAAGTATACCATCTGTAATTGACCACCGTTCCTGTCGAAATAGCTCCATCGATTACAATTGTACCGTCTTTCTCCGGTTGTCCGGATGTGAAGACTTCAGCCACAGGCATTCGATCAACCCTGATAATAATTGTATCGCTGTGTGTAAATCCCTGACCATTGGTGACAGTAAGTTTTACACCGAAATCTGCTGGCAGTGTACCTTCGAATGAAGGCGCAAGCTGGAATTGTGTACTAATTCCGGTTTGGTGAGTAAGGAGACCTCCCTGGTCAATTATTGACCACTCATATTTTATGATATCGCCGACCGATTTTGAAGCATCAAGTTCTACCAACTGGCATGCACCGGTTAAGGTGTCGCCGGTAATGATCGCTTCAATCTCAGCCGGGATAACTTTGAACATTCCGATTTTGAAATTCCTGGTACATTGTACAGCATCCTGTGCTGTCACTTTATAATAATAGATACCCGTCTGAAGCCACCTAACAACTACGTTTGCACCTGTATTCCCACTTTCAAAACCGGCTGAAGTTGGAGGACAGTTTCCGGGATTAGTGGTAAAATTAACGTTCAAATCGTTGTATAATTCCCATAAATAAGTTTCACCATTCACTTCAGCTACCGCCAGTGGGGTAGTTGTATTTTGATACACGACGGTCTGAGCCCGGGCAGAAACCGGAACGAGCATTATTGGAAGTAAAACAGCCAACACCAGACGTACTATGTACAAAGATCTGATAATCAATTTTATAAATTTGTTTTCATTACATCGCCAGCTATCCGGCGAGTTATTTTTTCGATAATTGACTCTTTAATATATCACTCAAGTTGAATTACTTAACAGGTAAAAATGGTATAATTCCCGGGCCTGGAACTGCTGCAGTAGCTGACTGAATATCAGGTCTGGCTTTTATGGTTTGTATCGCAACATCATATAAGAATCCGTCTTCTTTACCGCAATCCGGATTCGCAACGGGAATTGTGGATGAGTGATGGATATCACCGATTGGTGTGCTGGCTAATTGAGTCTGGCCATCAACAGCCAGGGTTATGGTTTCGTCTGTGATTCCTTCGTATTTGTTTGCACCATTGGTATGATCTATTGTGACACGGATCAAAATGCTTTCGCCGGCCGCACCAACTGTCCCACTGGAATTAAGTGCAGTTACCGGATTTGTGGCAGAGTAAATTCCGGCTGTCAGTATCATTGGTTCCGGTGCAGCAAATCGTGTGTCTGTTGGTCTGAACCATTCTACTTCAGTCACCGTTTCTTTGGAATCAAGACCGGAAATTTTTAAGGAAGGTCGCCATGATGTTGAAAAATTGGCAGCGGAAACTATATAGTAGAGATAATCGATGCCATAATCGTACAATACACCCTGGGGTGAAGCAGCATCAAATGTTGCACTGACAATATCCGATACGCACCGCTCAATCGGAATCCCAAAATTTGAAACCGTAGTTTTGTCAGCTCCGACATTGGAGATGTCAAGCGTGAAAGCATTGATAGGTTGAATCATAAAAACCTTTAGATTGTTAGGAGAACATGCACCCGTTACTGCACTTCTGACCTGGACAACTACAAATACGGGTCTGGCCGCATCATAAATAAATGATTTCCAGGTTAATGATAAAGTTTCAGTTGCATTTGAAGGAATGTTATAACCTGTCCCTGTTGCTGCCAGTAAGTTGCCGGATGTTGTTTCACGGGTTGGAGTTAGAGTTCCCGGGGCAGTAATGAAGTTTTGATCCTGAGTGACTAACCATGTGTATTCTTTGGCACCGGCAGGAGTGGGTACAGTTATCGAATAATTATAAGGAGTACCCGGCATCGGATGTAATGCATCATTCGATAAGCAGGTTGCATCTACTGCGCGCGGAGTCAGTGTTAGCTGGCTGTAGGCAGAAGTAAAACAAAGCGTAAATAACACCACTAAAAGATTAAAATTTTGCTTTTTCATGACTGTGAAAATTAATTTGTAATAAACTGATATTGATTTAATGACGTATGCAGGTTCCGGGATATAGTTTTTTTGTTCATGGTTCTTATTATTTTAGTTTATACTTTACATTCCATTTATAATTTTCGGGCGTGGCCTGATTGTGATAGTTTGTGTTTTTGGATCGGAGATATTACCCGAACAATCGACAATCCAATAGGTAATCCGGTGAATCACAACATTGTAATTCACGCCGTCACCCGGGAATTGGATACTGCCTGCCGTTGCGGACGGTTGACCCGTACCTGTTATCGGTTCTTTTGTCACCAGGTTGTGCGGTGGGGTAGGATCTGGTGCGGGTGAAAAATCAATCCTCCAGCGAATTTGTACCGGAAAAGCTAAATTGCAGTTATCCGAAAAAAGAGCCGTATTTAGATCCAGCAGAGAATTGCCTGGCTGAAAAGTGTAAAAATCCGGCTGATCATAAATTATCTTCTGTGTTAATGGATTATATCTTACCGAGCGAAGATCTTCAACACAACCAATGAAGGGATCGGGGGGGATAAATGCCGGTTTTGTGACATCAGGACTTAAACTAACTGTTCGGCTGATGCTCGTTGTACAATTTTTTGAATCAGTTATGGTTACGGAGTACAACCCCTCTGTGAGGTTTGCAATGCCTGCAGTCGTTTGCCCGTTACTCCAGAGATAAGAATAGGGAGTTGTTCCTCCATCAACGGTAACGGTCGCACTACCATTAGTTCCTCCAACGCAATCGGAGTTGATTCCGGTTACAATGGCGTTAAGGATTTCCGGCTCCCTGACTAATGTCGTTGCAGATTGGCTTGAAATACAATGATTTGCGTCTTTCACGGTGACGGAATATAAGCCGGCTGACAGGCCTGTGATCACAATTGGTGAAGGAAGGGCAGTTGCCGACCAGGTGATCCCGCCGTCAAAGGAGTAATAATAGTCCGGTCTGCCACCCGATAGGGTTACTGTTATTTCGCCATTTGAAAGGCCTTGGCAACTGACATTCTTATTGGTTGAAATCAAGGGTCGGGCCAATGGTTCGGGATCAGTAAGGGTAATATTCACCCCGGGTGATGAGGTTATACCGGCTATTGTAATGGACAGGTTTTGATAGGCCCCCGCAGGTACGGAAACGTTGGCCTTGTCGTCCCTGACAGCTACGTTGCTAAAGCTTCCCCCGTCGTAGTTGATCGCATATATTCCATTGGGGACATTTGAAAAGGAGAATTCGATACTTCCATATCCATCGCAGGTGGATGCACTGATGCCGGTTGCAGCCAGGCCTAAAGTAAGCACAAATACTTCCCCTGAACGTACCGGGCCGGGGCAACCATTCGCAGAAAGTTCCTGCACCTCCAGGAGGTAAGTCCCGGCAAATTCCCAGGTAATATCTATTTCATGGGTAGTTGAACCAGGCAGTGCGACACCATCAATTCTCCAGGAATAGGTTGAACCGGGATCAGGATTTGGATCTACATGATAATGTTTAGTAGTTCCTGTACAGACATGATCCGGCATGGGATGCTGCGCTGCGATCCTTAAGGCAATGAAGAACAGAATAACCAGGATAATGATATGTCGAAACTGTGTAAACATGCGGCTATCCGATGCCCCGATCCGTATAATGAAAATTAATTGTGGTAGATTGGCGAAGTAACAGGTAACGGACTCACTGTGATTTTAACAGTATTTGTGACCACTGTGCAGGTACCTGAAGCCTGATGCAAACGATAATAGGTGGTTGCTGTCAGCGCTGCCGGAGAAAATCCAGCAGTTGTTGCCCCTGTTATTGCAGTCCAGACTACTCCATCGGGTGAAGAATCCCACTGATAAGTGTAAGTTCCTGTTCCTCCCGTTGCATTTACGGAGGAGAATGGAGATGGTACTGTGTTGGGGCAAATCGTCTGGTCTGCTGCAATTGTTCCGGGTTGTAATAACGGTAAAACAGTAACAGTTATCGTCACCGGAGCACTGTCACAACCTGCTGAATTCTTTTCAATAACTTGTAGGGTAAAGTTTCCTGAAGTTGTCCAATGGATACTGATTGTATTTGTATATCCTGTGATGGTTCCGCCTGAAGCCGGAATAATCGTCCAGGTATAGGTAGAGCCTGTACTGTTTATTACTCCATAGGATTCATCAGAATTAAGACAAACGGTTTGCACACCTGTATTTGGGTAGGGACCAGTCTGACCCCGGCTGGTTAACGAACTCACCGATAGAATCAGGAGTATCGGCCATTGTAAAAAATGCAGTTTTGTTTCCATGATTTCCATTATTATTATTATTATTATTGAGGAATTTATTCAGTAGTGATAAATTTCAGATAATGAAGGTAAAGGGCTTACTGTAACAGATGAAGTAGTCGCACTGCAACCGCTTGATGAATCTGTAAAAGTGAATGTTACTGTTCCTATAGCCACACCTGCTGCTTCACCGGTATTTGTTACTGTTGCTTTCGCAGGATCGCTGCTCACCCAGGTTCCACCTGTAGATGGTGCAAGGTTCATCGTTCTACCAACACAAACTGAAGAACCGAACGTTAAAACCGGTACAAGGACATGGACCGTTTTGTTTGCTGGTTTCGAACAATTATTTGCATCTGTAACCGTATAACGTATTGTAACAGTCCCCGCATTTAATCCGCTCACAATGCCTCCCCCTGAAACTGATGCTATGGCGGCATTCATTGTGTTCCATGTGCCCCCAGGTGTTGCATTTGTTAAATTTATTTGCGCATTGATACAAACATTTGTCGTGCCTCCGGGTAATATTGGGGCTACCATTGGCAAAGGAAAGACAATGTAGTAAATGATGTTGGAATAAGCTGAACAGGCTTCACTGTTTAACGTTGAAGTGGCAACCCTTCTGATCGAAGTGCTGGCAATCATCGGATCGGGATTAAAAGTTCTGTAACTGGTTGATGAAGATCCGGATGCTGGTTGCCATGAGGCCTGGTTGTCGGTGCTTTGCTCCCAGGTATAGGTAATATCTCCTGATCCGGAGGCATCTGGTGCGCTTCCAATATTATTGGGATTAAGCGGAGCGCAGTCTGGTCCCGGATTCAGGACACCTTTTTCAATTGATCCCGGATTTATTGTATTAACTGTTTGCCCCCATGATTGTAAACACAATAAACACAGGATGCTTGCCGATAAAATAAAAGTGCGGATCAAACTTAGAGTGCATGACGGGCAGATATTATCCAACATGGTAAAAGCAAAATAACATCTTAATGTTGTTCGTCGATTTAATCCAAAACCGGAAACCTTATTATACAAAGTTAAAACAGCGCATAATAGAAGTTGGATAATAATCGTGTATTTCCGTCTATAAACGGAAATACGCGATTATGGTGATATATTGGGAAACAATAGTATGTAATCGGTATTCAGGCAAAGGATTTTTACCCGTTAAAGCATCAGGTAGGTTTTTAATTAGCTACTCTGGTCTTCGATTCGCGTAATTCGTCCAAATTCCTGTAAATCCTTCCGAAATTTTTACAACGCTGTTCAACAGTAACGAAAAACGGGTAAGTATCTTGATAGAGCGTTTGCGAAAAAGCAGCATCAACAGCAATACAAAGCCAGTCGATAACGCGTCCGGGAAATGGAGAAAAGTAAAGTGGGTGTTGTTATTATTCAAATTATTGGAATAATCAGTATTCAGCTTTTTAGGTAGTGGTTCGGCAAAAGAAAATTCCCCAAAATCCGAAACAGATGTAACCTTATTTTTTTTACTGCATATCAGGTTAGTAGTTGTATTAGTCAGGTTTGTTGAAGACGCCATCCTGGGCACAACAGTTTCCAAAGTTTCGGTGGACGTTTTGCACTGGCCTGGAACCTGGAAACAAGGTATCGGTTCTCCGGAAGCGGAGTAAGTAGGTATTAAACAAGAGATTAAAAGTTTTAGAGTTTAATTAATAAACAGGGTTTATTAACAGTATGCCAGGCCCATTCTTACTTTATAACACTGGAAGGCTTCAAAAACAATCAGTAGCGTTTTCGAATCAATATATTTTAGAGGCAGTTAACATATACAACTAAGGGAGAAACTTTTGGGTAAGCTCAAGTTTTGGAGTATGAGTATTTTATTGATAAAATTTCAATATATCTTGAATTCAATTATTTTTAATTCATGTCATTCGTATTCTCAATACCCGATATACACGAATCCTTTCATTGACCGGTTGGTCCCGCCCAGTTGGAGTACATAGTAGTAAGTGCCCGTTGGTACAAGTTGCAGGTTGGTCATCGTACTTTCATTGGTTGTGCCATTCCAGTCGTTCAGATAGTCTGCACTTTGGTACACAAGCTGTCCTGAACGCGTGAAAACATGCAACTGAGATTTGAGGTAGTTTTCAAGTCCCACGAATACAAGATGCTCATTTATCCCGTCACCATTAGGCGAAAATCCCTCGGGAGCCATAATCCCGCTGTCATAGATATCGATAATTACAGTTGCAGAGGCGCAGAAGTTCACTTCATCACATACCTCATATACAAATTGATCCCGGCCCGGGCGTTTGTCGCGCGGAATATAGGTGACAGATCCATTGGCGTTTATTTTGGTTTCTCCGCGCAAGGGTTGTTCCAGAATTTTCACAGTACCAGGAACAAGAATTAAAGAAGAACGGTCATTTTCCAGTACTGAAATGGTCGTATCCTTTGCCCATGATGTTCTCGCATAATCGGGATTGGCAGTGATCTGACTTATTTGCAACGGGAATTTGAAGTTTTTCAAAGATACACAACCATTAGCATCGATAATTTCCAGCGAATAAATTCCGGCCCCGAATAATTTGGCTGTCGATTGGTTGTCGGCCCCGATAATTTTTCCCTGCGTGCTAGACCACCTGAAATTCAATTTCGACCCGGCCGAGACTGATCCGTCAACAATCATACTACCATCTTTTTCAAGTTTCCCCGAAGAGTAAATTTCAGCAACTGGCAGATGATCAACTCTGATTGTAATAGTATCATTATCCGATTTACCTGCCCGGTTGGTAACTACAAGCCCGATTCTGAAATCTGCAGGAAGATGACCGGCATAAGCGGGGGATAGCAGGAATTCGGTTTTAATGCCCGTTTTACTGGTTAGAGCACCACCATTATCCAGTAAAGACCATTCGTATTTAATAAGGTCACCGATGGATTTCGAGGCATCGATACTAACCTGGCTGCATGCTCCTGTCACAGTCGCTCCGGCGATGACCGCTTCAACTTCAACAGGGATTACTTTGAGCATTCCGACTTTTAAGTTCACACAGCCGGCAGGAGATAAAGCGTTTACAGAAAAGTAGTAAATGCCCTGTTTTTTCCACAATACCTTAACGGATGCGCCTTCGTACCCGTTGATGAACTCAGCCTCTGTGACTGAAACTTCGGTCGAAAGTGTCCTGTCCATAAAAATTTTCCAGAAATAAGTTGCCCCATTCTCTGCCTTGAGACCCAGATTACGTATCTTACCTTCAAAAACAACAGGTATTTCCTGCGCAATGGCTGGTGCCCACGCAGAAAAGACCAGCAAAACTGCCAGCCAAAAGAACCTGTATTTATTGAAAAGGGTCATCTCCGTTAATTCAACGTTTAACTATTCATCAATCGTTACATTAAACAATATTTCAAACATGTATTGCAATTCAGAAGACCCTTCCGGTCATTACAACTTAATGACCGGAAGGAAAATCTGTTATGAAAAAACAACTACTTAAGTGTTCATCCCAAACTCGATGTACTTAATTTATTGTCAGGAAAGGGGTCGGATTTGGATTTGTCATAGCAGGACGAGCTTTGAGTTTCTGGATGACATTGTCATTTTCAGCAACTGTGGCACATGCTGCATCAACATCAACATCGGGATTGCCGGCCATATCGGTAGCGCTAAGATTAAATGCAAACGACTGTTCTGCAAGTCCTTCGAATTTATCATCCGTAATAATTACCTTGATATAAACGAATTCGTCTGTACCAGTGGTAATGTTGTCCCCTAATTTGTCGGGTACCGTGGCGGTAGCTACTCCTGATGTCAAATTAAAGTTAGAAACGCCTGTGAATGTGGTAGTAAGGCTCCATTCGATAGATTTAATGATTTGCGGAGAAGTCAGTGAGGCTGATAAAGCGGCAATATTTACTGTGGGGGTCCAGCTGCCTGTAAAATTATTTGCAGTCACCTTCAGGTAAAGTGCATTTTCCCCGAAATTGTAAGTCACTTTGTCATCCGCGCCAATCAAAACATCAACATAAGGAACCCGGCAGATATCTGCATAGGTAGAACCGGCTGCATTAACATTTTCAACAGCAATCTGGAAAAGGTTCATCGGTGTAATTCTCCATGGTTTAACGTTGTTTGTGCAGGCAGTTGTGTACTGAACAACAAGATAATACTTTGTCGGGGTAGGTGTTGCATTTGCATTTGCAACGGCTTGTGATGTCCATGTGATATCAATTGTGGATAACAGCGTTCCGGGCAGGTTATAGCCGGTTCCGCCGATGAGAATATCTCCGCCCGCAGCACCTGATAAGATGGGTGCAGGGGTTGAAATATGTGGGTCGCTGGTCACAAACCAAAAAAACTGACCGCCTATAGGATCTACCGTTAATGAATAGGGGTACGATTTCCCTGCCATTGGATGTTGTGCATCACCGCATTGAGCAAAGGATGTGCTAACATTGGCAAAGGATGCCAATAGTAAAATCGCGAGTATTAATAGTTGATTTTTCATGACTTTGAATATTAAATTGTGATAAATTTTATTTGTTTTTTTGATTAAATGTTTCTTCGCTATTGGTTCTGCTGCCTTAAACGGCTCCGGAATTCCAATCCGGATCAGGCGCTGATCTGCTGCCCGGACTATACGGCGTGCCAGGCGGACTCTTACCTTTTTTGTTAATCAGGAAGATAACAGGTATGGTCAGGTTCGGATATGTCCGGGTGTGCGTTCCTATATTTCCGGCTAAAACATCTGCGATCTCCTGATCGTTCCGGCTTTTCACCTTTGTCTGGCATTTCGTTATTAAGTTCATCTGTTTATAATTGTTTGATTAATATCCTTGGTTTTAAAAATTTCTCGTCATTACAGGCCGTGCCGTAACTACAAGATCGACAAACCGGGTAGTGGTATTTCCCGCCAGATCAGTGACCGTGTAGCTGATTCGGTTTATACCAGGCGGAAATTGAATTTCTGAGCCATATGCTGAAAGTTGCCCTGTACCTGATAGATCGATCGAACCATTATTGCCAAAATCGATGGTCCATGCAATCGGGTTGGCGGCCAAAGCACAATTATCGGCGAGAGAACGCAGGTCAAGCAGTGTGTTTCCAATGGCCAACGGGTAATAGTCGGGACGGGTATAGGTGATATCCGAAGATGTATCTTCAAAACCCGGGTTGTAGAGCGCCTTGGAAACATATTCAACGCAATAGGTCAAGGGAGCTGGTTCGGTAAAGGTGGGCGGGATGATATCCTGTGAAATAATCATTACAGTGGGTGCTGTTACACATCCGTTATTATCTGTGATCATAACAGTATAAGAGCCAGCTGAAAGGTTGGTGGCTGTTGCCGCTATCTGAACCGGGATGGTATTCCATGAATAGCTGTAAGGAGAGTCACCTCCGGTAGCGACTGCAACGGCACTTCCGTCAGAGGCTCCCGGACAAATTACATTTATTGAAGTGGCAGAACCACTAAGAACCTGAGGTTGTGTTATTGAAATAACTCCTGATACAGGGCTGCAATTATTGGCATCAGTTACACTCCAGCTATAACCTGCGCCTGCTGCAATGCCCGCGAATATTCCTGTTCCGTTAGTCACTCCGTTAAAAGTATAAGACAATGGAGCAGTTCCTCCTGCACCGGTTATGGTTGCAGTTGCTGTACCCAGGTAGCAAAGTATAGATGAGGCTGTTGCGGAGGCAGTTATTGCCTCCGCAACAGTAACTGTGACCTTATCTGTACAATCCCCGTAGGCTGATCTCAACAAAAAATGGTAAGTGCCAACCGATGTCATTCCTGAAATAGCGCCAGTCGTGCTGGTGATGGCTGCATCAGCAGGATTACCTGCAACCGGTTCCCATGCATATCCGGCATCTGCATCCGCAAGTTTGTAAGTGGTTACCCCGGCACATATATTGACATCAGTGCCTGCGTTGCCGGCCTGGTCGCGTACCACGCTTATCGTGTCGAAGCATCCGACAGTATTGCTCAACTGGAAATGGTAGACCCCGTTAACTGTCATTCCTGTAATTGAGCCGCCATTGTTTATGGTTGCACCTGGAGACGGATTGTTAGCTACCGTAAGCCAGGTTTGCCCTGAAGCTGCAACTGCCAGCTGTGCGGTGGTTGCAGGATTACATCCTGTTATATCTGCACCTGCATCAGGTGTTGTAAATGCCGAAACTGTAATAACTTTTATTGCAGATATATTACATGATTCTCCGGCCAGGTTGGCTTCATTCGTGGCGACTTTTAAACGGTATTTGTAACCGTTCATGGTGACATCCACCGGGATATCTCCAAAAACAGCCAGGTAACTGTAAGTAGCTGTAACCCAATCATAAACAGGGCTTTCTGTTTTTGGTGCTGATAATACCTGCCAAAAAACTCCGCCATCTGTGCTTCTTTCGAAAATATAATGTGAATAGGTATTGATGGATGATGTAACCAACGCTTCAAGAGGTAAAATTCCAGGCTGGCAAAATTTTGGTGATAAGTCAGTATTTGGATAGGATATATCGGGTCCGCAAATGGCCATCGAAATATCATCCAGGCCCAAATCGTTACCGCTGGCAACAAAGGTTGCATTGTCTATTCTTAAATCTACGGTTGTATTAGGCCCCGAGTACCATAATCCGCCTACTTTTACCCATTGGGGAACCCACCCGGTTGCATTAGTCGAGTATTTAATAAGTCCTGACTGTGAAACCTTTGTGTTATTAATATAGAAGCTGATGTCTGGCTGAGAACCTGGTTTAGCAGCACTGTGATTACCTGGCAGCACATTGATCACATAAGCCGAGAATTCGTATAAAGTATTGGGACAAACACTTATTGTATTAGCTCTGAAAAAGGTACTTCCAAACTTAGTAACGTCCGGAGATCCGTTTACAATCATTGCATACCCTCCGTCTCCCGTATGATCAGCGGCGACCCAGTCAGTTTTAATACAGTTTCGGGACGCCCACGTTCCTATAATTTTTAAAAAGGAATAGGCTCCTTCGGGTCCAAGACTTCCGCTGGTGGATGCATAAGTATAACTTGTCAACTCAGGATGAGCATTTCCAATGTTCAGTAGTGGGGAGGAGACTGTGGCGTCATCGTTTATACAACTGGTTGGTGGTGAAGTGGCTACAATAAACGGGACCGAGAATGTCCCCATAGCCCCCAGGATATTCGTTCCTAATGCACCTCCTGTACAAACCAGGTTTTGACTAATCGGGACAACAGGAATGATATAGCTGGCTGGTGTGGCATCTGTTAATCCTTCGTTATCTGTAACTGTGAAAATAAAAGTGCACTCGCCTGTATATGTATTGTTGGGTGTAAACTCTAGCATCTGTGCCTCGGCGGGAGTAAGTACCTGGTTTACTGTAATTGCAATTCCGTTCAGGGATAAAGTGCCTTTTGACGATTCTGGGCTGGTCAGTATTTTAAAGCTTATTACAGAACCATCAGCATCCTGTCCGATTAGCGGAAGAATTTGTGAACCATCGCTGCCTGTCTGAATTGGGAAGTTTCTTACATCTATTGCTTCGGGAGGCAAATTTGCGGCAGAAACACGACTCGCAAAAGCTGACAACAGGAACAACAGGAACGACAGAAACAACAGGAACGACAGGAACGAATTACGGGCTGACCTGGTGACCTGTTTCCGGCAAAAAAAGAGGAGAAGCAAAAGGAGGTTTAATACGGGAAGTATCGATTTTTGAAAGAGACGGAAGGCAAAACGCGTAATAAAAATGTTCATGTCTTCTCTTATCCAGTCATATGATCTGAAAAATTTTTCACTACAAAGGAGAAGAAGTGAAGGCCCTATAGCAGTTTTAACTTGCATTATATTATGTTTGTCTATTTGCCCTGTTCAGTTTTTAAGATGATCAGATTAAAAGATGATGAATTTTCCGGATGTCAGTTAAAGTTTAGGAAATTCGGCGAAGCCGGTCTTGATCGTTAAACCTGAAACTTTAATTGAGAACGTATATTGAAATCATTACAAATATAAGCCAAAAACTTTACTATTTTACAATAGTGTAAATAATATATTTACACTATTTATAGAAAAATACAGTATGAATATTAGGAACTAAACATTATAAAATAAATGCATAAATAAAAGATGAACAAGATTATATATTTATAGTATATAAATAATAATGTCGTAAATCTAAAAATTATCTTTGATTTGCAGTTTGAAAATGCGGTTGTTTCAGGGGAGTGTAAAATAAATATACTATTGGAAAGTTTATATGGGATGCAATTATCTGACCAGATGCCTTGGCTGTGGCTAATTCTACATGAATAAACAGCTTAAGAAAAAACTACATCTACAAATACGGATCACCCGCCAAAAGAATCCGTTATACAATTACAGGAAAGAGTTAAATCATTCACATATCAGCAGGGCTGAAAAATTACTACACTTTGGATTATTCTAAACAATAAGATAAATCTCCGGATAAAAAGAGGAGTCAAACTGAATTCTATTCGTCTGAAATTCTTGTAATTCGTTTCTTATTCAAGATAGGTATATCCATATAACCCGGAACGGTAATTGGAGAGAAATTCTTTGCCTTCCTCGGCAGTGATAATTCCTGATTTTACCGAGGAGGTAACCCAGGTTTCCACGGTGCGGACTAACTTTTTAGGGTTATACTGCACATATTCCAAAACTTCGGCAACTGTTTCCCCATCGATAATCTGGTCGATGCTGTACCCTTTGTCGTCAACCGAAACATGAACAGCATTGGTATCCCCGAAGAGATTATGCAAATCGCCGAGAATCTCC
>JBBRGI010000029.1:0-18762 GCA_038240855.1 Bacteroidales bacterium | reverse complement strand
GCCCTTTCTGCATTGCTGTATCCGCAACGTTCCTGCACTTCGGGCAGTAAAGCGCTGATGGCCTGATAACGGTAAAAGCCGATTTTATCGCCATCAACCAGAAAATTAATGGTTTTAAAAAATAAAGCTTCAAGGTCCTTATCCATTTTGTATTCTACTGCTTTGGGATCGGCAATGTCCGGGAATTTTATTTTTTGATCATCAATATCTTTTTGGTATTCCGGATAATTTCTGATATCGGTACGGGTACGACGAACTGTTATCGGCTCCAAAACTTTATCCCGGATGGCCGAATAGATCTTTCGAAGTTTTTTAATATTTGGCTGCCCTGTGATACGGGATTCAGAAAGAACATCTTTGTAATCCTTAATCAGTGGTGCAAAAAATGACTGCAAATTGGTAACCGGTAGGTTTGATTTGCGGGCATCCTGAAAAAGGAGCAACTGATGATAAATATCAGCAGGGCGATTATTCAGTGGAGTAGCAGAAATCAGGATCACTTTTTTACGGCCACCAAACACATCGCCTTCAACAGCGCGAGGTGATTTGCAAATCAGTTGTAATTGCTGAAACATCTGCGATGTGTGATTGCGGTATTTGTGCGACTCATCGACCAAAATCAGGTCATAATCTTCTTTGGGCCAGTAATTTTGATCGTCGTTCACTATTTTATGTAAGCTGCCATTGCTTATAAACCGGGCATGTTTATCAATCCCAAAATGACGAAAGGTTGATTTCCAGTTTTTTTCGACAGCAGGAGGATAAACTACAAGAATTTTTGTGCTCAGAGATCCGTTGGCGATCAGGAAACGCTTGGCAATCATGGTGGCGATTACTGTTTTACCCAATCCCACCACATCTGCAAGCATAAAACCGTTATGGTTCAGAATCATCTGATAGCCCTGGTTGACTGCATCGATCTGGTAACTCAACTTTTTAAAAGCAGGTGGCAGATCTCCAACAGAATCAGGGTCATAGTCAATATGTTTTCCAAAATATTCGATCAGAAGTTTGATGTAAAGTTCAAATGGAGTGAAAAGTTGTCCAATATGTGAGCCTTTCTTGATGCGCTCCATATCGATTGGCAATAATTCTTCGCCTTGTTCCCAAAGTTTAATAAATTCATCTTCAGCAAACTTTACATCTTCAAAATCGCGTAAAGCAACATTAAACTCATAGTTAGCTTCCTCCTTGGTACCCAAACCATTACTTGTTAAATTTGAAGAACCAGTTATAACTTCACCACCAGTATATTCATTAAACCCGCCCGGAAGAAAAACGTAAATCTTTGCATGAAGCGTTTTTGTTCGATGGATTCGAATCTGTATTTTACGGTCAATAATATCTTCAAAAAATTGGATGATACCTTCTTCAACTTCTTTTGAATATGCAGCTTCGCGAATATCTGCACGCATCCAGCGTACGAATTCATCACGACTTCGCTCAGGATCTCCAAAGAACATTATCCCCCTACGTTTTGCTTCTGCACTAATTAAGTCGACATTAATGCCTACCAGAATCTTAACTTCCTCAAGTTTAATAAGATGTTCACGTAAAGCAAAATATCCGGATGCCCTAAAATACCCAACTACTGCATGGAAGGCAAACAGATTTGCAATATTTCCGAAAGCACCGGTAAATTTCTTAAAGAGGGAGTTGTCGGTTTCGTTAGTAAAGAATTTAGAAGACATTCAAACTTTTTTGAGATAATAGATTTAGATCTCCCAAATTTATAAAACATATGCAATAATTGTGGTGTAAATAAACAAAATTTAAAAATTAAAGTTTAACAAAATTTAATTTAAAACAATATTATTGATAAATGGATATATTGATTGTCAATTTGTGCCGAATCAATTGAGTATTTATCCTTTCTTTACCGTCCAGATTGATGAATTAGTTATTATCTGTTACTTATAATCACTTGACATATAGGTGATTGTATGTGTGCTTGAGTATTGAAGGATCCTACAGGGTAATACCGGCTAATACCGGCTCAAGCCTTAAATGACATAACTTAATCTAATATTTCCAAAAAGCCGGGGTAAACAAAGCGAAGAAGGTGAGCAATTCGAGTCGCCCGATAAACATGGCAAGTGACACAATCGATTTAGAAAAATCGTGAAGATGAGCGAAATTATTAACCGGGCCTACCGAACCAATTCCAGGTCCAATCCCACCTAAGGCAGTTGCAATAGAACTCGCGGCTCCGGGCACATCCATTCCATCCAGAATTAAACAAAATGAAAGAAAAATAAAAATAACAAGATAGAGAAGGACGAAAGAGAGAATTGACCTGTTATTTTCATCCGACACAGCGACCCCATTTAGTTTAACCGGGTAGACTCCATTCCTGTGAACTGTTTTGTAAAGTAGAGTTTTGATGTTTTTAAGTACCAAAAGGTGACGTGCCATTTTTATACCCCCGGATGTTGATCCAGTACTTCCGCCTGCAAACAGCAATAAAAAGATAGCCATCCATGCAGCCGTAGGCCAAAGCAGGTAATCTTCGGTGGCAAATCCTGTGCAGGTAATAATAGAAACGGCATAAAAAAAGGAAGATCTGAAAGCCTCTTCAAATGGTTTATTCGTTTTAAAGAGTAGAATTAACATGATAAATAAACCGGCCAATACAACGACCATTATATAAAAACGAAGCTCTTCATTTGAAAAAGCCTTTTTGAAATTACCTTTTAAAAGGCGGTAATGAACCAAAAAATTAACCCCTGCCAAAAACATAAAAATGGTGACTACATACTGAATGTAAGGGGAATACCCGGCAATGCTAGTGTTCATTGGCGAAAAACCGCCTGTTGCCACTGTTCCGAAAGAGTGACAAAGACTTTCAAAAAGATTCATTCCGCCAAACATCAATAGAATTACTTCAGAAAAAGTAAGCAACAAATAGATCGTCAGCAAACTCCGGCCTACGGTTTTTATACGTGGATGAATTTTATCCTGCAGTGACGACTCCAACGAAAAAATACGGTAACCGCCAACATCCAATGAAGGTAATATAACAATTACAAGGGAGATAATTCCAATTCCGCCTATCCAATGCGTCAGGCTACGCCAAAAAAGAATTGATTTGGGGAGTGCTTCAATATCAGCCAATATAGAAGAACCTGTAGTTGTAAATCCCGATGTTGACTCAAAAAATGCATCGATAAAACGAGGAATACCAGAACTGAAAATGTAAGGCAAAATACCGAGTAAAATCATGAGAAACCAGCCAAAGACAACCGAAAAAAGTGCTTCATGATTTTGAATCTCTTCATTTAAACCAGGCTTTACATAGACTCTGACCGCCAGTAACGGTATAACAGAGAAGAGGATGGAAAGCAGAAAAGGTTTTAATGGCTCATTAAAGATGAAAGCAACGGGCAAACACAACGTAAATGCGCATGCTTCGATAAAAAAAATAAAACTAAATATTCTCAGAACAATCTTGAAATTAATCTTTTTCATTAACGCACATAGTTTCGTCTATTTCACATTGCCTGAGTCATCGCACGGCAAAAACGTGCAAATTTATATACAATAACCCTCAATTATTCCCGATTTACGAATATTAAGATTAAAATAATACAGGAAAGAACAATCTGCAGGAATAAATATTCCGGCGATTTTATCCTTAATTACTTATTCGGTAATTCTTCAACGATCTTTACACCTGTTAAAAAAACTACTACACATATTCCCAATAGAGTGTCAGCTACCAAATTATTGTGAAATACAATTCATATAATGTTAAGTCTGTGTGATAATCATTAAATTTGCAGGAATTATTAGTGCAAGATAATAAAATTATAGTTAAAATAATAATAAAATGGTGAAAATTAAAATATTATTTAATACATTTAATTAGGAAGTTTATAGTACCATTACATATGAGGCAACTTAAAATTGCAAAACAAATTACTAACAAGGACGCTGCGTCATTGGATCTTTATCTTTATGACATATGCAAAGTAGATCTTTTATTAATAGAAGATGAGGTTATACTTGCACAGAAAATAAGGAACGGCGATCGAAAGGCACTTAAAATGCTAATTACTTCAAACCTTCGCTTCGTGGTTTCAGTTGCCAAACAATATCAAAATCAAGGCTTAAGCTTATCTGATTTAATTAACGAAGGCAACCTTGGGCTTATAAAAGCTGCTGAGCGCTTTGACGAATCGAGAGGGTTTAAATTTATCTCTTATGCTGTTTGGTGGATCAGACAGGCAATATTGCAGGCATTGGCGGAACATTCCAGGATAGTCCGGCTTCCGCTAAAAAATATTGCGTCAATTTCGAAAATTAACGCTGCATTTATAAAACTTGAGCAAACTTATCAGCGGGAACCAGTTCCGGAAGAAATTGCTGATATGCTGAAATTTCAGGTGAAAGTTGTTAAGGAGGCTTTTCAAATAACGAATTATCATATTTCAATTGATGCACCTTTTCGACAAAGCGACCATGACGAAATTACAATTGGTGATATCCTGCCCGGCAATGATGAACTTAGTCCGGATACAGCACTGATTGATAAGTCATTAAATATTGAAATTAATAGAATTCTTGCTTCATTGGATGACCCTGAAGCGGAGGTTATTCGTCACTACTTCGGATTAGACGGCAAAAATCAATTGTATATCGATGAAATTGCCGCCGTGATGAAAATTACACACCAAATGGCCAGGAGACTAAAAGACAAGGCTATTAAAAAGCTGCAGGACAATTATAAAAAAAGTCTGCTTCGTCAATTTTTAGGTTAAAACTTGCGCCAAATAAAATACAAAAAAAAGGAAAGTAAAACTCTCCTTTTTTTAGACCATATTATAAACCCTTTTCATTATGATACCGGTCTAAAGGTCTTTCATCTGAATCAGAATCACCCGATGAGCGCCGGGTATGTGTAGATTGTTTGTCGTCTTCGGATTGCTCTTTGCGGGCATCCCATACATTTTGCTTTTTTCCTTCTCTGCCATCATTTTCAGTCCTGAATGACCATGGATGACTTAGTCTTCCTGATCTAACTTCCTGAGGCGGTTGTTTTCTGTCCATTTGGTGAATTTTAGTGATTACTTAAAGATTAAAATTTTATTCCAAATCAAACATAAACAGTTAAGAGAAGAATTTGTTACATCTTTTTAGAATTAATTTACACGATTATGCTAATTTAACAGCGATCTGAAATTTCCTATATTCATCAGGAAACAGTTGAATATCATCAATTAATTTGAAGTCAAAACGCTTACCAGTTCATCTTCAAACTGATAAAGTACAGTCGATAAGTAACGTTCACCAGTGTCGGGAAGGATTACTACAATCTTCTTTCCTTTGTTCTCAGGACGTTTGGCAACTTCGACTGCAGCAAAAGCGGCTGCCCCGGATGAGATACCCACCAGCAAACCTTCAGAGCGGGCCAATTGACGGCTTGTTTCAAATGCCTGATCGTTTGTTACTTTAATTACTTCATTAATTACAGATAAGTTGAGCACTTCGGGTATAAATCCAGCCCCGATCCCCTGAATCTTATGTGGTCCGGGATTTCCACCCGAAAGGACCGGCGAGTCTGTAGGTTCTACTGCAATTACCTGAATCCCCGGCTTTCTCTGCTTTAATACTTCACCAACACCAGTAATTGTACCACCTGTGCCAATTCCTGATACAAAAATATCAATATCACCATCGGTATCGCTCCATATCTCTTCGGCTGTCGTATTGCGGTGAATTTCGGGGTTTGCTGGATTTTTAAACTGCTGTGGCAGAAAAGAATTGGGGGTTACCTCAGCAAGTTCTGTGGCTCTTTTGATAGCGCCTTTCATCCCTTCGGATCCAGGACTAAGGATAAGCTCAGCACCAAGTGCCTTCAATAAATTACGCCGCTCTACACTGAAAGTTTCAGGTAAAACGATAATCAGGCGATATCCCCTGGCAGCAGCCACGAGTGCAAGGGCAATTCCTGTGTTCCCGCTTGTTGGCTCAATAATAACGGTATCTTTATTCAGCAAACCCAGCTTTTCAGCGGAATCGATCATCGCAAAACCGATACGGTCTTTAACACTTCCACCCGGATTGAAAGATTCGAGCTTCGCGATAACGGTCGCACTCAACTGGTGATTTCTGTTGAAATTTGTGAGTGCCAGCAAAGGGGTATTCCCGATTAAATCTGTAAGACTTGTTGCAATTTTAGCCATGATTATGATTTATTTTTGATTTATACAAAAATGGCCAACATCGTTTCAGGGTGCAATACCTTTAATTCAGTATTTTCGCATACCTCATAATAGGTATACTGCACGTTGAAAAATTCCAAAGGCAGGTTGTAAATTGTCGCTGAGAGCACGCAGTTAAATCAGAGGTTCTCCGCGAAAAGCATTTTGTCAACATAAATATCCTGAAAATCAGGATTACTTTCGAGGTTAATATGCCGGGTACGTGACAAAATTTCAGTTGAAATTTCCTGGCCCGTGAACAGGAACATTTTGGCACCGATCAGGGCGGTGTTGCCCATTTTATGAATCTTCTGCTCCGGCAATTCAATCATTCCCGTAGTTACCACATTCGCGATGTTAATGTAGCTTCCGAATCCGCCCGCAATATAGATTTCTTCAATATCCGAAACCACGATAGACAGTTTATGGGCAAGAATGACCAGGCCGGCTGCAATGGCTGCCTTCGCGAGCTGAAATTCATTAATGTCCTTTTGTGTCAGGCTGACTTTACCGGATAGTAAAATTTGTGATTCTCCTGAATTAATTTCCCCAAACATACCGATTAGTTCCAACTGTCGGAAAATGGCTATCGCGTCAATAAGTGCGCTGCCACAAATTCCCTTTGCTAAAGTATTTCCGATCACACTGACATTTATCTTCCCATCGAGGAGACTAAGAGACGAGATTGCCCCGGTTACTGCCCTCATCCCCATTGAGATATTGGATCCCTCAAACGCCGGCCCCGCTGCTGTTGAAGCGCAAACGATCATGTGTTTATTTCCCAACACAATTTCACCGTTGGTTCCCAGATCAATCAACGCGGTATAATTTTCCTTTTTGTGCAAACCTGTCGCCGCAATTCCAGCCAGGATATCACTGCCTATAAAGCTTCCTATTGACGGATAGAATTGAACCTTTTCCCTGGTTCTGAATTTCCATCCCAGTTCGTCAGGATCAAAAGTATTCATACCCAGGTTATCAGTGTGAAAAGGATAGGCTGAAAGCGGCGAGACATCGCAATTGCTAAATATCAGGCGCATGACCGTATTGCCGACGATAACCACTTTATGCAGGTCAACTGCGTGCTTTTTAAGCATTAACTCAATCATGGTACCAATTGCGGACCGGATGATTTGCGTTAACCCGGTTGAATTGCCATCGAGGCAAGCCTGGATACGTGAGATCAGGTCAGCTCCGAATTTAACCTGAGGATTCAGCATAGTTTCGACCGCA
Organism: Bacteroidales bacterium; assembly: GCA_038240855.1. GTDB lineage: Bacteria > Bacteroidota > Bacteroidia > Bacteroidales > Prolixibacteraceae > JAAFHB01. The sequence continues at coordinate 11,326 of JBBRGI010000029.1, read as the reverse complement.
AGAACTTTCGCCGACGATAAGTCAATCAGTTGTGCCACTACCGTCGTGGTCCCGAGGTCAACTGCAATTCCGTAACCTTTCTGCGGGCTGAAATCAAATTCGCTTTCGTCAGCCAGGATCAGGTGATTAAACTGCTCAATCTCCAGGGTGATATCATTGGAGCACAGGCCAAAACAGGCTAACCGCCAATCTTCCGAAAGACCCAGTTGTTTTAATTTGTGCTCGTGTGCGGCTGTTTTTTCTATCTCTCCATCCAAAAGCCGTACCTTACATTTTCCACAGGTTCCCTTACCTCCGCATGGAAACTCAATTCCAAATTCATGCAATACATCAATTAGCGGAGTCTGGTTGTTTACCAGCAATTCTTTTCCCAATGGGTGCAGACGGATCGTATATTTATTCATATTTGCAGGAAGTCGTTTTGAAAATGATTATTCTGAAAATGTGATCCCCGGTGATTACAGGATATTAACTCCCCCAAAATTAATAAAACTAACAGATGTGCAAACAAATGAATCCAGGGAACGGTTGAAAATTGAGGCAGAAAGGATAAAATACAATTCAATATATTAATTTCGCAGTTATGCAATCATTAACATCCAGGTATTCAACTATGATCATCCGACCAATACAACCATCCGACAACCAGGCAATAGCAAAAATAATCCGTGATACTCTGACTGAATTCGGGGCCAACCATCCCGGCACTGTTTATTTCGAAGCGACGACTGACACCTTGTTCGAAATATTTCAAAAATCCGGGTCAGTTTACTTTATAGCTGAAACAGCCGAAGGACAAATTATGGGCGGTGGTGGTATTTACCCAACAGAAGGATTGCCGGAGAAAACCTGTGAACTGGTTAAAATGTATTTACTTCCGCAGGCACGCGGGAAAGGCCTGGGTCGGTCTATTATTGAAAAATGTCTTCAGTATGCCAGGGAAACCGGCTTTGAGCATATTTATATCGAAACAATGCCCGAGTTGAAAAGGGCATTAAAGGTCTATGAAACTTTTGGCTTCGGATATCTGTGCAAACCGCTCGGCAACAGTGGTCATTTTGGCTGTGAACTATGGATGCTTAAGAATTTGTAAATTTGGTCATGATATTGATTTTAGAGAACATACAGATAATACTGCATTACAGTTGTTAGGTACTACTAATAGAAGCAGCAGTGACTGCAATATTCCGGACAGGAGCTTTAATCGGCAGTACCCGGCAGGCCCTTTACTTTTCCAGGCGGCGATCAATATCCCGCTATCCATGCGGGTTTTCTTTTTTTACCCATATCGATTAATAATATAAACTATTAGATATTGTCTTCGGCAGCGAATCGTTGGTTATGATTTCATTCCAAATATTTTTTTAATATTTGCTCTTTCTCTTTGTAAGTTAGTTGCGTATTTTCTTCATAAAACAATACACATCACCATAATTCTTACCAACAAGAGAATAGGGTGATCCATGTTCAATATCATGAAATTGTTTGCTCATCCAAGTTCCATCAATTTTTTGTCTTGCAGCGTGACTGCATATGTCGGTTCCTCTCTCAACATATAATGCAATTTTTACATATCCAATTTCAAGCTCACAAGAATCACACAATTCATATCCATTTGTTTTAAAAGCTTCTACATAAGCATGGGTGCTTTGATTTATCGGTACGCCTTTAGGCCACCAATACCAAACGCCATCCAAACGTGGTCTGGTATCAAATTGCATCCACCTATCTTTATATAACTCAAAAGCCCATGCAATACAATTATATCGATAGTCTTCACTACTTGAAATGCGAAAAGCAACATCATTTGAAAGTTCAGGAAACCCAGCAATAATAAGAGCTTTGATCAACTCAATTCTTTCACCCATAATTTGCACGCCTGTTCAATTGTTGTGTTTGGATTATTAGAAATCGTTTTGTCAAATATAATATTTAATGACCACACCAAAGGAGAGGGTTCCTTTTTAATTTCTTCGATTATATATGGAACGACATCATTTCCCATTGAAACTATTGCTTTAAAATTACTTTCGTTGACAATTTGATCCGAAAATGACATAAACATCGTATTTCTTTTCCAATCAAAAACTCTTTTTTCAAATTGAGCTTTCATAGATAATTGAGAGTAGTAATCGTTGGTTTGAAGTAGTAAACTCTCAATTGCAGAACTTGTGATTACATTTTTCATATTTCTGCCATCTAAAGATCCGTATGAGTATGCAAATGCTGAAGCCAATAGTCCACCAGTAATGGTAAGAGGAATTAGTTTTCTTATTCGTGAGTTAATCAGTTGCATAAATCCAAAGTTTTTTGTTTGACAATATCAAAAAATATAGTGTTTTTCACTTCCCTTATTTTTTCCATTTGATCTGATGTTAACAATAAGTCGAACTTCATTTGTTTTTGATCTAATACATCAATATCAAGGTAGTAATCAAATTTATTTAGATCATTAGGTTCTAAAGCATTATTAACAATTGCAATAATATCCGAGTCTGGAACTTGAACATTAAATCTAAAGGCAAATTTAACTAAAGGATACACAATGTCTGATTCCGTAGAAATCATTTTTGTGAAATACTCCAAAGGATCATCAAATGATTCAAGAGTAAATTTATTAATGAATCTAATAGAAGTCCTAAATACTGAGCAATCAACTAATTGATCGGATAGCAAATTAAGACAATCCATGACATCCGACTTAAAGGATTCCCAACCTTCATAAAAATTTTCATTTGTTATGACAATACTATCTTTCTCAATCCTAAATTTTCTTTTTTCATCAAGAGTAAAGAAAGTGTAGGAATCAATCTTTGTATTAGCCTTACCTTTAAAAGTAGTGATGCCTGGTACAGGAGTTTCCAGAACGTTTATATCGGAATGATAGTTAACACTCCTTTTAGGAAACATCAATTTAATTTTTTTTTCATTTGCAATCATTCTACTCAAAGCACCATCTTCGGCTTGAGTGAATTTTAATTGAAAGACTGCCAAAATTACAGGCGGCGATTTTAAAACTGGCCAATCGAATTGCATTTTATTTTATCGATATTTAAATTCACATACTTGTATACAACTAATTAAATCCCAAAAAGTTCATTAAGTTGGATTGTGAGTGCTTTACTATCTGAAATTCAGAAATATACATAATTAAAATTTAATATAGTCAATATTTTTGCTTTCAATAATATTGATTTTTTAAAATTATGTACGTGTGCAATCGTTTATTGTTTCCCTCTTGGTTAGGGATAATGACTTTGTCATGAAGACAAATACAACATTTCTATTTAATTCAGGAATTTCTTTAAACAGATTTGTCATGCTTTGTTCAAGTTACAATTATTTTACTATAGTATTGTTTCTATGATGTTTTTGTGTTGCATTTATATTAATTGTTGTAAAAGTAAACATACAAATTAAATATACAACTATTTGAACTAAAATGTGTTCAAAAAAACAAAAACTTAACTTTTGAGATAGAAAAACTATATTCATCTCTGGTCGGCCACATCTTGGAACCACCCGTTGAGCGTAGCAGGGGAAAGGATTATACATGGTTATGTTAAGCTTAGATATAATACTCAATATTATCGATCCACCCTGCTTTTATAGCATGAATGATGAGTTCCGAAGCATTTGTCACTTCCGTTTTTCTAAATATATTCTTGCGGTGGGTATTTACGGTGTGATAACTTATATTTCGCTTTGCTGCAATCTCTTTAGTAGTCAGTCCGGCTGCAATTAATTTCACAATTTCAGTTTCTGAAGCAGTAAGTTGGTTCGGATTCCCGGCAGATTTATTCTCACTGAGGTCAAGAATCATATCCAGAAGTTCATCGGAATAATATTTCCGGCTTGTTAATGTGGATTCAATTGCCGAAAAGATTTCATCCCTGTCAGCAGTCTTATAAATAATATTCCGAATGCCTAATTTTGTAAGTCCCGTAAACTCTATTTTGCTGATTGAATTCGTGAGTATCAGGATTGCAAGTTGAGGATAGTTCCGGCGGATCATTTGCAGATCATCCATCCCGTCATAATCAATATTTGAGAAATCGGTGATTAACAGATCATTCCTCGTTTTCTCAAGCAGTTTATAAAGATCACTTTTTGTGCCTGCAACACCTGCAACAAGGTATGTTTCATCTGTACTGATCAGTGATTTAAGCGCTTCGACGACCAGGAATTGTGCATCTGCAATGATCACATTTACCACCTTTTTTATACTCATATATCAGCGAATTAATTGATCCGGATTAAGATTTTTCTGCAAGTAAACTATCAACCAATTCATTGAACTCAACTTTAAAAGCTTCGTAGAATTTACCTGTCGCAGGACCGTTGAATCCGGTATGCACTTTTCTGACATTCCCTTTCCTGTCAATAAAGATGGTCGTCGGAAATGCTGATATGCCGTTTAATGCAGGTAGTGCATTGGAAGCAGACTCAACGCCCGACTTACCTGCAAAAAGTATCTCATAGGGGATATCAAGACGCGCTTTGAGGCTTGATAATGATTTTTTGGCAGACTCAAAATCGCTTTTCCGTTCAAAGCCTAACCCTATAATTTCGACGCCGCGCTGATGATTCGATTTATGCCATTCAGCCAGGAAGGCATTCTCATCGAGGCAATTGGGACACCAGCTTCCAAGGATAGTTACGATGACCACTTTCCCTTTATAGACCGCATCGGATAACGATACCTTCCTTCCGTCAAGGTTCGGGAAGGAAAATTCGATGGTAGTAAACCCCTCTTTAAGCGTTGATGCTGTATAAGGATCGGGCATTGTTGCCTGAGGATTACGCTTCCCTTCAATTTTGATGGTCTGGCGGGGTGTAACAAATTCGCCCGAAAAAGTACTGTCGTCCGAAAATTCACCTTTAATTAAGTAAGGTGTTGATCCGCCAAAAGCGGATAATTTGAATTTGTTTCCGTTCACTACCCCTTCTAAAAATCTATAATCACCTGTGGTTGTCAATATTGAACCTGTCAGCATTGATCCTTCCTGGTTGAATAATCCAACCGTTTTTTCCTGTTCAATAGCGACATCCCATGTACCGGATAATGAAACGGAAGGTGTTTCTCCGCTTTCAGGGAATCTTGGCAGGTTACCATATTCGGCTATAAATGGAACACCTGCGACCGGTTGATCGGTACCTACTTTTACCAACTGACCTTCAAATCTGTTTTCTGTAAGCTTACCTTTTAATACAGCCGAATAAAGATCGATTGGAATTGTCACTGAATCGCTGCTCCACGTGACATTTTTCAGGGGAAACCGGTCTTTCCCATTGATCAGGTAAACGATTGTACTGTCAGCTTGATTCCCTTTTACCTCGAATACAAATGGGATTTCGTCACCGGGAAGAATAAAAGCACCTCTCCACAATCCCTCCTTCAAGGTTTTAACTTCTGTCTGACACGCGCCTGCTATTCCAAAAATAAAAACTACACCAATTAGTCTTACCAACTTACTATATTGCATATTCAATTGTTTAACTCATTATTCTGCGTCCTTTGCACATCTGAACCCGGTATTGAACAACGAAGTTTCGTGCGTATTAAATGCGCGCCCCGTGGAGGTAAAACTATTTTCGCCGTTCTGATCAAAAAAGAAAGAACCGCCGCGAATGACTTTTAATTCGGGATTATTTTGAAATGGAACGTCGCTCCCCGGATAAGGTTTATAAGTATCAGCACACCAATTCCATACATTTCCGCCCATGTCGCTCATTCCGCATGGAGTTTCACCATAATGACCAACAGGTGATGTAAGGCTGAATCCATCGGCTCCCTGCTGTGCAGTCAAGTCATTACCCTGCCAGACATTAGCCCCATATTTGCCACCGATGATCAATTTATCACCCCAGCTAAATCGCGATGAACTTGTACCTCCGCAGCGTGCAGCATACTCCCATTCGGCTTCTGTTGGGAGCCTTTTGCCGGACCATTGCGCGTAACTGTTTGCATCGTTCCAGCTAACGTGGGTAACAGGGTGATTGTCTTCAGCCTGGGCTGATTTTTTCCCGGCAGGAAATTGCCAGCTGGCTCCGGGAACAAGTGCCCAATTGGAAGTGGTAAAATCAAAAACGCCTGAATCTCCAAATTTTTCAGCATCTGTCTTGTAACCCGTCGACTCCACAAATCGCCGGAACTCTTTTACGGTGACAGGATATTTATCGATGCTGAAGGATTTAACCGAAGCCTCATGAACAGGCTGTTCATTCTGAATACCGCTTACGGAGCCCATCATAAACGCTCCCCCTTTAAAGTATACCATCTCCGGCTCACTGACTGGTATTTTGACGGAACCCGTCGTTTCACTCATTCCCCCGGAATCCGTGTTTTCTTTTTTTGTCTGTGATTTATTCCCCTGATTAGAGGAACAGGCCATTAGGATTATTGAAAAAGCCACAATTAAACTGCGAACAACCATTGTATTATCTGTATTTATGTTTAACTAAGTTTAGGTTTCACAAAATCCGGAAAAGCATTGTAAACACCTCCGGTACGATCATGTTCGGCATAATCGTTCTGCTTTTGCACCCATAGTTTTGCAAGTTGTCTCATTTTAGCATCCGCATGTTCAAAAAACATCGTGTATGACAGGCAGAAACGGGGCTGCCGCTGATCATTGGGATCTTTGATACGATCCTTTGTACAGCCGCCAAAACATTTGGTATACCACGGACAGAACTTGCATTTACGTGGCAGCAACGCCTTGACTTTTCCAAAATCGTCCTGCTTTTTTGAATTCAGCATATCAATGATTTTGGTATGCTTAATATTACCCAACCGGTGATGCGGTTCAACAAAAAAATCGCACGAATAGACATTACCGTTGTGTTCAACAACTACATACGGGCCACACTCTTTCATCATCGTGCATTCAGGCGACTCTATTCCTACATAGCTGTGAAATACAGATTCGAAGTGCCGGACCGATGTCGTTGGCTCGCCATTCTTAAAATCATTGATCCACAAATCAAAAAGCTTAATCAGAAAATGCCCGTATTTTTCATCGGTAAGCGAGAAAGGTGCTGCTTTTGACGGATCCTCCTTGTCGGTTTCCACAATCGGAATAAACTGCATCCAATTGAGACCGAGCTCCTTGTAATAGTTATACAATACTTCGGCATAATCAGCCGAATAATCTGTAATACAACACATCGCATTGACTGCAACTCCTTCGTCGAGCAACATCCGGGCCACTTCTTCCACTTTTTCCCATGTGGGATGAAGACCTTTGTCCAGACGGTAGCGGTCGTGGATATGTTGTGGTCCGTCGAGCGACAACCCGATCAGCCAGTCGTATTGTTTGAAGAATTTAGCCCAATCGCGATCGAGCAGTGTGCCGTTGGTCTGGAAGCCATTGCCCACCGTTTGACCATGACCATATTTTTTCTCGAGTGCTATGGCCTGCTTATAAAAATCAAGGCCCATCAGGGCAGGCTCACCACCCTGCCAACCTAACGAAACGGCTTCGCCGGATTGTTGCATGACCTGGCGTATCATCTCCTCCTGCACTTCCGGAGTCATACGGTGTGTTTTGGTCTCGGGAAACAAACTTTCTTTTTCCAGGTAAAAACAGTAGGTACAACCCAGGTTGCAATCAGGACCTGAAGGCTTTATAAGAACGGATGAAAGCGGACGATATTTTTGTGCCATGTGAATTGTTCATTTTCTAAGAAAGGCGAAAACTATAAAAAACCAGTGAATTACTTGCATCTTATTCAGTGGAATATTTGATTATAACCATTCTCACCCGATTAGGGTCATGGGCAGGAAAAGCAAAATAAGCAAAATTCCTCCTAAATAACATCTTTTATCAACGACCGGAAAGCAAATCATAAGCAGGGGATAAAGGATTTTTAGGATATTAAGGCCCCTTCGGTTGCAAGAAACATGCAGGCAGCCGGGTATTATTAGGAACAACTATGTAAATGATCTGCAACTCCTTTAAACAGGATTTATACACCCTCAACTTATGGAAACCCGTGTTCGGCGTATTTGATTTTAACGCTGCATTATTGCACGCTACTTTTGTTGCTGTAATTAAATTTTAACTAAGTGACGCTAATCTTAAAACAGGGTTCGGTTATGAAGGAATTTTTCATTATCGGTAGGAATTTTGAAAAAGTTTTAAACATAAAGCAAAAAAATATCTTTACATATCCTAAAGTACATCTGACTATATAATTTACCAGACCATGTTTCTCAAACGGATTCACAGCTTCTTCTCTTTCAGTCGGCTACTGAAGTTTATTATCGGATTGGCTATAGGTGTCCAGGTTATCGTAATATTATACAATCATTTGAGCGGGTATTACGTCCTTGACGGATACCCGCATTTTTTTATGCGATTACTCAGAGGCTCGCTGCTAAGCATACTTGCCGGGTTTTTGATTGTCTATCCCGATCTCTACGTGATACAATACCTCAAAAAAGTCACACCTTTGGGAAGGAATCTCTTAAAAAGGATAACCCAGGAGCTTTTCTGTACTGTTGCAATAGCAGTTACCATCTCTATTATAATTACCCTGTTTGCCCACTGGCTGAAACCTTACCGGGAAGATCTGGTAAGCGTTCTTATAAATAACGCGCTTATTTACAGCGTAGTTAACTGTTTAGTTATGGCCATTCTCGAAGCCTGGATATTCTCCCTCGAGAGCCGGCATTCAAAACAAATGGCCGATCATCTGAAGGAGGAGCTGTCGCAGATTAAATTCGAGGTACTCAAAAGCCAGATCAACCCCCATTTCATGTTTAATAGTCTCAATGTGCTTTCCGGATTAATCAACACAGATGTAATAAAAGCACAACTGTTTATCGATGAATTCTCACAGATTTACCGGTATGTACTCGAAATGATCGAACAACCGGTGACTACACTGGGCAAAGAACTCGAATTTATGCGTTCGTATTTATTTCTGCAACAAATCAGGTATGGCGAAACACTCACCTTTTCTGTGAATATTCCGTCAGAGCAGCTTCGGTTAGTTTTGCCGCCGCTCTCCTTGCAGGTTTTGCTTGAGAATGCGATCAAGCACAATATTGTCAACGAATCGAAACCGCTTAGTATTGAGATATACTGCGAAGATGCTTTCTTAATTGTGCGGAATAATATTCAACCTAAAATTTCGGGCCATTCAACCGGGATAGGACTTAAAAACCTGGTTAAACGGTATGGCCTGATCAGTAATTCAGTACCGGTATTTAATGTTGTGAATAACCATTATATTGCAAGACTTCCATTAATAAATACTATAGGTGATGAGAGTACTGATTATTGAAGATGAAAATATTGCAGCAGAAAAGCTGGAACTTATGCTACGCGAAATTGACCCATCGATCCAAATTATGGCGAAACTTGGATCAATAAAAAATTCGGCAAAATGGCTTTTTCAAAATAATGTCGATTTGATTTTTTTAGATATTCAATTGTCGGACGGGATCAGTTTCAGCATTTTTGAACAAGTTACTGTAAACACACCAATAATTGTGACGACCGCTTATGACCAGTATGCCATAAAAGCATTTCAGATCAATAGTATTTCTTACCTGTTGAAACCAATTCGCAGAAGTGACCTGGTTGATGCCCTGAATAAATACAATTCACTTAAATCGGCCTTCAGTATCGATTTCGATTCACTTCTGGCGCATCTCCAGGGGCGGGATCCCGGTTACAAAAAAAGGTTCCTGATACAAATCGGTGATAAAATTAAAAAGGTTGATGTATCAGAAATTGCCTACTTCCTTGTAATGGGAAAAGGTGTCTATCTGAAGACTTTTCAAGGCAATACCTATCTTGTTGATTTTTACCTTGATAAACTGGAGGAGATGCTGTATCCGGCTTTATTTTTCAGGATTAACCGGAAATATCTGATCAATATCGAGTCAATAGTTAATATGCTTGCTTATTCAAGGTCACGTGTAAAACTGGAACTTAAACCCAAAGCAGAGGATCAATTCGATACTATTGTGAGCATCGAGCGGTCAGCCGATTTTAAGAAGTGGCTTAATAACTAATTGACAAGTATTTATCTGCTATAATTCATGGTCCGTCATCAATCCGTACAAAAACATGATATCTACTTCACGATCTTCATCCGGTCGGCTCAATTATTCCAGGCCTCATTCAACCCGGCTATTTGTTTTAAATTCAGGGCTGAATGGAATTATTTTTAACGAAACTGTTCTTCTGCATCATTTCACCGGTCAGCGATTTTCCATTGCGCACAACATGTCAGTCCTTCTTTATCGGGTAATTCTCCTTAATAAAATCGAACCACCATTTCATACCCGGATTACAGGGAGAGCCGTCGCCTCCAGGATTATAATTGGGCGGTATATTTTGCAGCCAGGTGGATGAGAACAGGTAGCCGTAACCATTATCCAGCAAATCTTTGGTATCCTTTAATTGCTGTTCCTTCTTACTTTGGGTATAAATACCTACATTGATATAGACATTCAGACTTTTTTCCTTGCTGTATTCACCCCAGTATTCATCGGGTGTTCCTTCAGTCTGGATATAGGGCTTTTCTTTTGATTTTAGTCCGAAGTGGATGGTCAGGTCAGCACAGGAGGGCAGATTTCCTTTCCCATTATAGGCAATCGGAATGTTTGGATTGACTTTTTTGCCTTCGCAAATCATTTCCGCGATATTAAACTTAGCACCGGTTTCTGCCATGCCTTCGTTATCGGGGTCTACAAATACATTTTGAAATTGGCTATATTTCAGCCACTTAATTGTATTGATCATGGAATTATTGACATCCTCCTGTTTCCATCCCGCATAGAATTCGTTCGAATAGCCGTGCATACCACTGCCCCAGTACAGAATACCAACCAGTACAACCATACCCCGGGTGTCGCAGGCTTTAATTATTCTGGCCATCCGTGTGCTGTAAACAGGATGAAGGGCGGCATCTTTGCTGTAACCATTGATTTTGCTGTACCTCGATCCCATAAAATATACGCTGATTGTATTGAGCCCGTAATCCTTATACTCATCAAGGTGACTTATCAAATCACTGGTTGTTTCATCAGAAAGCAAGGCGTTCGGGCATCGAAGACCAATGGATTGAAATTCTTTTCCGTTCAGGTATGTCCTGTTTCCCTTTACCGAAAAAATATTCTGGGCAAACACATTGATCGTCATTAGAAAAGCACCAATAAAAAAGATAAGTCGTTTCATAGTTGTTGAAGGTTAACAGATTTTGATTATTGGAACTGCAATCCGGACATTTCTTTTTTTTGTCTTAGAAGCAGTTTACATCATAAGTTTATGCTGCAAATATAGTAAAATATCAGTTTTTGATTCCG
>JBBRGI010000028.1:0-19413 GCA_038240855.1 Bacteroidales bacterium | reverse complement strand
GTTAAAGCATTGGGATGGGATCAGCCCGATGTAATTCTTTTCTCGGGAGATGCCTATGTCGATCATCCGTCATTTGGAGCTGCCGTGATTGGAAGAATTATGGAGCGCGAAGGATTACGCGTTGCCATTGTTCCGCAACCCAATTGGCAGGACGATCTGCGCGACTTTAAGAAGCTGGGCAAACCACGTCTTTTCTTTGCTATTTCTGCGGGATGTATGGATTCGATGGTGAATCATTATACCGCCAATAAACGCAGACGGTCTAACGATGCCTATACACCGGGTGATCGTCCCGGAGCACGGCCTGACTATACAACAATTGTCTATTCGAATATTCTGAAGTCCCTTTTTCCCGATGTCGCGGTGGTAATCGGAGGAATTGAAGCCTCTTTGCGCCGTCTGACCCATTACGATTATTGGTCGGATGAACTCAAACCGGGAATTCTATCCGAAAGTAAGGCCGATCTGCTGGTTTATGGAATGGGAGAAAAATCAATCATTGAGTTAATCAGGCAGCTAAAAGAAGGTATCCCGTTTAACGAAATTACAACGATCCCGCAGACCGCTTTTGTTACCGGGACTTCAGCAACCTACAATACCAATACTGGGTGGGAAGAGCTCGAATTAAATTCGCATGAGGCATGTCTGAGCGATAAAGTGAACTACGCTAAAAACTTCAGGCATATTGAAGAGGAGTCCAATAAAATGGTTGCGCGGAAACTCACTCAAACCATCAAAGATAAAAGAATCGTAGTCAATCCTTCGTGGCCAGTATTGACTACCGAAGAGTTAGACAGTTTCTATGATCTGCCGTTTACCCGGCTTCCGCATCCGCGTTACAGAAATAAAGGGACTATTCCGGCATACGAGATGATCCGGCATTCGGTGAATATACACAGGGGCTGTTTCGGCGGTTGCGCTTTTTGCACGATCTCTGCTCACCAGGGGAAATTTATTTCATCCCGCTCTGAAGAGTCAATACTTGCCGAGATTAAGCAGGTAACACAAATGGCCGATTTCAAAGGTTATATATCGGATATCGGAGGACCTTCCGCCAATATGTACCGGATGGCGGGCAAGGATTTGAAAATATGCCAGTTATGCCGTCGTCCCTCCTGTATCTATCCCTCTGTTTGCCATAACCTCAATACGGATCACAGACCAATGAGTGCACTTTACCGCAAAGTTGCAGCTATGCCGGGTATTAAAAAAGCATTTATCGGCAGTGGAATCCGTTACGACCTTGTTTTTCATCGAACGGAAGATGAAAAGATGAATACAGCCAATCAAAAATATCTCGAAGAGGTCATCCTCAACCATGTCTCGGGCCGGTTGAAAGTTGCCCCTGAGCACACTTCCGATAAGGTGCTCCAAATTATGCGTAAACCATCCTTCGGGCAATTCCTTAAACTGAAAAGATTTTTTGATTCGGTGAACCAGGCTAACGGACTCAAACAGCAATTAATCCCGTATTTTATTTCGAGTCACCCGGGAAGCAGCACGGCAGAGATGGCTGATCTTGCCTCCGAAACCAAAGAGCTTGATTTCAAACTCGAACAGGTGCAGGATTTTACACCTACGCCAATGACACTCGCGACGGTGATTTATTATTCAGGAATTCATCCTTATACGCTTGAAAAAATCGACACCGCCAAAACACAGGCACAAAAACTTGCCCAACGGAAATTTTTTTTCTGGTATCAGAAAGAATACCGGAACGAACTCATTGCGGAACTCAGAAAAATGAACAGGCCTGACCTGGAAAAGAAGTTATTTGGAAGACGGTAAACGAAGATATGGTGAGGGCTTCACTGTATAGATTGAGTAGTTTCGAAGATATAATGAGGACTTTACTGTTCAGTGATTGAGCAATCAGCCCTCACTCTGTTTATTCCTCCTCAAGATCGACCAATTGTGCAAGGGTTATCGAATTCTGGTTCTTCTTCAGAATTGTAAACTCGTAATGGTCGTAGGTAATTTTCTCGTTAATATTCGGAATACGTCCAAACCGGAGTATCAGGTAGCCGGCCAAGGTTTCATATTCTTCATTTCGGGTGAGGGGATGCGGAAGTAATTCGATTATATCATCAAGAGAGGCTGAAGCCAAAACTATATAATTCTTCTCTCCTCTTTTTTCTACAAACGGAATTTCGTTGTCATATTCGTCCTGAATCTCGCCCACCAGTTCTTCGAGGATATCCTCCATTGTAACAATTCCTTGTGTACCGCCATATTCATTGATAACCACGGCAATCTGCTGATGCTTCAATTGGAAATCCTTGAGCAGTTGTGCAATTCTTTTAGTCTCAGGAACGATTAAAACTGAACGCATCAGGGAAGAAATCCTGATTGGCTCCTTTTTGCGCAAGGCTATTAAAATATCCTTAAGATAAACCACGCCTACAATATTGTCAAGTGATTCGGCATAACAAGGTACTCTTGAATAATTCTCTTCGATAAGACTATCAAGAACGCTCTCCTGGAAATCGTTGACATCAATGGCCACTACATTGGTACGGGGAATCATGACCTGTTTGGCAGTCCGCTCTGAAAATTCAAAAGCATTCTTAATTATATCATAATCCTCAGCTTCAATTTCCCCGCTCTCTTTTCCCTGTCTGACAAGATATTTAAGCTCAGCGCTGCTATGTACCTCCAGTCCCTGAACATTTGAGATACCGATGGCTTTCAGAAGAAGGTTTGCTGTACCATTTAGTATCCAGATAAAGGGACGAAAAACATAAAAGAAAAACTGAAGTGGGATTGCGATGAGCAAGACAGTGCGTTGCGACCTTTGAATAGCTATCGATTTTGGTGCTAATTCCCCGAAAACGATATGCAATACTGTTATAATTACAAAAGCAACAGGCAAGGCTATATCATGGGCCAATTCAGGCACAATTTCAACACCGGTCATAGCCATAACATTAATAATTATCTTCGAAACAACCGGTTCCCCGATCCAGCCCAAACCAAGACTTGCCAGTGTGATCCCCAATTGTGTCGCTGCCAGATATCCATCAAGACGGGAAATAATGTGCTTTGCCATGATTGCCACCTTGTTTCCACTCTGAACTTTCGCTTCGAGTTGTGAAGCCCTAACCTTTACAATGGCAAATTCGGCGGCTACAAAAAAACCATTAAGTGATACTAAAAGTAAAGTGATAAGAATATCTGAAATCATTAATCTTAATTTAAACCTGGCCACAAATATAAGGAAAATGATGATGGCTTTCCCTAAAAATCATTCATTACAGTGAATATCAGGCTAATTCACCCCTCGGTTCTCATCTATTTTGGAAAAACAGGCGAGCCCCGGCTTTAATGTCTGAGTTCCATATCACCAAGATGCAGGTCGAGTGCCTTTACTGAAATCTGAATTTCATGAATAGAAACTCCCAATGAGGCAATCAATAATACAAGGGCAACCCCGAATACCCAGATTGCAGGCACCTGGCTTCCGACAAATATTAAAAACATTGTTACCACACAAAGGAAAAGGCTCGAAACTCCCAGTATCTGCATATGCTTAGTAAGGTAGAGCCGTTTCCGGAGATTGGCAATCTGCCCAAGCAAGATCTCGTTGGGATTATTTTTGAATTTCTCATGCAGACTCCGGATCAGGGAGGCATAGCTCAAAAACCGGTTTGTATAGGCGAGCAGAATCAGTGAGATCGCCGAAAATAACAAAGCCGGTGTAGTAAGGGTAATTTCGGGATGCATTATAAGTAATTAAACATCACAAATCAGAACCGATTTACGTAAGGACTCAAGTTTATCGGTTTGAGCCGGTACAAATTCCTGACCAACAAAACCTTTGTATCCGGTAGCAACCAATGCCTTCATAATTGCGGGATAATAGAGCTCCTGGGTATCGTCCAGTTCATTCCTGCCGGGAACACCGCCTGTGTGAACATGTCCAATATATTGAATATTTTTTTTGATGGTTTCAATTATGTTACCTTCCATGATCTGCATATGGTAAATATCATAAAGAAGTTTAAACCGGTCTGAACCAACCATTTCACAGAGCGCAGCTCCCCATGCAGTTTTATCGCACTGATAATCGGCATGTCCGTAGCTATTGAGCAATTCCATAATAATGGTGACACCATGTTTTTCAGCCAGCGGCATTAACTTCCGAAGTCCTGTTGCACAGTTTATCATACCTACATTATCATTTTGTCCTTCACGATTGCCTGAGAAACAAATCAGGTTTGGAACTCCAGCCGCAGCAGCCTTGGGAATCATTGTCTCGAAATCGGCAATTAGTTTTGCATGGTTGGCAACACGGTTAAAGCCTTTGGGAATGCCGTAATCGGTGGCATACCCCACAGCACACTTCAATCCGTACTTTTTAACAGTCGCCCAATCTTTTTCGCCCAGTAATTCAATCGATTCAAGACCCATATCCGCACAAGCTTTGGCAAATTCTTCGAGTGGAATCTTTCCATAACACCATTGACTCACGGAATGGCGAATGTTTCCCTTGAGTTTTTCCTTCACTGTTGTTGTGCCGGCAAATGCTCCCCCAACAGGGAAACCAGCAACTGTTACTACAGCCACTCCGGCTGCGCTTCCTATCATTTGTCTCCGGTTCATATAAAAAATGATTTAATTGATTATTAATATCTGATCAGTACTGCTCCCGCAGAATAACCCCCGCCAAACACGGTAATTCCAACCAGTGAGTCTTCGGGTATCTTATCCATATTCTCAGAGAGGCAGATGCCGGTGCTTGCGCAACCGGTATTCCCAAGATCCTGGATATTGGTCAACACTTTTTTTGGCAGAATATTTAACTGCTTGATCAGGTTGGCGATAATCCGGTGATTTGCCTGGTGTGGAATGATAAAGTCGAGATCCTCGATTGTAAGGCTGCAGTTTTCAAGCGTTCGTTCGAGGGCAACACGCATAAAATTACAGGCGTGCATAAAAACGTCTCTTCCGTCAGGCATTTGGAGGCCACCTTCCCCGGGACGGAGGAATACGGCTTCGGTTCCTTTTCCGATATGGCCGAGTCCCCGGGTAAAAATATTCAGAATTTCTCCCGGTTTAACACCCAGTGGTTCATCAGCAATAAAAAGTGCTGTCGCGCCATCACCCCAGAGGTGACCGCTTTTTTCACACGTTTCGTCACTGTAAAAGGTGTTATGTTCCGAAGCAATTACCAATGCCCGGGACGCTTTTCCTGTTGCAAAATAACCTTCCACAATCTCAATGGCATTCACCAGTGATGAACATGCAGAAGACACGTACACGACCTGTGCTTCATTAATGTCGAATGCGCGCTGAACGGTATGACCGATTGTTGCAACAGTGTCGTAAGGAGTATAGGAGGCGCTCACAATTAAATCAACATCCTTGATGTCAAAAGGTAAATCCTTGAGTGCCCGGGTCACTGCCTCAACAGCCATCGTGTTGGTAGTCTCTTCTTTACCGGCTTTTGAACGTGTCCGAATGCCAGTTCGGTCAAAAATCCATTCGTCATCGAGGCCATTAAGATTTTTGAAATATTCATTTGGAACACGTTGTTCCGGAACGTAATGCGAAATCGTATTAATAAACATTCTCATATCAGAAAATCAAAATTGCATAAAAAAAAGCGGAGGTTTTGATCCCGCGAAATAATATTTTTTGCCAGAGATCAAGCATCTCACGGCAGGTTTTTCCAAAATTATCAAGTATAAACTGATGTTCCAGCCCTTTTAAGGTAGTCAATGCAAGGGCGGCGGTATTTTCACAATCTTCAATCCGGAAGACTCCTGACAAGGTTCCTTCGTGGAGAGCTTTTGTGAAGCACTCTTTCTCATGAATATCGATCACTTTGCGGAAATTTTCGACTTTCTCGCCTCTTCTGAGAAATTCAAGCCTGAGCAAGTGATCTTTACGGATAAGATTTTCGATCGTTTTCATATGATTGATCATGAACCGGCCGATCTTTTTTTCGGGAGATATTTTCATGCCGGCCACCCTGTTGAGTTGCTTAAGGATAACGTCTATCTCCCTGGTAATGACTTCATCATAAAGTTCTTCCCGCGTTTTAAAATAGGTATAGATTGTCCTTCTTCCAAGTCCTGAAGCTTTGGCAAGATCGTCCATGGTGGTATTTTCAGCTCCTCTGCTTGCAAATACAATCCGGGCAACGGCAAGAATGGTATGACGGGTGGTGTCTCTCAAAATTAAAAAATTGCACAAAATCAAATCTCGTGTGCAAAAGTAAACCTTTTTTGATATCCTAAAAGAATTTTATAAATTGTTAACTTTTAATTTCATTGATCAGATTCCACCACAATTTGTCTTTCCACTCACTACTGATTCCTGTATTGAATTTAATATCATCTAAAGTAAATTGCACAAGATTCATATCTTCAGCCGATGCTTCTGCGTATCCGGACTGGGTCTCATGCACACGAACAGCATGCAATTTTACATTTCCCTCACCATTGACGAGACGGGTTTTCGAAATAATCCGATCAATAACGAAATAAAATAAAAGTGCATAACCTTCGGCCGACGGGGATACCGGGATTTCTGCCACCCTCGTATTGATCCTGTAGATGGCTTCCTTCACCTCGTCAATTTCCTTATCCCACAAGGTATAGGAGTGATCGAAACTGTGAATGAAGTCGCCGACATTGTGAAGTAAAATAAAATCCATCACCATAAATCCATGATCGAGTTGATCGGACTTCAAAAAAACTTCAACCTCATAGGAGTGACCGTGTATATTTTCGCGACAACGCTGCGAAGTGCAATTGCGGACAATGTGCGCCCCTTCGAACCGAAATTTTTTCCTGATAATCATACTTTATAAATTAAGAGGGCAAAATTAGAAAAGAATAAGCGAAGGGCAAAGCGTCGGAGAAAGACGATGGGGAGAACAGGAGAAAAGGAGAAGATGTGACGGCAATTCGATAAAGGGCCATATTATTCGCACTGAATAGTCAGGCCCTGATTTTTGTTCGGATTATTTCTTTAATTCTTTAACCTTTTCCACATTACCATAATACGAAATTGAGCTGCGCTGGTTGCTGTTTATGGTTAAAGTAGCACTTCCCTCAGGACTTACAACCAGCGAGAGTTTGTAGTTATCGCGGGTATCAGATACCGAGGCATGAACCTCATAGCCTTTTCCTTTTTTACGGGATAACACGTTGTATTTCTCAGGTTTTCCTTCAAATTTAAACCCTCCCCCACCACCATATTCGATACTGTATGCCCTTCCAAAAAACGGCATATAACTCTCAATTTTATCAGGATGAAATTTCAGGGAATTTGGATTTGTGGTCAGATCAATTGTACTGCCACCCTGCGGGAGTGCTTTTGTTGCTACAAAAACAAACACTTTGGAATTAATCAGTGAATCGATCTGCTGATGCTTCTCAACCCTGCTTTTTTCACGCTTTGCCTTACCCGTGATCTTCTGGGCGAAACCGGTTGCGAAAACTGACATCATTAATAATGCTACGATGATCTTTTTTGCTTTCATAATCGTCGAATTTTTCCCAAACTTTCCCACAATTCAAATGCCAGAAATCATTAAAATGAATAAAAATTTATTGAAAGACAAAAAATAAACAAAAAATAATTACTGCAGCAACTGACTAATTATCGCCCACAACCAGGCGATCCTGTGCCATCCTATTATTGTACTGCTGAATGATTGCTCTAAAAAGTTGTTTTTCATTTTCAAGATTTGTATTAACCTCCAGAAGATTTTGTTGCAGATAAGGATCTTCCATACGATTATAGATTCCGGTTAACTTGTTATCAGTAAGATAAAAAACATAGTCACCGGACAAAAACTGGTAGGAATCCTCAAAGTAATTAATTACAAACCGCTGAGAGGCAGGATCGAACAGATTATTACCGAAAGCTACGTATGGTTTTGAGTAATTCAAATATCCCAGGATGGAAGGCATTATATCAATTTGTTGTGCCAGGGATTCATCCCTCCCGACAAGACTGCCATCACCCTTGAAAAATATCAGCGGTGCCGCATAATAATTAACCGTCGTTTTATATTCCTTAAAATCAGACTCGGAGCAATGATCCGAAGTAATGACAAATAGTGTGTTTCTAAACCATGGCATCCCGGAAGCCTTCCTGAAAAATTCACGAAGTGCAAAATCGGTATACCGGATGCATTTTTGTAAAGGGATATTCTCTTCCGGAAATTTTTCCGTGTATTGTTCCGGAACTTTAAAAGGATGATGCGACGAAACCGAGAAAAAAGTTGTAAAAAATGGCGGCTTCATTTTATTCATTTCATCAGCAAAAAACCGGAAGAATGGTTCATCCCAAATGCCCCAGATTCCATCAAATCCTTCATCTTTACCAAATTCATCTTTACCCATATAGCGATGGTAACCCGCAATTTTCGTAAATGCATCAAATCCCATTGATCCGTTTGGCGCACCATGAAAAAACGAAGTCTCATAGCCTTCCTTTGATAAAATACCTGCCAGTCCGTCGATACGGTTACCGGATCTTTCGGAAATTACATAGGGCAATACCAAAGCCGGAAGACTTGCAGTTATCGAAGGAATAGCATCAATCGATTTCCGACCGTTTGCAAAAGCCTGAGGAAATACAAGACTCCGGCTTATCAGTGAATCGAGAAAAGGGGTATACCCTTTATATTTTCCGTTATTAAGCTGTTTATTCAATGATCCTATAAATTCGCGACTGAAACTTTCAAGAATGATTACCACTACATTATCCTGCTTCATGGCGCTATCTGTATTCGGGACTCTTACGGGATTGTAGATCCGGCTAAGTTCCTCTTCTGTGCTGAAATAATTCTTTACTTCGAATGCCTTTTTTCCCCAGGTCCTCAGAATGCAAAAAGGGGTATTCTGAACCAGTGACATTTCCTGCGGAGAATCAACATAATTCCCGGCGTTATTCATCGTGATTGGCCGGGTACTTGACATATAACCGCCTCGAATCCCAATAATGCTTAGCCCCGAAAATGCAACAAGCGCAAGAAGTGAAATAAACCCATATTTCCAGCTCATCGTTTTGAAGGTCGGTTTTGGCTTAAGAAGCGAATAAAGCCGCGAAAGCATGAGCAAAGTAACCAGTGCGATTAGCGGGATGTACCAGAAATCATAAAAAAACCGGAATATAAGTTTGAAATTCCCGGCATCGTTACTAACAATATCAAATACACTCGCGGTGGTTCTTTTTAATATAAAACGGTAATAGATTATATCAATGTAATTTAATGACAAACCGATGCCATTGGTAATCATAAAAATCCATTTCAGCATCCGTTGATACCCTTCATTAAATTTAAATGGAAGCGGAAGAAGGTACAGGAGGAAATAGATCAGGTTCAGGTACAAAACGGCACTTGTATCGAACATTATTCCACCCCGCATAATCCGTAGAAACGAGTAAAAGCCGACACCGGGAAACATTGATGAATTGAACAGGTAAAAAAGAATACGCGCTACGGTATACAAAAACATAACGACCAGAAACCGGTATATCATCACAAGGTATTCGTTAACCTGGTACTTTTGTGAGAGAAAACTAAAAGACTTCATTTTTAATCTAAAATTGAGCAGGCAAATTTAGCAGCTTATTTGGTTTGAATCACATATTTAACATTTGAATAACCTTTTAAAACTGATCCACTGCTGCGGCTTACCCGTTTTGAAGTGGATCTGACCCCTATTACGCCCAGCTATCCGCTGACCAATTTTAAGCAAAATTATCAGAAACAAAAAAAGTCACTCCATTTCTGAAGCGACTTTTTATATTTAACCGGCAATAAAATGGGTTTACTTTTCGAAGCGTTCTTCGATAGCGGAGACCTGATTTGCCAATTCCTGAGGAAGAGTATTGCCGAAAGTAGCATACTGCTCCCGTACCAGGTCAAGTTCGTCTTTCCACTGGTTTTTGTCAACGGTAAGCAATTCCGCCATATTACCTTCAACACCATCTAATCCAATCGTATTGATTGATCCTTTTGCAGGAACAAAACCAATAGGAGTTTCATCAGCTTTTGCAGTTCCGGTAACTCTTTCGAAGATCCATTGCAACACACGAATATTGTCACCATATCCAGGCCACAGGAATTTGCCATCGGCACTTTTACGGAACCAGTTTACATTGAATATTTTCGGAAGTTTTGTTTTATCAGGTGCCGATTCACCAATATTAATCCAATGACCGAAATAATCACCCATATTGTAACCGCAAAATGGTAACATTGCGAATGGATCGCGACGTACACCAGCCTTCAGACCAATGGCAGCCGCAGTTACTTCAGAACCTACGATTGATCCCATGAAAACGCCATGATTCCAGTCGAATGACTGATAAACTAACGGTACAGTTCCGGGACGACGTCCACCGAAGAGAATTGCCGAAATGGGAACACCTGCAGGATTTTCCCAGTCCTTATCAATTACAGGACACTGGGAAGCAGGAGCTGAAAAACGGGCATTAGGATGGGCCGCAGGTTTACCGCTGGCTTTGTCATATACCTCGTTTGTCCAGGTGATTGTACCTTCCGGTGCATCATACCCGATACCTTCCCACCAGATGTCGCCATCAGGTGTAAGACCTGTATTGGTAAAAATCGTATTTGCCCTTGCAGAAAGTATAGCATTTGGGTTAGTATCCATCGAAGTAAACGGTGCAACACCAAAGAATCCGGCTTCTGGATTAATGGCGTAAAGCTGTCCGTCATCACCGAATTTCATCCAGGCGATATCGTCACCCACTGTTTCAACTTCCCATCCCGGAATTGTCGGAACAAGCATTGCAAGATTCGTTTTTCCGCAGGCGCTTGGGAAAGCAGCAGCGATATACTTTTTAACTCCTTCAGGATTGGTAATACCCATGATCAGCATATGCTCAGCAAGCCATCCTTGTCTTTTGGCCATACTGGATGCAATACGAAGGGCAAAACATTTTTTACCAAGCAGCGCATTGCCGCCATAACCGCTACCATACGAGAGAATCTCGTTAGTGTCGGGAAAATGAGTAATATATTTGTCCTCAATCGGAGCACATGGCCATTTAACATCTTCCTGACCGGGTTCAAGCGGTGCACCAACAGAGTGGACACACGGTACAAATTCACCGTTTCCAAGAACATCAAGAACTGCCTTTCCCATACGGGTCATGACTTTCATATTGACCACAACATAGGGAGAGTCGGTTAACTCAATACCGATATGGGCAATATCCGATCCCAGGGGACCCATGCTGAATGGAATCACATACATGGTACGACCTTTCATACATCCTTTGAAGAAACCTTTCAGGGTAGCCTTCATTTCGACAGGGTCGGCCCAGTTGTTAGTCGGACCGGCATCTTCCTTTTTCGCAGAACAGATGTAAGTCCTGTTTTCAACACGAGCAACATCACTTGGATCTGATTGAAAATAATAACTTCCGGGACGTTTTTTTTCATCCAGCTTTACAGCCATACCACTGGCAACCATTTCGCCGAGAAGACGATTGTTTTCTTCTTCTGAACCGTCACACCAGTAAACTTTCTCAGGCTGGCAAAGCTCTGCCCATTCGTTTACCCAATTGATTAACTTCTGATTACTTGTCATTAAATGCTAATTTTTAATTAAATAATTACTTTACTAATACTCAACTTCATTATGTACTATTTCAACTTTTGTTCACTATAATCGGTACAGGCTAAATAAATATTTTCAATCAGGTCAGGTATTTTCGATTGCGGAACAGCGGAGAATGCAAGCCGGATCAGATTCCCGAAGACGATCACCCCTGTACTGTATTTGTCGAGAAGAATTTTGCGGATCGCTTCTGCGTTGAGCGAATCGTTTAATTCGACACACATGAAATAGCCCGAATTAAAAGGCAAAGCCGTAAAATGCTCCCCGTATTTTTTATCTTTAAGAACCTCTATAATCGTTTGATACCGCGATTTGAGTGTGGCAAATTTTTCTTCCTTATCAGCCTGGTATTGCGTGGAGAAATAAGCCTTGTACAATAGTGACTGCGAAAGATGGCTCACGTTCGAAATATTTCCTCTTACTGCCCCTGCCGTTTTGTTCTCAAGCGCTTCGTACAATTCAGCAGTGCCATTCTTTACACCAAACGACATAAAGCCTACCCTGAAACCCCATACATAATCCTCCTTGGTAGCTCCGTCAAGTTTTACGGCCAGAACTCTTTCATCCAAATTGCAGAGTTGAGTAAAGATCGATTCGGTGTAAACACTATTTTCGTAAACAAGTCCAAAATAGGCATCATCAATTAACGCCACCACATTTTTCCCCTTTTCTGCCTGTTTTTGAATTGCACCTGTAATCAGATTTATTTCGGAGACAAGCGGCGTATATCCTGTTGGATTGTTTGGAAAATTCAGCAGAAGGACAATTTTCCCCTGGATGGAATCCATAGTTTCAGAGAAACCATCAACATTAAAGCCCCCGTTTTTAAAGGTAGGAAATGTAACCACCTTTCCTTTGTAGGCGTTTTCGAAAATCAATGAATAATTCTCCCAGAAAAGATCAGGAATAACTACTGTATCACCCTCGTCTACAAATAAATAACCCGACATGCTTATTCCATGGGTTAACCCGCATGTTACGATGGGCGTACTTATAGTTGTTGTTCCCAGAGAGGGATTTTTCCGGTAGATAAATTCTTTCCATGAATCACGCAATTCTTTCTTTCCAAAACTGGGAGCATAAGGATAAACGGATCCTAACGGGAGATTGATCAGTTTATCAAATTCGGAAAGGTGCATGGAGGCTCCATTATCTTCGATTGCTTCCCCGATTGTAGCATTAATATGTTTGCCTTTGGCTTGTGCCGACTGTGACAATATCCCCAGTTTAGGAAAAAAAATACTCTTGCCTCTTTCTGACATTAGATCAAGAACATTTTTATTCAGTTTTTGGATGGCTTCATTGAGGTTGATAGCTTGTGTGTCCATTAAGTAATGTTTAATTAAATTAACTGCTCCTTAAAAGCAAAATTATTCAAATATCGTGACAGATGGTAACATCTAACTTGAAAATCATTAAAATTTAACATTGATTTGATATAGTAATAAATCAATTCCAATGGGCTTAGATGTTTGGCGGAGTAATTACCCATAATACTTTTGCTGAAGAATTATGAATATTTCTCAATGTATGTGATGTAGTAGAATTAAAATAGAAATTATCCCCCTTTTCGAGTACATACTGGGAATTGTCGAGAGTAATCATTAATTTACCCTCGAGTACATAAATAAATTCCTGTCCGGGATGGGCATGCATAATTTCTGATGAGTCGGAGTTCTCTACAAACTTAAGAATATAAGGTTCCATTTGTTTGCTGTTCTCGTGATGAGAAAGGAGAAAAAGACTGGTCCCGCTCGGATTTACCTTAACAAATTTAATATCACCCGATTTTATCAGCGGATTTTTAGTCAGTGATTCATACTCTCCAATTAGTTCGCCTACCGTAGTGTACAAGTTGTTGGCAATCGTTTTTAAAGTAACGATTGATGGAAAAGCCTTTGAGTTCTCAATTTGGGAAAGTGCACTGGCACTGATTCCGACTTTTTTCGAAAGATCACTGAGCGGCAAACTCAGCATCTCACGTTTACGTTTGATTCTCTCCCCCAATCTATTCATTAATAATTCTTTAAAGACACAACACAGTTGTTCTGTCTTATCACTGCAAAGATAATCCAATTTTGCAGACTCTTGCGGGGAGATTAAAAAATTAAGTAATACTTAACAATCATCGGTCTCATGTTCCGATTAACAATATTAACACAGCAAACATCGGGTAAATATTTCTGTGTAAGAGTTTTTTCAGCTCAATACCATAACTGTTAACAATAAAGTTAATCGCTATTAACTAAAAAAATCTTAAAGCATAGAACCACATGTAAAAATATTTTCGAAACTTCAGGAGCTAAAATGGTACAATTTTAATCCTGCAACCTTGCTTAAAATAACAAAAGGACGAGTAACCTAATGGCTACAGTCCTTTTGTTGTAAATCGGCTGTTTCGGGAACCGTGCAGGCGAATTTTACGACCTCGGGTGGAATTTATTCACCGTATCCTTTAGATATTCTTTATCTAAATGAGCGTATATCTCCGTTGTAAGAATCGACTCGTGACCGAGCATCTCCTGCACTGTTCTTAAATCAGCACCTCCCTGAACAAGGGCAGAGGCAAATGAATGTCTGAATGTATGCGGACTAATGTTTTTTTCAAGTTTGATCTTGTCAGCAAGATTTTTAATAATGGTAAAAATCATCACTCTGCTTAGTTTCTTGCCCCGTCTGTTAAGGAATACGATATTCTCAAATCCTTTTTCGATCGTGAGTTTCTTGCGTGAGTTGACCAGGTATTTTTTGATATCCTCGATCGCCCTCTTGCTGATAGGCACCAGCCGTTCGCGTTCTCCTTTTCCGGCAATTCTTAGAAATTCCTGTTCGAAATGAAGATTCGATAGCTTTAAATCCACTAACTCTGAAACTCTTAATCCACAACTGTATAGTGTCTCAAGAATAGCCTTATTGCGTAATCCTTCTGCTTTTGTCTCGTCAATTGCCTCGATCAGTTGATTGATCTCGTCATCCGTGAGAATTTCGGGAAGTTTACGTCCGATCCTGGGCGATTCAACCAATGTAGTGGGATCGTTTTCAACAGCTTCCTCAATTAACAGGAATTTGTAAAAAGATTTAATACCCGAAATTGTTCTTGCCTGGGTCCGGGGACTAATTCCTTTCTGGTTCATCCACTCTACAAATTTCCTTAACTGAGCTAATTTTACCGTTTCCGGTGTGAGATTTGGATAATACTCATTAACAAATGTTATCAATTTGTTGATGTCATTAACATACGCACTTACTGAGTTTGGAGAAAGAGACTTCTCTACCCTCAAAAATGTTTCATACCCTTTTTTACTTTCTGACCAATTCATATTATTTTTTTTTAAATTAATGATGAAACAAATTAGTTAATCTTATTATTATTACACAGAACAAACAAAAACCGATAAAGTTGTTTCTTTTATTCGCAAATTGCACAGGATAAATATACAAAATATTTTAAATTAATGAAAATAATTATTGTAAATGGCCCAAATTTAAATTTATTGGGTATCAGGGAAAAAAACATTTATGGAAGTAGTTCATTTACAAATTATTATGAAAAGATGATTTTCAACTTTCATAGTATAGAATTTGAATATTTTCAGTCAAACGTTGAAGGGGAGCTCATAAATTACCTTCAAAAAATTGGATTTTCGGCGGACGGCATCGTATTTAACGCGGGAGCCTATACGCATACGTCGGTTGCTCTGCGCGATACAATAGCGGCTATCACTACCCCTGTTGTAGAAGTTCATATCTCAAACATCCTTACACGGGAACATTTCAGGCACGAATCTGTGATAGGGCCCGTTTGCAAAGGAAGTATTATGGGATTCGGACTCGATTCCTACAGGCTGGGTGTGGAGAGCTTCCTGGTACCCGAATAAGGGTATCCTGGGATCATATTCGCATTACCTTTTCGGAAATAAATAGACTCATTCTAAAAATTAGTGCAGGCTTCATTCGAATAATTATACTATATTTGACCTGATAGTATTTTTTAACGGGCCGTTGCGTAAACAACTTCTGTGCCCCAAAACCGGAGTATACCCCCGCTGAGCGGAAAGAAATTAATTTTTTGTCGATTATGAATATAACCAAGTACACTAAAATAGTGGCCACTATTTCGGACAAGCATTGTGAGCCAGAGTTCCTTCAGTCTCTGTTTGATTCCGGAATGAATGTTGTACGGATTAATACCGCTCATCAGACTCCCGATACAGCACTCACCATTGTAAATAATGTAAGGAGCGTTAGTGATTGCATTGCAATTCTTCTCGACACCAAAGGACCCGAGATAAGAACGAAGAATATTACAGCACCCATCAAGGTAAAAACAGGCGATATACTGACCGTAAAGGGGGGTGATGAGCAATCGACTGCCAACCTGCTCGTAGTTGATTATGAATATTTCGCACAAAGCATGTATCCGGGAGGTTCTATATTGATTGACGATGGTGATCTCGAATTAAAAATCACCGCAAAAGTTGGGGATTCGCTCGAAGTTATTGTTTGCAACGATGGCGAAATTAAAAACAGAAAGAGTATTAATACTCCCGGCATTTCAATGTCATTACCTCCCATCACCGAAAAAGACAAAATGTTTATCGAATGGGCCGCTGACCTTGATCTTGATTTTGTGGCTCATTCGTTTGTCCGGAACAAAGAAGATGTATTGGCGGTACAGAAAATTCTGGATAGCAAACAAAGCCGTATTAAAATCATCTCCAAGATCGAAAACACCGATGGAGTAAACAACATCGACGAGATTCTGGATTACTCCTACGGAATCATGGTAGCAAGAGGTGATCTTGGAATTGAGATTGCAGCCGAGAAAATACCGGCCATTCAGCGAAACCTGATCAGGAAATGTGTAGAGCGGAAAAAACCAGTGATTGTAGCTACGCAAATGCTGCATTCGATGATTAGCAATCCACGACCGACACGTGCAGAAGTCAGCGATGTGGCCAATGCTATCTTCGATCGGACCGACGCCATCATGCTTTCAGGTGAAACTGCCTATGGACAATACCCTATCGAATCGGTCCAGCTTATGTCACGTGTTGCAATTGAAATCGAATCGAATACTGACAGGCGGAACTATGTGCCGGTTCCCCGCCTTGATAATGAGGTTTCGGCGTTCCTGGCTGAAGCAGCAGTTATGGCAGCCAATGAATTAAATGTTGCTGCAATTGTTACGGATACACTCACGGGTAAAATCGCGCGTTATATCTCCGCATTCAGAAGCCCCCGTCCCGTTTACGCGAAGTGCCATGATGGCCGCGTTAAACGTGAACTCGCTCTATCATATGGTGTTCATGCAAGCCAAATCGTATCGAAAAAGAATAAACATAAATTGGTTGAATCCTCACTGCTTGACCTGGAAGCGCGTGGAAAGATAACTGAAAACGATACTGTTGTTTACGTGGGCGGAAATTTTGGTGTAGGTGGAGGAACTTCATTTATCGAAATTGCCTCAGTTGCGCGAATGACACAGGAGAAGAAAATAGCAAATCTATAAATACAGTTAAAGTCAGGACTTTTCGGATGCAGGTCCTGACTTAAACTTATTACCGGCTAACGCATATCATTGATTCCAACCCCGGGATATTTGGCTGGATCGAATTTAAAATAACTGTCCGGCAAAACCTGATTAGTTTTCATATTTTTCATCGACAGTGTATAAACATTACCGTCCTTATTAAATGTTTTGGCTTTAATTACCTGATACTTAACCTTGTCAATATACAATCTGACCCTGCTAATCTCTTTGCTTTTATCAGTTGGTAAAAGATCGATAACCTGAGAAGTTTTACCACCAATGTTCTCCTCGCCGATGTAACTATAGTTAAATCCTTTTTCATACATCGTGAAAAGATTGGCCGGATTAAGGGCATCATCGCTATCTTCTTCGTTTTCGGTGACGTTTACTTCTTTCGAATCTGTCAGATAACTCCAGGTAGCAACTCCATCAGAAAAAACCTCCATCCCCATCGCCGGCATATGCAAACGGAAACTCTTCCCTTTCACGGCAACGCTGCCTTCATTCGTTTCGGTGACACTGCCTGTTTTGTTTTCAAGGGTAAAGGAAAAATCGATCTGTATCGTTTGATAGGCCTTGCTCGTTTGCGAAAGTTTGTTGAGGATTTCCTTGGCCTTTGCATCCTGTTGTGCAAACAAAGCGCCTGACAATAACATTAAAACACTAAATAAATAAACAGTTTTCATTACCAATTATCTAAGATAAATAAAAATTCAATTATTGATCCAGACCCCTCAATAATTGTTCCAAAGCATATTCGTCCTGCAATAAAACCTGACGGGCTTTACTTCCTTCATTTTGGCCCACGATTCCGGCGGCTTCCAACTGGTCCATTATTCTCCCTGCCCTGTTGTAACCAATCGAAAATTTTCGCTGAATCGCAGAGGTAGAGCCTGTCTGATTTATCACAACAATTCTTGCTGCATCATCGAAATACTCGTCACGGTTTTTTAAGTCGATCGAAGTGGCATCGTCTGATACATCTTCGTGACATTCAGGCAACAAATACGCGCTGGGGAAGGAAGGTTGCTGACTGATATATTTTGCAATTGCCTCTACCTCCGGAGTATCAACAAAGGCACACTGAACCCTGATCAGTGAATTACCAGTCGAAACAAGCATATCGCCCTTACCAATCAGCTGGTTCGCCCCTGGTGTATCCAGAATTGTTCTGGAGTCGACCATCGAGGCCACCCTGAAAGCAATACGTGCCGGGAAATTGGCTTTAATTACCCCGGTGATGATATTAATCGAGGGACGTTGTGTTGCGATGACCATATGAATGCCGACAGCCCGGGCAAGCTGTGCAATCCTCGCAATCGGGAGTTCAATTTCTTTTCCGGCTGTCATAATCAGATCGGCAAACTCATCGATCACCACTACTATATATGGCTGATACCGGTGACCCTTCTCCGGGTTTAATCTCCGGGAGATGAACTTCTCATTGTATTCCTTAATGTTTCGGGTATGTGCCTTTTTCAGAAGATCGTAGCGCATGTCCATTTCATGATTCAACGAATTAAGGGTATTTTTAACCCGCTGAACATCTGTAATTATAGGGTCAGACTCCCCCTCCATTTTCGCAAGGAAGTGTTTCTCAATGATCGCGTACAGGTTTAATTCAACTTTCTTGGGATCAATAAAAACGAATTTTAGCTGTGCCGGATGTTTCTTATAGAGTAACGATGAGATAATAGCATTCAAACCTACTGATTTTCCCTGTCCTGTGGCGCCGGCAACCAGGATATGAGGCATTTTGGTGAGATCTACGACGAATGTCTCATTCGAAATTGTTTTTCCGAGCGCGAGAGGCAGTTCAAAATCAGTTTCCTGGAAAACTTTTGAGGAAATCAGTGAACGCATGGAAACGATCTCCGGTTTACTGTTTGGAACCTCAATACCAACGGTTCCTTTGCCTGGAATGGGCGCAATTATCCGGATTCCCAAAGCTGCCAGACTAAGTGCTATATCATCTTCAAGGTTTTTAATCTTCGATATTCTTACACCCGGCGCCGGTACAATTTCATAAAGTGTAATGGTCGGTCCGGTTGTAGCTTTGATTTTTACAATTTCGATATTGTAGTTTTTCAGTGTCTGAAGGATCTTATTCTTGTTTGCGATCAATTCGTCGTCCGAAACCTGTGGATTTCCCGTTGAGCGTTCTTCAAGCAATTCGATCGGAGGAAATTTGTAACGTGACAATTCAAGTGTAGGATCGAAATCCGGCATATCTTCGTCAGCCCCTTCAAATAATCCATCATCCTC
>JBBRGI010000027.1:0-19864 GCA_038240855.1 Bacteroidales bacterium | reverse complement strand
AAAGCTACCAATACGCCTGCCAAACGTGATTTGATTAAAGAATACGTGGAAGCATTTCGGGCCGAAGGCTTGAAAGTCGGGTTTTATTATTCGCTTATCGACTGGCACCACCCTGATTACCCCAATGTGGGCAACCATCCGATGTCCGGAAATCCCGAATGGGACAAGAAAAAATATAACTGGGACAATTACCTGAAATATATGCACAATCAGGTGGAAGAGCTGCTTACCAATTACGGTAAAATCGACATCATGTGGTTCGATTATTCGTTTGGCGAATACAATGGTGAAAAATGGAAAGCTACAGAATTGGTTAAAATGGTTCGGAAACTTCAACCCGGAATAATTATCGACAACCGGCTGGGAGGAAATATGGAAAAAGAAAATCCTGAAATATGGGCAGGCGATTTTGAAGGGCCTGAACACATTTTCGATAAAAGCATCGGCCAATATTACCTGAAAGACCTGAAAGGTAAAGTAAAATCGGCTACCTTGTTAAGAGATGGCTCTGAAGTTCATCTCGCTGATTTTTGGAATGGGACAAACAAACCATTTGTAGCGAAAGACGAAATGAAAAGTATTTCCCTTGTTTCCAGCGGACTTCTTGGTTGCCTTACACTATGTGCAACTGCTAAAAACTTTTCAGCCAAAGCTTTGACAAAACCAAATGTCTTGATTGTGGTGATAGACGATATGGGCTGGAAACAACTTGGATGTTACGGAAGTAATTTCTACAAAACACCAAACATCGACTCGTTTGCCCATCAAGGTGTCAGGTTTATATAATCCTTCACGTCATCGTACATCTTGTACATATTAATTTTTTGCATCAAATACCTCCTTTACCGCTTCGAGGTATTTCATCCCATTTTTTATATCCGGTTCAAGGTAACTCCCTTCAGTCCATTCGTTCCAGCAATTGATGTTCAGAATCCGCGGGCCAGTAGGGTCATTAAGCAATTTTTCCTTTGTTAGTTGAAGGGCATTCCTGAAATTTTCAGGCGTATTATTTCCGATAGTATTCATAAACGGATAACCCACATTTGCCCATTCCGATTTAAGGTCGCAACGTGGTGTCGGATCCCATCCCATGGTCACGTTCGGGAAATACGGGACGCCATATTCTGTTTTAGCCTTATCCCAGTGCGCAAAGTAAGCATCTCTGACAAAATTAAAATCAGTTTGAGTTTTAGGCAGTGCTACATGATGAATCCAAACATACGATGTGGTCGAATCAAATCCAAGCATTCTGATCAGCTCAGGAGTATTGGATGGGGCTTTTTCAACGGGCAGTATCGGATTTCCCCAGGCTACCAGGTTCCAGTGAACCCCTTTCAATCCAGCAGCAACGGCCTTTTCGCTCAACCGGTCCATCGCCGCTTTCGTAGCTTCCATGCTGCCAAAACCTTCCACAAATTTCTTTACATCGTACACCGAAAAATAAGCTTTGCCATCAATCTTCCAGTAGTTAGGTTTCGTAAAATATTCCTTTATAAGGAGATCGCCTATTTCTTCAAACCGTTTGGGAGAAACCTTTCCCGGGTAAAGTAGTTTTTGTGCAGCGCCACGTGTATAGGGATGGATGTCAACCCAGTCGTGGTTTGCCCACATGAGTCCAAAATTTATCTTGTTGCAATTTTTTGCGTGTAGGAAACCTTCATCAATACATCGATTTAAAAATGGACCATCTTCATACATGTACCAATCAAAAATAAAACAGTCGATACCATGATCCGCCGCCGCCTCAATTTTCTGAGCCATAACTTTAGGGTCTTTTTCATCGGTATAACCCCATGCCGGAACATTTGGCTGAAGGTGGCCCGGAAACCGTGGCCGGGCATTCTTAACCAGTTCCCATTCCGACCAATCGGGACCCTTGTAGTTTGTATTCCGGTGATCGCCTGTATGGTAATTGGCGAAATAATAGGCAGCAACAGTTATTTTATCCCGATTTAAGGTTGACTTTCTGACTGATTTACAGGATGTAACCAAAACGGACACAATAATAGTCAATAAAAGCGCTTTGTTTTTTAATCCTTTCATGAATGCTCTTCTCATAAAAAGTTATATTTGGTTTAGGTGGATGCATAAAAAATAACATTGTACTTTAAATTTCGCCCAAATCACTCGCGATGTTTAAGTCCAGACATCCACTGGCTTGCTGACCAAGTTCAAGTCTCAGCAGTCCCCTGGAGTAATAAGCCTGGGTAAATTTTGGATTGATTTCAATAGCCTTGTTCAGGTCGGCGAGTGCGCCCGTGTTGTCTCTAATACCAATTCTTGCAATGCCCCTGTAGAGATATCCCCATGCATACTCCGGATCAATCTCCAGGGCTTTAGTCAGGTCTGCAATACCGTCCCTGTATTGTTCAAGGTTGGATTTTGAAGCTCCGCGGAATGCATATACACTTTTATACGTGGGATCAATATCGAGCACCCTGGTAAAATCGGCTATTGCTCCCCTGTAATCCTGTAATTCAAACCTTAACATACCGCTGTTTAGATAGGATGTTGCATCCATGGGATTAATCACCGTTGCCATTGTATAGTCGGCAATTGCACCTTTATAATCTTCGAGGCTGGCCTTTGCAAAACCACGGATGTAATAAATATCTGCATCCCCCGGATTAATCTTAAGTGCAATTGAGTAGTCCTCAATGGCCCCCTGGTAATCTTTTTTTGATGCTTTTCCTGCACCACTTTCGCAATAAATATTAGCGTTCCCAATGTAATTTTCCATTAAATCATTATATGCAGCAGGCGCATTATTTTCATTTTTCATAGTGGTAAAGATTTAGTCGTTTGATTTAAGTGTCAAATATTTATTTACTGTGTAAAGATATTTACAATTAGTCAAATATCCTAGCGTTTATGGTTATTTTTTGCAAATTTATGTATGTTGGTATATTTTGCGTTTGTTTGTACCGATAATGACTTAACTATCAATACGTTTAATTATCCGATTTTATCCGGATATTTACGTATATATCCGGATATAATTGAATAAAATCAGATGTTGAGTGTATTTTCGCAGTACAAATTTGGAGACAGAAATGATGAACAAATTTGACAAATATGTTTTAGCTTTAACCACTTGAAAAAACTGTTATGAACGATCGGAAATGTCTTCAGTGTTTTGAAAAACTTAGGGGCCGGGCGGACCAGAAGTTTTGCAGCGATCAATGCCGCAGTGCCTTTAACAATCAGAATTATTTTGAGACGAACACGGTTATCAAATCTGTAAACAAGATATTGAAAAAAAACCATGCTATCCTGACAATGCTCCGGGCAAAAGGAAAAACATCAGCAAATAAGGGAGAGCTGCAAAAAAATGGGTTTCGTTTCGACTATTTCACCTATGTCAGTACTTCACGTAACAGCAAGATAAATTATTTCTGCTATGACCAGGGTTACAGGGAACAGGATAATAATAAGTTGATCCTTGTGTATCGCGACCTGGATGACGATTTGGGAACACTCAAACCAGAGTCAATTTCCAGATACAATCCTAATCCCATCCATCAAAATTTAATGAGTTTTTCCACAGTGAACGCCGGTTTTTGACGCAACTTCAAAAATCTCTGTGGCAGTGACATTTTTAAAGCCCTAAGTCAAACAATGGATGTTTAGCCCTAAAACATCCGGATGCAGTGAAAATCTCTGATTTTTTCTGCTGTTGTTATTACCACCCGAAAATATATCTTTGCTTCAGTTTCAAAGCTAATCAACATGAAAGATTTGATTGCATGAGTAAAAAAGTATTTTTTTGTAACTGCCAGGCAAAAATCATAGACGCTAACCGGTTGGAGTCTGTTTCGGAATACCTTCGGACATCGGGGCATCCGTATGCTGAAATTTCCGATTTGTGCGGCTGCTCTGTTGACCGGAAAAATGAAACCCGCGATCTGTTGATGTCATCTGAGGAGGTCTTAATCATCGCCTGTTATTCCCGGGCAGTGAAACTTTTACTTGACAGTTGTGGAATTGACCATAAAAATCCAAATTTTAATTTCTTAAATTTCAGAGAATTAAATAATACTCAACTGTTCGGGGCTATTGATTCATTCTTTGCAGGACAAAACCAAAATAGCGATAGTACGCTTTTAAAAAGTAATTCAGAATGGCCCTCCTGGTTCCCGGTTATCGACTACTCGCGATGCAACACATGCGGACAATGTGCTGATTTTTGCCTTTTTGGTGTTTACGAAAAGCTTGATAACAAAGTTGTTGTTGTAAATCCCAAAGGGTGCAAAAACAATTGTCCTGCCTGTGGACGTATTTGTCCGCAAACAGCGATAGTTTTTCCCAAATATGAAAACGACGGTGCCATAGCCGGTGCCGATACCATTGATGAAATTGCAGAACATCAGCGACAGAATCTGGATATTGAGAACATTCTTGGAAGCAATATCTATCAGGCACTCGAAATGCGAAAAGCTAAGCGCAGATCGATTATAAGTTCTGTTTCAATACAGAAAGCCATGGAAGAAAGAGAAAAAGCCCGCTCTGAAAAGAACGATAATCAATAGAAAACTGATAATGTCTATACTGGGAAATGTTTTAAGAGCCGATCGGCGGTGTTTGTGGAAATTCGTTTATAACCTTGGATGGAAAGGGATTTCGGGGTTTAATAAGTTCGAAAAACGCAAAAAAAAAGGTGAGAATTTCCCCGCTTTTCAATTTATTTCGGTTACCAACGACTGTAACCTCACCTGCCAGGGATGCTGGGTTTCAAGAGGAGAGAAAACTGCCAGCCTTGATCTGGCAGCTATAAATAAAATTATTACCGACAGTAAAAAGCACGGTTGTTATTTTTACGGAATTTTGGGTGGTGAGCCATTGATGTACGGTGATTTATTCAATATTTTCAGGGCACACCCTGATTGTTATTTTCAGTTGTTCACGAACGGCACAATGCTTAGCGACAAGATCGCTGAAGAGTTACGAAAACTGGCAAATGTCACTCCGCTAATCAGTCTCGAGGGAAATGAACTGGTTGCCGATGTCCGCAGGGGAAGCAAACATGTGTTCAGTCGCACGGTAAAGGCAATTGAAACCGCTACGGCACATAAATTAATCACGGGTGTTGCAATAAGTGTTTGTAAATCAAACATTGAAATGGCCCTGTCGGATGAATTTATTACCATGTTGCACGACCGGGGTGTAGTCTACCTGTGGTATTATATTTTCCGTCCCACGGGCGAAGATCCTCATTTTGAACTTGCGCTTAGTCCGGACGATATAGTAAGGCTACGCCGGTTTTTAGTGGAGGGCAGAACGAAATATCCGCTTGTGATTATTGATTCTTACTGGGGTGCAAATGGGGAACCTTTTTGTCCCGCTGCCGAAGGGCTGAGTCACCATATCAATCCCGAAGGCAATATCGAACCGTGCCCTGTTATTCAATACTCATGCGATAATATTCAAAACGGTGACCTTAAAGCGGTATATGAAAATTCTTCGTTCATAAAGGATTTTAAATCACAGGTGTATAGTCAGACAAAAGGTTGTATTCTGATGGAGAATCCTGCCTGGCTTGCGAATTTCGCGGCTGAGCATCAGGCAATAAATACATCGAACCGGCCCGGTTTACCTTTTCATCCTGGGCCGGAATGTGCCGTTTGCAGTCATGGAAGCTGCCCGGTAATTCCCGAAAAAAACTGGATATACCGGATGGCTAAGAAAAGAGCTTTTTTTGGTCTGGGTGCTTATGGATAAAACTAAAATTATGAAGTCAACATTTCTGCCCATATTTGCCCTTGATGTTCCATTGGAAAAGGCAAAACGTACACTTATAAGAGCCACAATTGACTCCTATTTTCTTAAAAATCAGGTTATGCCACCTGTGAATTATGTGGCATTAATCGGATTTGCAAATATGTTGATCGAATCACAAAAATGGGAGGAACGGTATCGTGCTTTTATTATGGTATGCTGTGGGAATGCCATCTGGCGACCTGTTGTAGGGGCCATTCCGTTTGACCGGCGTATTTTCCTGCTTCCCCAATGTCTGCGGAATGTCAGTTTATGTAAGGCGCAACAGGATGAGCTGGGCTTACTATGCAGTGAGTGCGGTAGTTGCAGTATTTCCGGTTTTTTACGCGAAGCCGAAAACCTAGGATATGTTGCCCTGGTAACAGAAGGAACAACAATTACTACGCGACTGATTGAAAGCGGGAAAGTTGACGCGGTAATAGGTGTCGGCTGTATGGAAGTGTTGCAAAAAATGTTTGCCTCGGTGAGTAAATTTTCCATACCAAGTATTGGAATTCCCCTGATTACCTGCGGTTGTGTGGAAACCTCGGCAGATACAGAATGGATTAAGCAGGAGATTTACAATTACGGTGAAGATCCATCAATCAGGTTGCTTAATCTAAACTATCTGAAAAACAAGACCTCTTCAATTTTTGGCGAAGAACAGTTGATTAGGATATTGGGAGCCGGCGAAAATAAAACGGCAATAATTGCTTCGGAATCACTGCTTTCAGGTGGTCAGCGTATACGTCCTTTCCTCGCTGTTTTATCCTACGAAGCATTTGTCGCTGAGCCAGATCCCGCAGTGTTGAATATGTTGGCCTTATCGGTTGAATGTTTCCACAAAGCCTCACTGATCCACGATGATATAGAAGACAATGATGATTTCCGTTATGGGAAGGAAACCATTCATGCGATATACGGTATTCCTGTAGCTATTAATACGGGCGATTACCTGATCGGTGAAGGATATCGTTTGATTGCCGAAAGCACGCTGCCTCCGGCGATGATCAGCGAAGCAATCAGGATTATCTCGCGCGGACATCGCAGTCTGACTATTGGGCAGGGTGCCGAATTGATATCCATCCGTTCAAAGGAGATCCTCCCATTGAAGGAAATGCTGGAACTTTTTGACAATAAAACATCTGCGGCCTTCAAGGTGTCGCTGTTGCTTGGTGCCGCGGTGGGTGGAGCATCACCGGAAATGAAAGCCTTACTGGATCGTTTCAGTCATTTTATTGGTGTTGCTTACCAGATAAAGGATGATTTATCTGATTTTAAAGGCAATAAAGGCGATATTGCCCTCCGGAAGTTCAGCATACTGCTTTCAGTACTTGCTGATCAGCTTTCGTCCGAAAAGCAAATTTTACTAAATGCTTACAAATCGGATGACTATGAAGCTATTTACGATTTAATTGAGATGCATCAGACAGAGAATGTTACCTCCGAATTGTTAATTCATAACATTCATGAAGCAAAAAATTGTCTCGAAAATATCTCAACCATAGGTCTAAAACTGGCATTACATGAAATTTTGGGAAAAATTTTCAAAGACTATATTTAAACTGGCGGCACAACCCCGGTTAAAAAAAGTACATCCCAAATTAATCGAATCGGTTTTGGTCAAATCGATCGTGATGCTCGATCCTGATATGACTTCAGAGATCAGGTCATTTATACTGGAGCAACAAACAATCGAGGGTGGTTTTGCAGACAGGGGTGGGAAATGTGACTTGTATTATTCGCTTTTTGGGTATTATATTGCTGAGGCATTCTCTGTTACGGAAGTGATGGAGCCGCTGAAAAAATATGTGGCATCAGTAGTGATACCGGAAAATTTATCAGGCGTTTACCGTTACTGCGGTGCAATATTATATGCCAGGCTGATCGGTCAGGATGAAATCACCGAAAAGCTGCGAAAACAAATAGTAAATGACCTGGTTCCGGCTGATTCAAAACAGCCTGAATACACTGATTTCCTGGGAGTACTTGCCCTCTATTACCTTGAAGATTATCAGAATATACGACGTGTTTTGAATAAATACAACAAATCATTTTCGCTTAGCAAACATCCATGTCCCGTGGTTGCAGCCACAGCAGTTATGATGGGAATGGCCGGAACCCCTCAAACGGAGGTAGCTGATTCAATAAAGACTTTTTACCGCGGTAACGGGGGCTTTGCAGCACTTCGACAGGCGCCGTCCGAGGACCTTCTTTCGACAGGAGTTGCTTTATACGCGCTCCATTTTCTGGATGCCGATATTCGTTTGATCAAACCGGATTGTCTTACTTACGTTGATGATTTATACGACAATGGCGGCTTTCGGGCAACTTCATACGACTCTTATACTGATGTCGAATATACATTTTATGGACTGTTGGCTTTAGGCTCAATGAGTTAATGCAATTGAAAATATGAGTCAGGAAAATCTGGAAAAGCAATACGGAAAATTTGTCTTATTATTAAAATCGGAGCAAAACCGTGACGGCTTCTGGAGCGGCCGGCTCTCATCAAGTGCACTTGGAACCGCAGTTGCAATTGTTGCACTAAAAATTAATCCAAACAACTCTGATGATAAATTAGTTACATCCGGGTTAATTTGGCTTTTAGATCATATTAATACAGACGGCGGTCATGGCGATACACCCGAAAGTAGAAGCAATATCAGCACTTCCCTGCTTTGTTATGGAGCCATCAGCTATTGCGGAGAGGGTAGCACGAGTGCTGAAGAAGCGCTTTCGCGGATCAGGAATTATCTGCTTGAAAACAAAATTGATCTTTCACAAGGAAATATAACGAGCTCAATTTTGGAGGCTTACGGGAATGACTATACCTTTTCTGTACCGATCCTTTCGATGCTTGTAATATGTGGAGTACTCGATGCCGAAACTTGCAGAAAAATCCCTCAGCTCCCTTTTGAATTTGCGTTGTTACCTGCCAGGTGGTATAGTTTATTTAATTTACGCGTAGTAAGTTATGCAATTCCTGCATTGATTGCCGTGGGTATCTTCGTCTTTAAAAACAGAAGACATCACAACCCGGTGATGAAATGGATCAGGAACAGGTCAATACCTTCTGTAATGCGAAAACTCGGAAGCATCGTTCCCAAAAGTGGCGGATTCCTGGAAGCTATTCCATTGACAGCGTTCGTCGCGATGTGCCTGTATTCTGCCGGCCAGGGCAACAGTGAGGTTGCCACCGAAGGGATCTCATTTTTACGCAATCAGCAACGACCGGATGGCAGTTGGCCGATTGATACCGACTTATCAACCTGGGTCACCACCTTAAGTGTGAAGGCACTTGGATCACAAATGGAAACAGTATTTTCGGGAATTGAAACTGATCGTATTGTGTCTCATTTGATTTCAATTCAGTACAAGGAGATACATCCTTTTAATCTTGCACTGCCGGGAGGGTGGGGATGGACCAGTTTCTCCGGTTCTGTGCCCGATGTTGATGATACAGCAGGAGTAATTCTTGCACTTTTAGAATTATACCGCGCTGATAATAAGATTAATGAGGCAATTATCAGCGGATGTCACTGGTTAACAATCTTACAGAACAAAGACGGAGGATTCCCTACATTTTGTAAAGGGTGGGGCAGACTTCCGTTTGACAGCAGTTGCTCCGATTTGACAGGACATGCGCTGCTGGCATTATCCCGATCGCTTGATATTTTGGGTAATACTATGCAGCCTGAATTAAAAAGATCGCTGGAGCAATGTATCCCGAGAGCATTCGGGTTTCTCTGGAAAAATCAACAGGACAATGGCTGCTGGTATCCCTTATGGTTTGGTAATCAGTTTACACCTGAAAAAAAGAATCCTGTATATGGCACATCCAAGGTTTTTATATATCTGAAAGACAGTCTTCTTTGTGCCAACCTGGATGTTCAGATGAAAAAAAATATTGGACAGATGTTGTCCAAAGCCCAAATCTATTTGTTGAACCAGCAAAACGGTGATGGGAGCTGGGGTGGAGAAACCGGCACGCCGGGAACTATTGAAGAGTGTTCTCTTGCGATTTCAGCATTGACCGCAAGGAGTAATGAGGCCTGTTTAAAAGGATTTGAATGGCTTGAAAATGAATATAATAAAAATGGTTTGCGTTCTAATCCGATCGGCCTTTATTTCGCGATGCTGTGGTATGACGAAAAATTGTACCCGTTAATTTACTATGTCGAAGCACTCAGGCGATTTCTTAAACAGACCTGATGCATGGAGCAAATAGTTTGGAAATTATTGCAAAAAAGAAACAAAAAATTGATTATTAAATCTAAGGTAAAGGTGAAGCCGTATTATCAGTCAGTGTAAAATATAGTAAGATACAATGCGCTATAAATCAGTTATATATTTAGCCTTAATTATTCTCTGGATTATCGTCTTCCAGTATAAGGAAGCGTCCTCCAATTTTATTGTATATAACTGGTTATCTTTGCCCTATGAGTCAACGCTATCGAAAACGCTCTGGTTTTTTATCAGCACATTGCAGAAAATTTTCCTGCTGCTCATTTTGGTAATATTTTTGGCCGGAGTCGTACGGACTTATTTTTCACCTGAAAGGACCCGGAAATTGCTGGAAGGCAAATCGCTGTTTACCGGCAATATACTGGCTGCTTTGCTGGGAATTGTCACCCCTTTTTGTTCTTGTTCCGCTATTCCCCTGTTTTTAGGATTTGTGGAAACCGGAATCCCGATAGGTGTAACTTTTTCATTTCTGATTGCCGCCCCCATGATTAACGAAGTCGCTGTTATTATGCTGTTCAGCCTGTTCGGATGGGAAGTCGGCACGATTTATGTCCTGACTGGTTTAGCAATTGCTATAGCCGCCGGTTGGATCATCGGGAAACTTAAACTGGAAAAATGGCTTCAGGATTGGGTGCAAAATCTCAAATTTGGGAAAAATGAATCCGTAAATCATAAACCCGCATTTAACGACCGGATCCGGGCCGGAAGAGTGGCAGTAAGAGAGATCCTTGTTAAAATCTGGCCATACATCATATTAGGGATTGGAGTCGGCGCTATTGTCCACGGCTATGTACCCGATAATTATCTGGCTTCTGTAATCAATGAATCAAACTGGTATTCCATACCCATGGCTGTACTGACCGGGATTCCGCTTTACTCGTGTTCAGCGGGGGCAGTTCCCATTGCGTACTCACTGATCGAAAAGGGAGTACCGCTGGGAACAGCACTTGCCTTCATGATGTCGGTTATCGGAATTTCACTGCCCGAGTTAATCATTTTGAAAAAGGTATTAAAACTCCCGTTGATCTTCACATTTATCGGAATTTTAACGATCGGTATAATAATTGTCGGTTATTTACTGAATTTTTTGTTCTGAAAATCTCAATTCTCATCTTCTCCAGTTCTCATCATCTGATCTTCCCTTGGGAGATATTATTTAGACCAGAACTAAATACATGCCGTATCTTGCAGAATCTTGGGAATGGTTCTATTTTTAGGCAAAAGTTTAAAAACAGAGCACTTATATGAACCAGAGCGTTTTCCCTTTATTGATTGCAGGATTACTGACCATCTCTTCTGCTAAAGCACAAGAGCCTACCACCTGGCGCGGTCCGGGATCAACGGGCATTTATCCAGAGAACGGTTTACTGAAAACATGGCCTGCAAATGGCCCCGAAATGGTTTGGCATTTTGATGAATTAGGCGAAGGTTTTTCATCTCCTGTGTTTGCAAATGGCAAAATCTACATCTCAGCCGCAGAAGGCAATATCGGGTATATTTATGCACTGACCCAGGATGGAAAACTCGATTGGAAAGCAACATATGGCGAAGAATGGATCGAAAACTATGCCGGCGCACGTACTTCTCCGACAGTGGTGGGTGATCTTCTGTACATCTATTCCGGAAAAGGGATAATCACTTGTATGAATTCTGCCGACGGCAAGGTTAACTGGAAAAAAGATGTAATGAAAGACTTTGATGGTCAGAATATTACATGGGGCGTAACCGAAACATTGGTTATTGATGGCAATAAACTTTTTGTAACCCCGGGTGGAACTATAAATAATGTTATTGCACTAAACCGCCTTAACGGGCAGTTAATCTGGACCAGTAAAGGAATGGGTGAAAAATCTGCGTATTGTACTCCTTTGCTCGTCAAATTACCGGCACGCAAGTTGTTGGTGACCATGACAGAAAAACATATTATCGGGTTGGATGCCGAAACTGGAGTAATGCTGTGGTCACACGAACAGGTAAACCAGTGGGCCGTTCATGCCAATACCCCTTTATTTTATGATAATGGTCTGTTTTGTTTCAGCGGATATGGCCAGGGCGGAGTAAAACTCGATCTGAATAACGATGGAAGCCAGGTTACGAAAGCATGGTTTAGTAAAAAACTCGACAGCCGTATGGGCGGTGCAGTTGTAGTTGATGGATATATCTATGGATCAGGTGACAATACAAGAGACTGGCAATGCACCGACTGGAAAACCGGAGAGCAAAAATACGCTTCGCAGGCAATTGCAAAAGGAAATGTAATTTATGCCGACGGGATGTTGTACTGCTACAGTGAAAGAGGAGAGCTTGCGCTCGTTCCTGCAACACCACAGGGATTTAATATTGCAGGTAAAGCTAAAGTCGAATTGGGTAGCGCACAGCATTGGGCTCACCTTGTCATCAACAATGGTCGTCTTTTTGTAAGACATGGCAAATCATTAATAGCATATAAAATAAAATAAATGATCGGGAGCAAATAATTCATTTAAGTTTTTTAAAACGGGAGAAAAGGCGTTAAAGCCATTTCTCCCGTTTTAAAGTGTTAATATACAATTAATTATGAAGAAGATAATTTTATTACTGATCATAGTTTCAGCCACCATCCCTGTTTTCTGCCAGATTATCCAATGGAGAGGCGAGAAAAGGGATGGTTATTTCAACGAGACAGAACTCATGAAAACATGGCCTGCCAATGGTCCTGAAATGATATTAAAAGTCGATAAACTGGGTAAAGGATACTCCTCACCAGTGGTTGCCAATCAAACCATATTTGTAACGGGTATGATTGATACACTTGATTATCTTACAGCGATGGATCTGCAGGGAAATATCAAATGGCAGGTTCCCTATGGACGTTCATGGTCGAAATCGTTTCCTGATACACGTTCCACACCTACCATTGAAGGTGATCGGGTTTATGTAATCGGTGGTCTGGGGCGACTGGTTTGTATTGATGCCAATTCCGGTAAAGAGAGATGGGCAGTAGATGTGGATAAGGATTTTAAATCGGAATGGCACATCTGGGGTGTTTCGGAAACACCGTTGATTGTCGATGATAAAGTGATTTGTACTCCGGGAGGATCAGAGACTTCAGTTGTTGCTTTTGATAAAATGACC
Source organism: Bacteroidales bacterium (assembly GCA_038240855.1). Taxonomy (GTDB): domain Bacteria; phylum Bacteroidota; class Bacteroidia; order Bacteroidales; family Prolixibacteraceae; genus JAAFHB01. The sequence goes on along the minus strand of JBBRGI010000027.1, from coordinate 6,748 downwards.
GGTAAGTTAATCTGGAAAAGTAAAAGTTCAGGTGGCCAGCGTGCCTATGCCTCCCCAACCATCTATGAATACAAAAATTTCAGATTTATCCTCGCTGTTACCGCCACTCATCTGGTAGCACTGAATCCTGAAAATGGCAATGTTGCCTGGGTTTATAAATACTACAAAAACGAATTATGGAAAGATCAGCCTGGATTGATCTGGACAAACACACCAATTTTCAAAAATGATGAGATCTTCCTTTCAATGGGTTATGATTATCCGGCCGTAATGCTAAAAATGGATGCTTCAGGAACATCGGTCACAGAAAAATGGACCAGTAAAGTCCTTGATAATCACCATCATGGTGTAATGGTTGCAGGCGATTACATTTATGGCTCAAACTGGATCAGCAATGGTAAGGGCAAATGGGTCTGTTTAAAATGGGATTCGGGCGAAGTAAAGTACGAAACCGACTGGATTAATAAAGGTGCGCTAATCGGTTCCGATGGTTTGTTCTATGCTTACGAGGAGAAGACTGGTACTGTTGGATTAATTAAACCCAATCCCGAAAAGTGGGAAGTGATTAGCTCTTTCAAAGTAACAAACGGAACCGGACCTCACTGGGCTCATCCGTTTATACAGGATGGTAAACTTTATATCCGTCATGGTGATGTTCTAATGGTTTATAATATCAAAGCATAAATCTGCACTATGAGAATAATTATCAGTTTCGTTTTATTGCTCCTGGTGATCTCGGTTCACGGACAAGAAACTGCTCAATTTAGGGGACCTTCCCGTGATGGGATATTTCCCGAAAAGGGTTTAATTAAAAAATGGCCTGATGGGGGACCGAAACTTATGGTTCAGATCGAAGGCATTGGCAAAGGGTATTCGCAACCTGTGGTGTATAAAGGGATTATTTATATCACCGGAATCAAACAGGATACAATGGATGTAATTTCTGCCTATGACTTAAAAGGGACATTGCTTTGGGATAAAGTTTACGGGCATTCGTGGGCAAACTCCTATTCCGATACACGGAGTACTCCTACGATTCAGGATAATAAAATCTACCTTGTTGGTGGAATGGGAACACTATGTTGCCTTGATGCTGCAAACGGAAATGTTTTATGGTCGCAGGATCCCCACAAACAGTTTAAAGGTGAATATCATCGATGGGGTGTGGCCGAATCTGTCCTGTTGACTGATCAGGCAGCTATTTATGTGACCGGCGGAGAGGAAACTTCCGTGGTGGCTTACGACAAGATCACCGGGAAACTTTTTTGGAAGACAAAAAGCCTGGGAGGTACCAGGGCTTATGCCTCACCTTCATTGATTGAACGCAACAATCTAAAAATCATTATTGCCCAGACAGCCAATGACCTCATGGGAATTAATGCGCTTAACGGGGAGATTATCTGGAATTTTAGTTTTATACCCTATCACCTGGGAGAATCGGGCAAAGGTGCTAATACAAATATGCCCATCTATCACAACGGTGAAATTTTTGTGACCAGCGGCTATGATCATCCGGCAACAATGTTTTCGCTTTCCGGTGATGGCCGGTCAGTGAGCCTGAAATGGAAAAATGATACGATGGATACACATCACGGAGGTACTGTACTGGTTGATGGTAACCTTTACGGAACCAACTGGCTGAACAACACCAAAGGGCAATGGGTTTCGATAAATTGGAATACAGGAAAGACGAATTGGGTAAAGGATTGGTTTACAAAAGGTTCTATTGTGTCAGCCGAAAATTTGCTTTATTGCTACGAAGAAAAAGGGGGCAATGTTGCGCTGGTGCAGCCCGATGTAAATGATTTTAAAATAATAAGTACTTTTAAGGTTGAAGCTGGAGCAGGGCCTTACTGGGCACATCCGGCAATTTACAACGGTATGTTATTCTTACGTCATGGCAATGTGCTGATGATTTATGATATTAAAGGTGTGTAATCAAACATCGTGGAATCATCGCTATCAAATCCAATACTTGATTAACAATTAAAGATTGTTATACATTCTAAAACTTAAAATGATCCAAAAGAGTTTTCTGAAAATTGTCCTGTACCTGCTCTCTGCCATTGCTGTATTGGTTATGGTGTGGTGGCTGATGGCAGATCCTACCGCAAAATTTACTGAGAGTCTGCCAGGACTTGATAATCGTGTGGCTGCCGATTCTGTATCCGAAAATGTTGAGATCGGCAAACTATTCGAAACCTATTCTTCGGAATACAGGGAGATGACAGAAACCTGGACCCGCTTCCGGGGAAATGATTTTGACAACATCTCAAAGTCACCGCTTAAACTGAAGGATAAATTTGGTCCATCAGGTGCCGATATCCGTTGGTCGCTCGAACTTGGCGAAGGACATTCAGGCGCGACTATTTACAAAGGGCTGGTCTACCTGCTCGACTACAGCGAGAAGGAAAAAGCCGATATGTTGCGTTGTTTTTCGCTCACTGACGGAAAAGAGTTGTGGAAAAGGGGATACAATGTAAGTATCAAAAGAAACCACGGGATGTCACGTACAATTCCTGCCATCACCGAAAAATATATACTCACCATGGGGCCCCGGTGTCAGGTCATGTGTGTCGATAGGGTCGACGGAAATTTTCGCTGGGGAATTGATGTGGCAAAGGACTACATGACTGAAATACCTTTCTGGTATACAGGGCAATGCCCGATGATTGACAACGATGTTGCGATCATCGCCACGGGAGGAAAATCTTTGATGATTGGAGTAAGCTGCGAAACGGGCGAAAAATTGTGGGAGACACCTAATCCTGAGGGATGGAAAATGTCGCATTCATCAATTATGCCTTTTACTTTTGGAGGTCGTAAAATGTACGTTTACAGTGCTATTGGTGGATTGGTTGGCGTTGCTGCCGATGGAGCAGATGTAGGAAAAGTTCTCTGGAAAACTCCCGCATGGAACCATTCAGTGGTCGCACCTTCACCCGTTTGTATGCCCGACGGAAAGATATTTATGACAGCAGGCTATGGAGCCGGGTCGATGATGCTTCAACTTAAGGAGAATGGCGGTAATTTTACCATTAATGTTTTGCAGGAATATCTTCCCCGTTTCGGGCTGGCGTGCGAACAGCAAACTCCTGTGTACTGGCAGGGGCATCTTTTTGGAATATTACCCAAGGATGCAGGCCCGCTGCGAAACCAGTTTGTGTGTGTCAATCCTGCAGATGGTAAAAAGATGGTCTGGACAAGCGGTCAATCGGCACGCTTCGGATTAGGCCCCTACTTTATTGCCGACAACAAGTTTTTTATTCTCGACGATGAAGGAACGTTAACCATTATTCAACCAAGTACTTCGAAGTATATGCAGCTCGACCAGGTAAAGGTAATCAATGATGGTGCAGATGCCTGGGCTCCACTAGCAATCGCCGACGGATATTTATTATTACGAGATTCAAAAACAATGGTTTGCATCAATATGAACCTTTAAATTGCGCGATATGAAGAACAAGAAGATCGTCATTTTTCTGATCATACTGGCGGTGGTCATCGTGGGTGTGGTTTCGCTTGATTATAATGCCAGCAAACCTGATAACCAGCCCGGGAATCCCTATGCGCTAAATGTTGATGCATTCTCGAGGATTGATACGGCGATGATACTTTTTAAAGAGAGCCGGAAATATGACATCAGCTTTTTGATTCCTGCGGGAGTCTGCTGGCGCGATAACCAGGTATATATCGTGGGTGATCAGAAAATGCAAATTATCCAGCCTACAGGTAAACTCATAAAGGAGGTTAGTTTCGACAAGGAACCAACCTGCATATATGCATCTTCTGCAAACATATTTGTCGGTTTCCGAAAATCGGTTGCCGTGCTTGATCACGAAGGGAAAAAACTAGCAGATTGGAACTTGTTCTCCGACAGTACGGTAATCACCTCCATTACAGAACGTTCGGGTATTGTATTCGTCGCAGATGCAGGAAAACGAATCGTCCGTAAGTTCGACCTTGATGGGAAACAACAAGGTGAGATCGAAGGAAAATCAGGTAACGATCAGATTCATGGTTTTGTCATACCAAGTCCTTATTTTGACCTCGCATTTAACCCCGAAGGTGAATTATGGATCGTTAATCCCGGACGACATGCGCTTGAAAACTATACCACTGACGGGTCACTTCGTACATGGTGGCAGGCCTCATCCATCAAGGTGGAAGGCTTCAGCGGATGCTGTAATCCTGCGCAGTTTGCCTTTTTACCCGATGGAAGTTTTGTAACCAGTGAAAAAGGGATGGTCAGGATCAAAACTTATAAACCTTCCGGAGAATTTTCAGGTGTTGTAGCCGCCCCTTCAAAATTCACTGCTGAAGGTGAGGCACCCGATCTGGCTACAGACGATCAAGGCAATATTTATGCACTTGATATTGATAAAAAGATACTCCGGTTATTTGTAAAAAAATAGAGGATGATGAACAGAAAAGATTTTTTCAAACAAGGCGGACGAATGGCGATATTATCCGGATTCGGATTATTAAGTGCCTTTTTGGCTTACAATCAAAAGATTGAAACTCCTGAAAATTGTTCGGTAGCGCCGCAATGTAAAAATTGTGGTATACTTACTCAATGTACACTCCCACAAGCTGATAAGGAGAGAAAAAATGGAAAATAAACCCAAAAACAGCAGGCGTGATTTTATCCGGAATGGTACCCGCCTCTCTTTGCTGATTACATTGGGAACTGTGGGTGTGCTGGCCACAAAGAATCTGACTGCTGAAAAATATGTCTGGCAGATCGATCCCTTCAAGTGTACGCAATGCGGACGGTGTGCCACTTCGTGCGTAATGACACCATCGGCCGTGAAATGCATACATGCTTATGATCTCTGCGGTTATTGCGACCTCTGCGGCGGTTATCTGAAACCGGATGCCAATAAACTCTCAACGGCTGCCGAAAATCAACTGTGTCCGACTGCCGCCATTGAGCGTAAATATATCGAAGAGCCTTATTTCGAATATGTTATTAACGAAGATCTATGTATCGGTTGTGCAAAATGTGTCAAGGGATGCACCTCATTCGGAAACGGATCATTGCATTTGCAGATTATCCACAGTATTTGTGTGAATTGCAACGAATGCTCTATTGCCCGGTTATGCCCTTCGGAAGCCATCTCACGTGTAAAAGCGAACCATTCTTACAAAGTGAAGGGAAGCTTTACAAAAGAAGAAAAGGTTGATTAATTAGGCAATTTGATGATTTGAAAATTCAGCGATTTGATAATTAGGAAATGAGTAAACTATTGAGAGTGACGAAGGAACGATACCCAGGGTAAAAATGAATGCGAGAAAATCGTCCGAAGCAGAATATCGGAAAAAGAATGAACATTCTATCGGACGGAAAGAGCTGCCCAATTAAAAAGAAAGTAAAATGGAAATGTGGCAAATTCGATAGTTGGTTGATTGAAAATATACTGATATATGCGCCGCAAATTGAACTTCATAAAATGCAAATTGATTTTATTAATATATAGTTAATGAGTAAATGGATTAAAATATCGCTGTTTCTTACTTTTCTGATCTTCAGTTTTGTAGGTATGGCTCAACAGCAACGATTCCCCAAACCTGAATTTGGAACCGGCTACAGTCAACCTACACCAGTGACTCCCGAACCACGTGCGCTTGCACTTGAATATACTGATTTGATTGTTCTGGTGATCGTTCTTTCGATTGCAAGCTGGCTGGCAGTCCGCAAACGTTCCCGAAAAGGTATCCTCTGGCTCTCTGTCTTCACGTTAATCTATTTTGGATTCTACCGCAATGGTTGTATATGTTCGATCGGGGCGATTCAGAATGTTGCCCTCACGCTTTTTGATCCGGGTTATGCGATATCAATAGTGACTTTACTCTTTTTCCTGATACCGCTGGTATTCACGCTCTATTTTGGCAGAACTTTTTGTGCGGGGGCTTGTCCGCTGGGTGCCATACAGGATTTGCTGATTGTTAAGCCGTTATCTTTACCCGTATGGCTGCGTAAAACATTGGGAATCATTCCGTATCTCTACCTTGCATTGGCAGTCTTATTTGCCGCGACGGGTACTGATTTTATCATTTGCAGGTATGATCCGTTTGTCGGAATTTTCAGGATGGATGCCCAATTTCTTATGGTGGTACTGGGAATTGCATTTCTTTTGATGGGTATGTTTGTGGCACGTCCCTATTGCAGGTTTTTCTGTCCTTATGGCGTATTACTCCACTGGACATCCCGTTTTTCGAAATGGCATCTTTCCATCACACCGGCAGCTTGCATTCAGTGTAAATTGTGCAGCGATTCATGTCCGTTCGATGCCATTGATTTTCCTACCGATGAGAAGCAATCGAAAAACAGAACATGGGGAGTGAACCGGTTTCTTGTTTACGCCGTGATGATTCCTTTATGGATTTTCATCGGTGGCTATGTCGGATCAAAGGCACATACGTGGATTTCAAAAGCCAATCCGACAGTATATCTTGCCGAACTTTTAATCTCAAAACCTGAGGTCCGTAATGATCCGAAAAACCTTGATGTTCAGGCTTTTCTAAGCTCAGGTAAATCATTTGATACCCTCGTAGCTGAGGCTACAGTGATTCGTCAGAAATTTAACACCGGAGGAATGATTGTCGGCGGGTTCATAGGGCTGGTGATTGGCATGACAATCCTTAGCCAGGTCGTTTACCGGAAGAAAGAAGACTATCAGCCGCACAAAGGCAACTGTTTCAGTTGCGGGCGTTGCATGAGTTTTTGCCCTGTAAAGAAATGATG
>JBBRGI010000026.1:0-20392 GCA_038240855.1 Bacteroidales bacterium | reverse complement strand
AGATGGTGAAATTGGTAGACACGCCAGCTTGAGGGGCTGGTTCCGGTTACGGTGTGCAAGTTCGAGTCTTGTTCTGGGCACCAAATAAGAGATCAAATCAGATTAAAAGCACTTAAATTCAACGATTTAAGTGCTTTTTTCCTTGGGATAAATCTTCAGAAATCTTCATAAAAACGCATGCTTTATGCGACAAAATCGAGACCATCACTTTTGGACTTGTTTAGATTCCCGGTAAACGCTGCAATTAATTGAATTAAAATATTTTATATTATTCAATTTGACTCATTGGTGCTTTCAGAAATATTGGCAATAATTGTATTGCAGACAACATACTCAGTCATATTAAATAGTTCACAGTTAATACCTGACTTTCAGTGCCATATTACCCAATGTTTTAATCTCATCCTTATTAGTATAAATTGCACGCCCTTTCTTTGAAATCACCTCCCACGCAATATCACTTGAGATATCGTCTATAACATCTGGCTGGGTATCATCTTCAACTAATTTAAATGTAAACTCTCCAGTCATTTTTACAGCCTGGTGGAAATCATCGTGGACAATTAACAGGTCTCCCCGGCCCTCCTTTACTGCCTTGAAAATATCAGCCAATTTCGTAATAACCTTATCATGGCCAGCCGCTTCCTGCATTTCATCAAGAGCTTCCTGTTCGCGGATTATTCGCTGTCCCTTAACAATTTCCCATACTTTTGCCGAAATCTGGTGAAAAGCCTGTTTATTATAATCGATATTGGTATGTCCCAGGTAAATGTAAGGCTTGTCGGCCATTTGCATAAGCCGGCTATTAATATCCTCAGTGCAAACTGCAACACATTTCAGGTTAGTTTGATTGTGTACCCTTACAACCGCCTTATCCAATTTGTTCAGGTATTCGCGAACCAGATTATCAGCCGCCTTGGAATCACTGGCATACAAATTATCATTTGAATGAGGATTTTCGGTATTGGGAAAATCTTCATTTTTTATTTCATCGAGAATGGCATCATTAATTGCATGAAGCAGCTTAGCACCAGTCTGTGATATTAAAAGAATGAGATATTCTTCTGAGCGGTTGAATACTTTAATCAGCGGTTTGAACCAGAATCCTTTTGTTACATAAACCTGGTCGTGCGGCGTTGTCCATGGGACCTTTATTATTTCGCGGGTCGAATTTGAAAGAAAGATATGTAAACTGTCCAAATTATTGTTCACGTCTATTTCTGCCCCGATGTTTCCGATTTTTGCAAGCAGATCACTGACAGAACTTTGGTCGTATCCATTCATCACCTTTTCCCGGGCCTCTTTCAACAGGTCGTTTAGTACAACAACATCCTTACTGCTAGCTGAATGGGTGCGGTGTGTATTCATTGAAATCGTAACACAAGGGTTGCTTCTCTCGGAAACAATCAATGCCAATTTTTCTCTTTGCATGCTATTTTACTTTTATAATTATCGCAACTGGCGAAGCAGGAGTGCATGATATTCAGCATCCATGTAAAGGTAGGAGGCAGCATTTGGTAATCATTACAAAACTTTGGCAATAAGTTACATCATTCACACATTGTCTGGCAGCTCAATGGCAAAACACCAGGAATCTACTGAACAAGATCTAATTTTTTACCGGTCCGTTCTTGTATTCAGTAGGATTGATGCCGGTTTTTGATTTAAAAACCCGGCTAAAATAGAATATGGATTCGAATCCCAGACGGTACGAAATTTCTTTAATACTCAGGTTTGTATTGATAAGCAGATCTTTGGCCTGTCGTATTCGTAACGACAAATGGTATTGACCGGGTGAGATTCCCTTATATTCCTTAAACATTTTTCGAAAAATTGAGTAATCGATATTTAAATCGAGGGCCAGTTGACCGATATTCATATTTTTATCGATGTTCTCGCGAATAATCAGGCAGGCTTTCTGAATCGTTTGCTCAATTTGTTTGCCTTTAAAGTTTTCATTTTTCTTTATCGAGATGATCGTACTCAGAATATAAATGACCAGTCCGGAGCAGATTTGCTGACAACCGGTTTTTTCCATATCCACAAGATTAAACAACTCGTAAAAGCTTTGCAGGAGCCGTTCATTATATCCTATCTGAAAAATAGGATTTTTGCCTGAAAAAAACTCATTTTCAAACAGATGGTTCGCATAAGTCCCGTTAAAACCGACATAATGCTCCTTCCAGCCGGCTTTTGATGGCCGGTAACGATGCCACATCCCTGGAAATATGATGATTACAGAACCCTCTTTAACAGGATATTTGCCGGATTTAGTTTCAAGTATTCCATCACCACTGGTGATGTAATTGATTTGAAATTCATGCAAAATTCTGCCGTTTTCCCAACTAAAACTATACTCTGACGGGTGTCCGGCTGGTGGATAGCTCTCTCCGGGTAAAATATTTGCACATCCGGCTACATTAATATATAATCCCCAGTTTTTATCCTCATTACTTTTAGTCGTGTATTTGAAGAAGTCATCCATCACAGGTTCATTTGGTCTATTCTTTTTCGAACATCGATTTTTCTGCGCCGCAAATGGGACAGACCCAATCGTCGGGAAGATCGGCAAAAGGTGTTTCGGGGGGAATGCCGGATATTGGATCACCCTTGGCTGCCTCATATTCATAGTGGCATAGCTGGCACTGCCACACCTCAGGTTTTTCCATGATATCTGATGAAAGTGCTTCTATTTTTTCATTTTCGATGTATGTCGGTGCATTTTTGGGTGAATAGCCTTTTAAAACTTCCCGGTAATAACTGTAGGTTATGGGTTTGCCATGCTCATCGATAATACCATTATCAAGAGCTTCCCCGATAAAGAGAATATGGGTACCTACATCATAGGTCTGTACAACCTTGCAATCGAACCACGCAACCGACGAATCTGTAACGATTGGACTTCCAGTTTTTCCTTCAAAATAATTAACCCCGGCGAACTTGTCCAGATTACGCCCGCTTTTGTACCCGAAACTTCCGATTATCGCGGGATTCGCTTTTTCGCTCAATACCGAAAAAGCAAAGAATCCGCTTTGTTTGATTAAATCAGCAGTGTAATTGTCTTTATTACAACTGATTGCAAATTGAGGTGGTGTAGCAGTTACCTGGAACAAGGTATTTGAAATATATCCTCCCTTGTTACTCCCAGAACGGGTAGTTATGATATATAATCCATAACTGATTTTAAAGTAAGATTCTAAATTCATAGTATCAGATCAAGTTCTAAACGATAAAGATATTAAAAAGCGGTTCAGAAAACCGTATTAAATGTAAAATAGCTGAACAAAAGTAATTAAGTCGAAAAAAGATGAGGAGGTTAAATTTTCTTTATGGAGTACTTTTTTTACTGTTTTAGCTTAGGAATGTTCATGGCTGATACGCCAGTGTGTATTCAGAATTATATTCGGGATGTCCTTCCACCTCGAGCAGAATCCTGAAACGATCGGTTTTCCATGCCGGTAACAGAAACCTGACAGATGGGCCAGCCTGGTTGATGTTGGCTTTCAGTGAGGTATACTCCCAGGTGGTAACGGTAACTGGCGAAGCGTCCGCTGCACTAATTTTTACGGTTATTTTACCTGCAGGCAAATCTTTAAAATAATCGTTGAGCATCCAGAGGTCGGTAATAAATAGCTCTCCAGCAGTCCATTTATATTTCCCGAATCGGGCGCTCGCCAATACCGGACGACAAGCGTTTTTAACCGCATAAAATCCCGGTTTTGCGATATTGGGGTAGCTAACTATGCTGTTGTTGGCGGCCGTAGGCCAGGGTTCGCTGTAGCACCAGTTGATAGCCATCGAGCACCGGGGCTTTTGCCTGCGGGCTTCTTCAAAAATGCATTTATATCCCTCACCCTGCATTAGTTGTCCTTTGGCGACCAGTTCCTCAAGGGAGTTTGATTTTCCAAAATAATCTTCGATAATCTCCTCGCACAACCATGTTTCACTGGTCCAGGCCTTATAAGCATGATGACTTTCCCATGAGGTTCCGGGTTTAGGGGGCCATAGTTCTTCCGTGGGGATAATGGACTTTAATATTTCGACAGATGCAGGGGCGGGCATCCCGAATTCGGTATACGCCGTAAATTTCGACCGGGCCATCTCCTGGAAAACTTCCTCTTTTGTGGACGATTCACGAAAAACATAATGCCCGTGAGCCATTCCCATAAGCGGTGACGTAGGTATAAATGGTGTGGAGGGGTTCAATTCAAGACACTGACTGTTCAACAATCTTAAAGCCAGCGACTGGTCGGTCATGCCGCTCCAACTGTTGAATAATTCATTTCCACCACACCACATTGCAAGCGAAGCATGTTTCTTAACCCTGTTAATGATCGATGCGGATTCCTGTTTTAAAATATTGAGATAATGAGGATCATCCGGATAATTATTACAGGCCAGCGGAAATTCCTGCCAGACTAAAATTCCCATTTCATCGCACAATTCAAAAAACGATTCTTTATTGACAATACCACCTCCCCAGATTCTTAATATATTGAAGTTCGCTTCTTTGGCTAATGTAAGCAACTGATGATATCGTTCACGTGTGATAATTCCGGGAAAGATCTCGGGATTCACCCAATTCGATCCTTTGCAAAAGATTTTCCGGTTGTTTATTTCAACCTGAATGGGAGGAACACTGCGGGTTTTTGGAAATCCTGAGGGCTCACTCCAGGCACCTGTGTTCATAACGAGTCTGATCTGACGAAAGCCGATTTTTGAGGTATGCGTCTGAATGATTTTTCCGGAACTATTATATAACTGGAACTCGGAGTCGTATAAATAGGTTTCACCCTGGTCATGGGGCCACCAAAGGCTGGGATGGTCCAGTGAAGCTGTCTGTTGAAAATTGTCGGTTTCAATTGAACCTTCGGCCTTAGCCGCAGTAATTCCATTTTTATCTTTTAAATTCCACTTGTAATGGTTGCCTTTAAGACTTCGTCCACTCACCTCAAGTGTAATAGCTGCTTTTGATAATTCATTGTTCAGTTGATAATTAACATGAAAATCGTTGATAAAGGCAGCAGGCTGTATTTCAAGCCAGGTAACATCCCAGATTCCGAGTGGTAAAAGGCGCGGATGCCAGTCCCATCCATAACTAACTGCCGGCTTGACGCTATGCGATGCCTGTGACCTGTCAATTGGTTTGGGATGCAATTTTGGTGCAGGAAACACCTTAATAATTAAAGTATTATTTTCTTTTAACAGGGAAGTCAAATCGAGGTTTACGGGAGTAAACATCCCTTCCTGTTCGTGGATTTTTTCTTCATTCACGTATATCTCGAACTGATAATCAATGCCTTTGGAAATAAAGTATAATTTTTCACCGATCATTAATTTTGGTTTTTTGAAACTTGTGCGATAGGTGTAATAATAATCTTCCATCCAGATATAGTCTTTCCAATGTTCCGCATAATATAGGGGGGCGTAGTTTTCAGCCCTGGCGATATCAAGCTGAACGGCACCTGGTACGTTTGCAGGAATCCATTTCTGAGGTTTTGCATTGGAAGTGGAGGCGTAACCAAGTTCCCATTTTAGTTCAGGACCTGCGTTTGGGTTTTTTGCTTCAGCCCGGGTAATAGTCAGTAGGGTAGCGATGCAAATAATTACAATTCTCATATCAATTATTTAACGGATATTGTTTTGTCAAGTATGCAAAAATAAATGGATTGATTGGGGTTTGGACAGAACTTCATATGTTGTAAAACATATCGGATTCAGCATGTTTTTGATTATCTTCGTAGCGTTAAGGCACACGGAAAGATTAATTAAAGTCGATCATAAAATCTTAAGTTTAAACAATGTCAGACAGAAGAGAATTTTTAAAAAAATCAGCTGTTAGTGCAGCAGGTTTAACAATTGGCGGAATGTCGTTTAGCGCCAAAAGCTATGGAAGAATTATCGGGGCAAACGACCGGTTGAATGTGGCGCTGATGGGTTGCGGGCGTCGGGTAAGCAGTTATTATAATGCATTAAAAGATAAAAAGAACAATGTCGACCTTGTCTATATCTGCGACGTGATGAAGCGTCAGCGCGAAAAGGTAGGGAAAGATCTTCAGGGAAAAGTCGAAGGTAAAGCCACATTAATCAATGATATACGCGATGTTTTTGCTGATCAGCAGGTTGATGCCATATTCAATGCCGCACCCGATCATTGGCATGCACCAGGAACTTGGATGGCTATGGAGGCGGGCAAGCATGTTTACATTGAAAAACCATGCAGTCATAATCCGCGTGAAGGTGAATTACTGGTTGGCTTTCAGAAAAAATACGGGAAAGTGGTTCAGATGGGTAACCAGCAACGTTCTTCACCCGAATCGCAGGAAATAATTTCTGAAATTCATAAAGGGGTTATTGGTAAAGCCTATAAAGCGGTGGCATTTTACTCAAATTCGCGTGCCGAATGCCCGGTTCCCAAAAAAGCACCGGTTCCTGATGGTCTCGACTGGGATCTTTTCCAGGGGCCTGCACCTCGTGTAGAATATATGCACGACATCTGGGATTATAACTGGCACTGGTACGGCTGGAATTGGGGTACTGCTGAAACAGGTAACAATGCCACTCATGAGCTGGATATTGCCCGTTGGGCATTAGAGGTTGATTATCCTGAACATGTTGATGTTGAGGCATCTAAACGCCATTTTCCTGACGATGGATGGGAAATGTACGATACGATGGAAGCAACTTTCCGTTTCCCGGGAAACAAAGTCATTACCTGGGATGGTAAAAGTCGTAATGGAATGCTGACTTACGGTGCCGACAGGGGGACCATTATTTTTGGTTCGGAGGGTTCCGTATTTGTTGACCGGGGCGGTTACAAATTGTATGACCGAAAGGGGAAATTAGTAAAAACCATTAAGTCAGGCAGTACTGAAGCAGGGACAGCGCTTGGTGGAGGCGGAGACATGACGGATACTCATATCAAAAACTTTTTCAATGTTATCCGGGGGAAAGAGACTCAGCTTAATTCGCCGATTGAACAGGGTGCCATTACACAGATGATGTGTCATTATGCAAATATATCCTACCGGATTGGAAAATCATTTGATGTGAATACCAAAAATGGCCATATTAATGATCGTGATGCGATGAAACTATGGGGAAGAGAATATGCAAAGGGTTGGGAACCCAAGCAATAGACTGCCTATTAAAATTGAGATGGATGAGATGACAGAGAGACTTTTGACTAATAGTCTTCAGTCTAAATAACTTGATATAACTTGATAATTATTAACAATTAATATTAAACCAATATGTCTGACAGAAGAGAATTTATTCAAAAATCGGCGTTGGGCGCAGCCGGTTTGACCCTTGGGGGTATGGCAATGAGCGCAAAAAGTTATGGCAGAATCATTGGAGCCAATGATCGCGTAAAAGTCGGAATTCTTGGCTTCTCCAATCGTTTTGAATCGGCCTTGGGGCCTGCCTTTCAAAAATATGCGAAGGAGATGAATTTTGAATTTGCTTCAGTGTGTGATCTTTGGAGCAAAAGGCGCAATGATGGTGCTAACTGGATCAAAAAAAACAATGCCACCACACCGCTTCAGGCTCGAAACACTGACGAGTTTTATAATCAGAAAATGGATGCTGTGATTATCTCAACGGCAGACTTCCAGCATGCATTATTATGCGGCGAATCAGTTCGTGCAGGAATGAATGTTTACTGCGAAAAACCTTTCGCAGAGACCATGGACGATGCGATTTTCGCAAAAAAGGCAGTGAACGAAACAGGCAAAGTTGTCCAGATCGGTTCGCAGCGCCGTTCAGGCCCTAATTACCAGGCCGCTCATAACTTTATTCAGGAGGGGAAGTTTGGTAAAATTTGTGCAGTTGAAATGACATGGAACGTGAATCAGCCCGGCCGTTGGCGTCGTCCAGGTGAAGTTGCCCAACTCAAAGAATCGGATACCGACTGGAAAAGATTCCTGATGAATCGTCCATTCGAGAAATGGGATCCACGTAAATATTTAGAATTCAGACTTTTCTGGCCATTCTCCTCCGGTATTCCCGGGCAGTGGATGGCGCACCAGATTGATACAGTGCATTGGTTTACGCATCTGCCTCATCCAAGATCTGTTGCAGCCAATGGTGATGTATATGTCTGGAAAGATGGCCGCAGTAATTTTGACACGATGACAGCCGTTTTTGATTACGGCCCGCTGGATAAGAAAGATGAAGGCTTTCAGGTTATTTATTCTTCACGGCAAACCAATGATTCAGGAGGCACTAAGGAGTGGTATTTCTCCAACGGCGGGAAACTTGACCTCGATACTAATCAAGTTTCTTCTGAAGGTGGTTTGAAGGAGCGTTATGCCAAAGAGATGGGTATGAAAGCCAACTTGCTGGCCCCGTTTGAACTTCCGCAATTAAAAGTTGAAACCGATTCAAACACAGGATCAGATCCATTGACAAACGCCCATATGAAAAACTGGATGGATTGTGTCCGTGCCAATAATCCCAAAACCAATGCCCCTGTTGAGGCGGGTTACAGTCATTCAATTGCCAATATTATGACAACTGCCGCGCTTCGTACCGGACAGAAGGCAACATTTGATGTAAAAACCCAACAGGTTATGGCCGGAGGTAAGGTTTTCAAATATTAATCCTATTAATGAGTGGTAATTAATAATATCATTGATTAAAATCCTGCAGAGACGAGGCAAGCCTCGTCTCTGCAATTTTTTGGAGGCAACCTCTCATCCGATTATTCTAATATATCTACCCATGTCCAATACATTTTTTGATGATGAAAATATTTTTTACAACAATTCTTTTTCTGGGAATAACCTTTTTTTCTTTTTCCCAGCCAATCACAATGCAAACCGAAAAGGATGGTGTATGGATTAAAGACAGGGATCAGAAAGTATTTTTTTATCAGAAATCTCCTAAATCGCTGGATGGTAAATATTCGAGATCGAATTATCTTCATCCGGTTTTCGGTTTGGATGGTGAAATTTTAACCGAAGATTTTCCGGCAGATCATTTCCACCATAGGGGAATTTTCTGGACCTGGCACCAGCTTTGGAAGGATAATTTGCGGTTAGGTGATCCATGGATGTGTGAAAATTTTTCGCAGGAGGTAACAGCTATACGTTTAAGTGAAGGAAAACAATCAACGGGCCTTCTGGAAGTGAAAGTACTTTGGAAAAGTTCGCTGTGGTTGAAAAATGACATTCAGAGTGCCGTAATTTCAGAAACCACGAAAATAACGGTATTCCCTGTTAAGCATGATTGCCGGCGAATTGATTTTTGTATCGAACTGAAGGCACTGGAAGACGGAATCCGGCTTGGAGGTTCGGAGGATGAAAAAGGATACAGTGGTTTTTCGGTTCGGATACCTTTGGTTCCGGGAATGAAGTTTACGAGTGGAGGAGCTGAGGTTGTTCCTCAAAATCTTGCCCTTACTGCCGGTCCTGAGATGGATATTTCAGGAAGGGTAGGAGAGGGTGATAAATTGGCCGGTATTATGATGGTCTGTCATCCATCAAATCCTGATTTTCCACAGAAATGGATTATCCGTAAAGAAAAAAGTATGCAGAATTGTGCATGGCCAGGCAATACAACAGTTGGTATAAAAGTATCGGAACCTTTGGTTCTCAACTATTCTGTAATTATCCACCGTGGTGATGCCCGTATTGCCGGACTTCAAAAAATCAAACAATCAATAGTGGGAAGAAAATTTTAACAGTTCAGAAATTCGTATAAACTGGTACTTAACAAGGAGGCAGAATAAGATAGTTTTTTTATTTTTGTAGCTGAAACCATTTGAAAGGAATCAGGAGAGATGCCAGAGTGGTCGAATGGGACGGTCTCGAAAATCGTTGTACTGGTAACGGTACCGGGGGTTCGAATCCCTTTCTCTCCGCATTTTTTATTTATAAGTGATTATTAACACCTTCTTTCGTTTGTGTGGTATTATGAACCGCTGGTTAATGGTCGCATTCTTAAGCGTGTAAAAGTCTATGGACTGAAGGATAAAGACAATTAAAAGGCTGGATGCAAAAAGCGGCAGAAATTTGCGAACGTATCCGTATTGAAAAACCAATGGTGTATATCGAAATACCTGGCGCAATTAGTAAGAATCGCAAAACTCAAAAAGTATTTCTACAGCCTTGTACCCAGAATTGAAAGATTTGCTTCATATTGATCCGGAAGCGTATATATCTGGCGGAGTTAAACCTCTTTCGCGGGACAACCTTTCTAAATTACATAAGAAGATTTTAGAGGCATTGAAAATAAAAGGCCGTTACGGGTTTTACTCATGGAAACATACCCGCGTTGTAAAGGCATGGAAAGCCTGGATAATATTAAATATCTTCAAATGCAATTAAGGGATCATTCCATGGACATGTTGAATGAATACCTTAAAAATTTGGGTGTGATGGACAGCGACCGGATCCGCGACCTATTCCCTGCAATTTAAAACGAAAATCCCGGCTGTTAACCGGGATTTTATGGGAATACCTTATAAATATCTTTTCTGTGGACTACTCTTGAAAACTCAACAATATTTTTTTCGATAATTAAACCAATTCGAAAATTACCAATTTTAATTCGGTAAGCTATTTTGTAGCCCTTAAGTTTTTTAAAGCCTTTTATATCTGAAAATGTTCTTGCATCCTCGACGTTCTTAATTGCAGATTCAATATCGTCCTTGATATTTTGACCATCTATCTTATCAAGATCTTTATAAAATGCCTTTAAAAATTCAGTTTTCATTATCCCTTAAGTTTTTTCATTACAGCCTCACGGGAAACCTTTTCTGAGCGGTTTACTTCTTTCAACATTTTAGACAACCCTAAATCTTCTGATTCTTCATCACTCAAAGTTGTAGAAGAAATATGCAATTTTGCAAGAATATCTGAAACTAATTTCATTTCATTCTTGTCTTTTACCTTTACTATTAATGTTTCCATATCGCTTGTTTATTTATTACAAAGATATCATTTCTTAATAATAATGCTTTTCTCAATAACAATCTTATTGAATGGATTTTTGTTGCTGATTACTGTTTCAGGCAGTCCCCGGCGGTTAAATATCCACCACCAGTGGTGATTAAATGAGGACGTGGAGCAGAAGGTAAAAGTTTGATTGCAGTGGCTGTTGAAGTAATTGGAAGAAAGACTGGACTTGTCATCGTTTTTACCGTTGCCCTTCTATGTTGCAGGATTATTATTATTAGGTGAAATTCAAAAGGGTGGTAATGTAATTGGCGACCCGGATGGAAATGCAGATATAATTGCAAAACATTAATTTGCAGATACCTCACTTAGTGGGTATGTTTAATAATGAGTTATGAATGAAATAAAGAAAGCGGGCCGACAGACCCGCTTTTTTATTCCATTATTTTGATTATTAGACCATTCCAGAAAATCCCATAAAGGCCATAGCGAGGATGCCGGCCGTGATCAGTGCAATCGGAGTACCCTTTAATCCTTCAGGAATATCTGACAGTTCAAACTGTTCGCGTATACCGGCAAAAATGACCAGCGCCAGGCCATAACCTGCTGCGGTTGCAATGGAATAAACAACCCCTTCAAGCAGGTTGAACTCTTTGGTAATGGTCAGAATGGCCACCCCCAGAATCGCACAGTTCGTTGTAATCAGCGGCAGAAAAACACCCAATGCCTGGTAAAGCGCCGGACTTACTTTCTTTAATATGATCTCAACAAGTTGCACAAGGGCGGCGATTACCAGAATAAAAGCGATCGTCTGCAGGTATCCTAAATGCAAGGGATTTAAAATGTAATACTGGATAATATACGTTACAATTGTTGCAAGTGTCATTACAAAAGCTACCGCCCCCGCCATACCGATTGCTGTTGAGGAGCTCTTCGAAACACCCAGAAACGGGCAAATCCCCAGAAACTGTACCAGGACGATGTTATTGACCAAAACGGCTGAGATAATAATCAGAATATATTCCATTCTATTATGCTTTTTTGATTTTATTAATGATGGCAATAAGGTATCCGAGTGCGATAAATGCCCCGGGGGCAAGAACAAAAATAAGGCTGCCGTAGTTTTCCGGGAAAAGGGTTAATCCAAATACTTTTCCGGTTCCAAGAATTTCCCTTACCGATCCGAGTAATGTGAGGGCAAATGTAAAACCAAGTCCCATGCCTAATCCATCGAGTGTGGAGCTAATGACATTGTTTTTTGAAGCAAAAGCCTCAGCTCTTCCCAACACAATGCAGTTGACAACAATCAGCGGAATAAACAAGCCAAGACTTGCGTATAAAGCCGGTACATAAGCCTGCATGCCAAGTTGAACAATTGTAACAAAGGTGGCAATGATGACTACATACGAAGGAATACGTACCTTATCCGGTATAAAACCTGAAACCAATGACACAAGAATATTGGACATCACAAGTACAAATGTTGTCGCGAGTCCCATCCCGATACCGTTGATGGCTGAGGAGGAAACCCCCAGCATCGGGCACATTCCCAATAAAAGAACGAATACAGGGTTTTCCTTCATTAACCCGTTTAATAATACGCTTATTTGTTTCATGAGTTGGTTCCTTCCTGATTTGTTCCGTTTTGTTTCGGTACGCTGTTTTGTTGATCTGTATGGCTTTTCCAGGCTTTATAGGCCCGCTGCACCGATTCAAGAAAAGCTCTCGATGAAATGGTGGCGGCAGTAATTGCATCCACTGAACCGCCATCCTTTTTTACCATAAGATTGTCGGCTGCCGGATTCTTACCTATCACATTTTGGCCAGGTTTTTCTTCATTCGAAAACCAAAGGGCCATCTTCGATCCGAGACCTGGTGTTTCATGGTGTTCAAGGATATTGTATCCGGTTATTTTGCCATCGGCAGAAAATCCAACCATTACTGTGAAAAGTCCCGAGAAACCTTTTTTGGTATAACTTTTCACTGCCGTTGCAATCGTTATACTGTCCTTATCAAGTGCGGGAAAAAAGATAAGTATGTCGGTTTCACCTTCAGGAAGTACCTTAAAGCTTGCGCCAAGTTTATCGAATGGAGGCAGCACAGCTGCCACTGCTTTATTCTGTGCTTCAATATTGGCCTTTTCGATTGCGCCTTTGGTAAATTCATTGACAACACCCAGTGAGGCCGATGCCACAAAGGTAACAGCAAAAAGGGCGATCACCATATTTTTAAAATTTGATTCTTTAGCCATTATTTAAGCCCTCCAAATTTCGTTGGTTTAATCCGTGCATTAATCAAAGGGGTAAATCCATTCATAATCAGAATGGCGAAAGATATTCCTTCAGGATATGCACCAAAGTTCCGGATACAAATGGTGAGGACTCCGATTCCTACTCCGAATATGAGCTGTCCTTTGTGCGTCATCGGGGAGGTAACCATATCAGTTGCCATAAATATTGCGCCAAGCATGGCACCGCCTGTAATTAAATGAAAAACGGGATCAATAAACCGTTCAGGGTTGATCATCCATAGTGTCCCCTGGAAAATGGCAATCGTGCCCAGCACGGCAACCGGAATGTGCCAGGTGATAATTTTTTTCCAAATCATATATATTCCTCCTAATATCAGTGCAATAGCCGACAATTCACCAAGTGACCCGCTAATATTTCCCCAGAACATATCAAAATAACGTGGAAGTTCGTTTGCAATTTCTGACATTGTTTTTCCGCTTTTTAATCCCTCCTTCAAAAGTCCAAGTGGTGTCGCTCCGGTGAAAGCATCAATTCCGGTGACAGGCGCTGTCCAGGTAGTCATCTGTACAGGGAAAGATATCAAAAGGAACACACGACCGACCAATGCCGGATTAAACGGATTTTGCCCAAGGCCTCCAAAAGACAATTTGGCAATCCCGATTGCAGCCAGCGCGCCAAGCAGGAGCATCCATATGGGAAGTTCAACCGGAACATTGAACGCGAGCAGTATCCCCGTTATCACCGCCGTTCCGTCATTTATTGTCGGTTTTACTTTTAGGATGTATTTCTGAATCAGGTATTCGAACCCGACACAGGCTGCTACTGCAATAAAGGTAATTTTAAGGGTGTCGGTTCCGTAAAAAACAGTCGACATTATAAGCGCCGGGATAAGAGCGAAAACCACACCATACATGATCTTTCTGACTGACTCGTCTCCTTTGACATGCGGGGATGGTGCTATAGTTAAGACTTTATTCATTGATTTGTATTGTACGTTGAATTCAGGTTTTTATGAGCTATTTTACAACAATTACCGGATTATAATTTTATTTTACGCGAACGGATAATTTTTCCGACTGTCGATTTTCCGAGCCGGATATAATCCAGAAGCGGCCGCGCTGACGGACAAGTATAGGAGCATGACCCACATTCGATACAATCCATTACGCTGGACGATTCACTACGTTCCCATAGTTTTTTTTGCGACAGGGTCATCAATAAGTAAGGTTCCAGACCCATAGGACATACATTGATACATTTGGCACACCTGATACAAGGTTGCTCAGTGGTCCTGAATGATTCTGATTCAGGCATCACCAGGATTCCTGATGTCCCTTTTTTGACGGGAACATCAAGCGTAGTGATTGCCCGTCCCATCATCGGTCCGCCACTGATTACTTTTCCGGTCGATTCAGGTAATCCCCCGGCAGCTTCGATCAACTGACTGACCGGTGTACCGATTCTTACCAGAAAATTGGCCGGTGATTTGAGTGTTTTGCCCGTTACTGTGATAACCCTCTCGATTAAGGGTTTATTTTTCATAACTGCCTCGTATATTGCGAAAGCGGTCCCTACGTTATTCACCACGGCTCCGATATTGATGGGGAGGTGGCCGGAAGGTACTTCTTTACCTGTAATGGCTTGAATTAAAAGCTTTTCGCCTCCCTGGGGATAGTTTACCTTAAGCGGGCAAACTTCAATTCCCTGGTATTTTTTACATAGGCTTTTCAGGTTATTGATCGCGTCTGGTTTGTTATTTTCAATCCCTATAACAGCCCTGGATACATTAAGTGCTTTCATTAACAGGGTTATCCCAACCATGATCTCATCACCGCGTTCAATCATTAAACGATGATCGGCTGTTAAATACGGCTCGCATTCAACACCATTGATCAAAAGAATGTCTGCCTTGGAATCAGGGGGAGGGGAGAGTTTGATATGCGTCGGAAAGGTTGCACCGCCAAGTCCAACAATTCCGGCATCATGGATCCTCTGCGAAATTTCCTTTGCGTTGAGTGGTGAATTGGTGATTAATTTGGTACTCCTGTCAATGGTTTCCTCCCACTCGTCGTTTTCAACCTCAATAATTACTGCATTTTTTTTGTAGCCCGAAGGCATCATCACATCTTCAATCCTGATCACTGTGCCTGAGACAGAAGAGTGAACATTGGTCGAAATGAAGCCCGTACTTTTTGCAACCAGTGTTCCTGCTTTAACACGATCACCTTTCTTAACAACGACGGTAGCAGGGGAGCCCAAATGTTGGGCCACAGCAATAACTGCTGTTTTTGGCAAGGCCAATGTTTCAATATTTTTATCTGCAGTGAGCTTGTTCTCCTTCGGGTGAACGCCCCCTGATTTAAATGTTTTCAACATTATTCAATACTGTAATATAGTAATGTAATTATTAGAAAATTAAGCAACAACCGGTTTGCATTGTACATTTTCAGCAGTGTCAGCTATTAACTTTCGGGGAGGAAAATTCACTTCCAGAATTGAACTGGTAGGGCATACCGATACGCATTTACGGCATAATTTGCATTTATCCGAGTCGATAAAAGCCAGGTTACCCGAGATTTCAATGGCATCAAATTCGCATACTTTCTGACATTTGCTGCAACCGATACAGGCTACCTTACATGCTTTGGAAGCAATACCGCCCTTCTCTTTATTTACGCATGCCACGTATATCTTACGGTATTTAGGCATCTGTTTACGAAGTTCGATAATGAATTTCGGACAAGCGTCCACACATGCTCCGCAGGCAGTGCATTTTTCGTCGATAATTTCAGGAAGACCTGTTTCGCTGTTCATGTGAATGGCATCAAATTTACAGACAGGAACGCAGTCGCCAAAACCAAGACATCCGAATGAACAACCCGTTTCGCCCGAATAGAGTGATGTCGCTATTGCACAGGTTAGAGCTCCGTCAAAAGTATTGGTTTTGGGGCGGTGGGAACAAGTTCCGTTACAACGTACAACCGCAGTTTTTGGAGTCTGGTAAACCGCTTTGAGTCCAAGTTTATCTGCAACAGAGACCATACAATCATTTCCCCCTACTGTACAGAAGAGTTGTGAGAGGTCGTTGGCGTTAACGCAAGCCTCCGCAAAAGCTCTGCACCCTGCATAACCACATCCGCCGCAATTGGCAGCCGGTAAAATAGCTTCCACTGAATCAATTCGTGGGTCCTCAAAAACTTTGAATTTTTGGGATACATAATAGAGAATTATTGCGGAAATAATTCCTATTATGCTGATTACGAGAACTGTATAAATTAGTGTGTCACTCATATTGCTTCAATTTTACTTGATTTTCTGATAGTGAATTTCAACGATTTCATTAGATTATTCCTGAAAGAAAATAAACCAATATAGTAAATGGTCAGGATGAAAATCGCTCCTGTTGCCGCAAGCACTTCTTTGTTGGTATAATTCAGAATGATGACTAATTCTGATACCATTAAAATGAGAGGGAGAATATAGGCAAGAAATACTGCACGAAAACCCTGAGACTTGTCTGAAATGATTTCAACCTTTTCGCCGGGCACAAATTCACCCACCCATGTCGTAATTTCGATCTCTTTCTCCTGGCTGTCGGAGGAGGAACAGGCTCCCTTTGCATGGCACGAAACACATGCAGACTGTGAGAGAACAGTTACAACAATGTGTTGATTGTTAATTGACTTTACGATTCCGCTATGACATGTCTTGTCAGTTCTACCCATAAATGACGCTTCCGAGATTGGGCGCAAAACTAACCTTTATTTACTTTCTTTAAAATGACTTTCCTCAAACTGCCGTGTAGAGACTATTATTTAGAATAATTATAAATATTGGTCAACCATCAAATAATTAGTAGTATATGACGTTTTAAGTTTATTTTCGGGGAGTTTGAGGCCACTGAGATTACGACCTAACGAACCGAAAAGTTGAAAAGTTTACTTTTATAACTTTTATTTTTAATTTATCAACAAATTCCTGAATAATTAACCCTACTATTGCAAAAAAATTACTGATACCATGGATGACCATCCGGCGGACATAGAAAGTTTAAACTAAGGGGTAATAATAAGCTACTTACCTCTTTATATTGATTGGAGGATTAGCGTTATGATTACCTATTTAAAGAACGATAAAGGGTTCCGTCCCATTGAAAAATGGGTTCCCTATTGCTGGATTAAGGTTGAATGTCCTACAGAGGAAGAACTTGCACTACTAAGTGAACGATTTAATATTCCGGCCGAATTTATAACCGACATTGCTGATACGGATGAACGTCCACGATCGGAGGTCGATGACGATTACCAATATCTGATAATCAGGATTCCCCATTTTTCTGACAACGGTGCACCATATGTCACCATTCCTTTGGGGATCATTTTTTCAAATGAGATCACCCTGACCTTATGTTATTATCAGACCCAGATGCTGGCTGATTTTACACAATATACCCAGCGGAAAAATATTAACGTGACTAATAATTTTGATTTCGTCATGCGCCTTATTTTGTCGTCATCAATCTGGTTCCTTAAATACCTTAAACAGATTAATAATCAAATCCGGCAGGCTGAAATTGAACTTGAACGATCGATTAAAAATAAGGAGTTACAAAGCCTTATGGCTATTGAAAAATCGCTTGTTTATTTCATTACTTCACTACGCGGAAACGGAATCCTGTTTTCAAAAACCAAAAATCTTAAATTCAGCAAGGAATTCTTTGATGAAGATCTGTACGAAGATGCAGAAATTGAATTGAGGCAGGCCATAGAAACAGCAAATATCTACAGCGATATTCTTAGTGGTATCAGAGACTCGTACGCATCGGTGATTTCCAATAACCTGAACGTGATCATCAAACAGTTGACCAGCATATCCATTATTCTGATGATCCCGACAGTAATTGCCAGTATATTTGGAATGAACATCCCCAACTTCCTGGAAAACAATAATTTCGCGTTTATGTGGGTTATTTTGGGTTCGTTCCTTATATCAATCGTGAGCGTTTTATTATTTAAGCGGCGGGACTGGTTTTAACTGATTGATCCCCAGTTTAAATGATTCTTTCGTAATGCAAGAAGCTGTTTTTTGAGGATATCGTTTTGTGGTTGTTCGAGCAGCGGATCTTCAGCAATAATGGTTGTTGCAATATCACGTGCATATTGCAGTATCTGACCATCCTTTGCGAGGTTGCTTATTTTTAAATCAAAAGCGATGCCACTTTGTTGTGTGCCTTCGATATCACCCGGTCCCCGTAGCCGCATATCAGCCTCTGCAATTTCGAAGCCATCGTTGGTGGCAACCATTGTTTCGATCCGCTTCCTGCTATCCGCGCCCAATTTGAATCCGCTTAATAAAATACAAAACGATTGTTCAGCACCTCGTCCAACTCTTCCGCGGAGCTGGTGGAGCTGCGACAGACCGAATCTTTCTGAGCTTTCGATAATCATTACCGAGGCATTGGGCACATCGACACCAACTTCAATAACCGTAGTAGCAACAAGAATTTGTGTCTCACCTTTTTTAAACCGCTGCATTTCCAGTTCCTTGGCGGCCGCTTTCATTTTGCCATGAACCATTCCAATAGTATAGTCGGGCTGAGGAAAAAGTTTCCTGATATGTTCATAACCCTCCTCCAGGTATTTGTAATCAAGTTTTTCTGATTCTGATATTAATGGGTAGACAATATAAATCTGCCGTCCGAGAGCAATCTCTTTTTTGATAAACTCGTAAAGTAAGGCTCTCTTATTTTCAAAATAGTGCATCGTCATGATCGGTTTACGACCGGGAGGGAGTTCGTCGATCACTGACACATCAAGGTCCCCATAAACTGTCATGGCTAATGTTCGGGGAATCGGGGTAGCGGTCATCACCAGAACATGGGGAGGTATAAAATTTTTCCGCCATAATTTTGCACGCTGGGTGACTCCAAAACGGTGCTGCTCGTCGATGATTACAACTCCAAGGGTTTTAAACTGTACAATATCCTCTAGTAAAGCGTGGGTCCCCAATAAAATATGTAGTTTGCCATTGAGCAATTCCTCATGAATGATCGCCCGTTCTGATTTTTTGGTTGATCCTGTAAGCAGTTTCACATTTACAGGCATATCACCCATGAATTTCTTCAAAGAGAGGTAGTGCTGAGTGGCAAGAATTTCGGTCGGCGCCATCATGCAACATTGGAAGCCGTTGTCGAGTGCAATAAGCATTGTCATGAGTGCGACCATCGTTTTTCCGCTTCCGACATCACCCTGAAGCAACCTGTTCATTTGTCGTCCCGAACCTATATCTTTACGGATCTCCCTGATTACTCTTTTTTGTGCCCCTGTGAGTTCGAATGGCAGGTGATTATGAAAAAAATCATTAAAGTGACTGCCCACAGTGGCAAAAATATGTCCCTTGAATTTTTTATGGCGATCCTCTTTCAGATGGAGCAATTTGAGCTGAATATAAAACAGCTCTTCAAACTTGAGCCGATATTCGGCTTTTCTCAGATTTTGGGGATTTTCAGGAAAATGAATATTGATCAAAGCCATTTCAAGTCCCAATAATCCGAGTTTTTGAACCAGCCAAGCAGGCATTGACTCGTATATAGTTCCTTTTGCAAGTTGAAGAGCCGTATGCTGGAGTTTAAGTATGGCCTTCGAATGCAAAAAATTGGTTTTCAGTTTCTCCGAAGTAGTGTAAAATGCCTGAATATACCCATCCTTTTTTGATATTTCCGGAGTTTTTTCATCCATTTCGGGATGAACAATACTGAACTGCCCGTTAAATTCGGTTGGTTTTCCGAAAACAATATATTCAACATCTGTTTTTAGGGTTTGTTTTGCAAATTTTATTCCCTGAAACCAGATTAATTCGAGAAGGCCGGTGCCATCTGTAAGGTAAGCGACTAAACGCTGGTTGCGCCCAATGCCGATTATTTCAGCTCCTTTGATTCGACCCTTTACCTGGATGTAGGGTAAGGTGCTGTTAATCTCGCGTATCGTATAAAATTTCGTCCGGTCGACATATTTGAACGGAAAATAATAAATCAGGTCACCGACGGTAAATACCTTCAGTTCCTGGTTAAGAATTATGGATTTCCGGGGCCCTACTCCCGGAAGAAATTTGATATCCTGTGATAATATACCCGACATAAAGCAAACTTACATGAAAAAAGCATTTATGCAAACTTCTTACTTATGATTGGATGTATTTTCACGATATTGATTGAAACTATAATTTAGAATGGCAATATTT